>DYIZ01000097.1 GCA_020723385.1 Candidatus Aquidulcis sp.
TGGTGGAGCTTTAAGCATACTATGAGTCAACCACTATTTTTGTCCGGTAGCAAATTTTCGGGTTTGAGTTTTTGTCCCTGTTTGTCTTTCATGGTGTTGTCTCACCTCCAGGCCGGTTGGTAGAGGCATCTCGGCTCAATGTTAGTAATCGAGCGCCATTGACTTGCTGAAATGTAGCGCCTTGCCCAACTGTGCGCAGCACGGCAGCATCATCGACTATCCTGGAGCCGGAGAGAATGCCTACCCCGTGATTGAACAGCAGAGGGGAGAGCGGCGTGCTCGGCCCCAGCATCATCACCAGCGCATCGGGACGGCAAAGCCTCAGCAATCCATCCAGGGTATGGTTGATCAGGGCGGTGCTGGTGATGGCAACCACATCTGCCTGGGGAATCAGGTCGGGAGCGGCTTCAGCGGGATAATCGCCCTCGGCTGGGCGCTGTTCGATCACCCACAACTGACCGACAGCAGGGCGCAGCCTGGGGATGAACGGGAAATGTCCCACAAGCGCCACCTTCTTACCCTGGCTATGCTCAATCAACACGTCAACCGCGTTTATTTCGACCGCCTGGCGTTCGTCCACTTCCAGCAGCGAGTTGATCGCCGCAATGCCGATGCTGGCTTCCAGCGGGTTATCCGAACGGGCATATTCAGCCAGTTCGCCAGCACTTTTTGTGTGCAGGCGGCCCACGTCTCTCACTTGGGAATGCCCGTGAACGTGATTGTCCATCAGGGTCGCGGCCATCCCGCAATGTCGGCTGCACACAACTGTCCAGTGCACACCAACGAGTATCGAGCGCACTGGCGCATCTATGTCCAAACCATTCAATAGATCATCCAAAATATTCACGATATCACCTGTCCACATCCAATTATTTGCCGATCAGACGGCCAACCAAATAGTTTTCAAAACAGCAGCCCTACCCGATAGACCAACAGACCAAGTGACAACGAAGCCACCAACAGGAGTGCGATGCTGAAGAAAGTCCACTTCCACGAGCACGTTTCCTGCTTGATGGCGGCCATCGTTGCTACACATGGGATAAAGGTCATTTGAATGACCAGGAATGCCAGCGCAGCAGCTGGCGTGATCGCGTGCATCAGCGCCGTAGTCAAGCCGCCTTCCACCGTTCCGGCTTGATACAGCACGCTCAATGTAGCCAGCGTATTCTCTTTGGCCACGATACTGGAGAGTAAGGCCACCAACATACGCCAGTCCAGGCCCAACCAGCTTCCCACCGGCGACAGCCAGCGCCCGGCGTGGGCCAGGTAACCGGTTTGGAGGTTGCCGGTGGGCAAATAGGAGAGTCCCCAAATCAGGGCCGACATGACCACAATCACCGTACCGGCTTTTTTGATGAATTCCATTAAGTGCTGCCAGACCGAAAGACCGATGGTGCGCCCGTTAGGCCAGTGGTAAAGCGGCAGTTCCATGATAAAAGCCACATGCTCACCGCCCAACACCAGTTCATGCAAGCCATAGCCCAATCCAACCAGCAGCAGCAAGTTCAAGCTCAACACGCCCAAAGCGGCCCAAATAGCCGCCGGGCCGAAAAAGATGGGCGCAAGCACCGCCAGCACGGCCAGCCGGGCAGTGCAGGGCGCCAGCGGTGTTAGCAGAATAGTGAGCAGGCGGGCGCGCGGCGAATCAATGATGCGTGTGCACAGCACGCCCGGCACGTTGCAGCCCATGCCCAGGCAGAGCGGCAGAAAGGATTTGCCATGTAAACCCATCATGTGCATGTACCGGTCCGTCACATACGCAGCACGTGCCATGTAGCCGGTGTCTTCCAGCACGCCCAGCACGGCGAAGAAAATTGCCAGCACCGGCGTAAAGGTCAGCACCATGCCTGCGCCGGCCAGGATACCATCCACCAACAATCCACTGAACCACCATGACGTTCCGGCCAGGGCTGCGCGCAGCCACTCCTCAGCAGCCTGTACTACATAGGTATCCAGGGCGCGCTGCAAAGGGACGCCCACGCTAAAGGTGAGGCCAAATACCAGGCCAAGAATCCCCAACAAGACGAATACTCCCCATACCGAATGTGTAGCCAGGCGATCCAACCTCTCGGTCAGAGTAATTTGACCCACGCGCGGCTGTGTGACGGCGGCCCGTACGATCCGTTCAATCCAGGCATACCGCCCACTGGCAATTGCCAGAACGGCATCTTCGTGAGCCTTGAGGATGCTATGTACCGGTTCCCATGCTGCGGCATCCAACCGGGCGCGCATCATCTCGGTGATCTCAAGATCACCCTCAAGGAGTTTCAGCGCCACCCAATCTGGCGGGTAAGGCGCCGGAACGTGGTCGGCCAGCAGTTGATGTACTTGCTCTAGCACAACTTTGTGGTCAGCCCGGATCTCTGGACGGCAGGGGGCAAGTTGGGATGGTTGCAAGGCAACCCGCTCGATGGTTTGGACCAGCTCGTGTACACCCTGGTTTCGGGACGCTACCATCGGCGCCACCGGTAAGCCCAGAGCAGCTTCCAGCGCACGCACATCAATCTGTAGGCCCTGCTGCTCGGCCACATCCATCATGTTCAACCCCAAGATCACCGGCGTGTTCAAGGCCAGCAGCTCGCTCAATAGATAAAGGTGGCGTTCCAGGCAGGCTGCATTGGCGACAATCACCACCAGATCGGGCTGTTCTTGCAAGATGAAATCGCGCGCCACGCGCTCTTCCAGCGAATTGGCAGTCAGGCTGTAAGTTCCGGGCAAATCCACCAACTTCAGCGTCAACTGCTCGGTGTGGTGAAAGCCGATTTTTTGCTCAATAGTCTTGCCCGGCCAGTTGCCGACATGCTGCGAGAGGCCAGTGAGCAGGTTGAAGACCGTGGATTTGCCTGCATTCGGCTGTCCGGCCAGAGCAACTACGATCGGCTTTTCGTCAGTTACAGATGCCGTGAGCGTTTCCTGTAACTTTGCTGAATCAGCGCTTTCGGCCAATCTCTCGACCAGGATTTTGCCTGCTTCGCCGCGCCCCAGGGCCATGCGCGCCCCACGGGCGATCACGAGAATTGGGCCGTGACTTTCATTTCGGGCTATGGTAATCTCTACTCCCGGTGTGAATCCCAAAGCAGCCAGCCGCCCGGTATATTCCTGCCCACCGCATAACTGGCATACCACGCCACGTTCCCCAACTTTAAGATCACTCAACGGTTTCATTTTGTCCTGATTGCAGCCAGGACGCGCTCTGGCGTGGCGGGCAGTTCTCGGATCCATGCGCCCGTAGCATCGTGAACGGCGCTGGCAACAGCCGGCGCAACGCCATCTGTGGCTATCTCTGACACCGACTTGGCGCCGAAGGGCCCGCTCGGCTCGTCCGTTTGGACAAAGATCACATCCACTGCCGGCATTTCCTGAGCACGGGGAATGCGGTAAGAGACAAAATCCGGATTAAGTTGGTGCCCCTGCTGGTCAAAACGCATCTCTTCCGTGAGGGTAAATCCCAGAGCTTGCGCCATGCCGCCTTCTACTTGCCCGGCCGCGGTAATTGGATTGATCACCCGTCCGCAGTCCACGATCATCAACAACCGCTCGACGGTGATCTCCCCGCTTTGGGTATCCACCACCACCTCGGCAAACTGGGCGGCGGTCGGCGGTGGGCTGACCTGGCTGGTGTGGGAGGCTGTTGCCATGATCTGGTGCTGATTCAGTTGGTGCAGGCTGCTCAACGCCACCTCGGCCAGGGTCACCGAACGGCCGTCGGGGGCGATCACTTTGCGATCTTCCAGCCTCAGGCTTTCCGGTTCCGAAATGCCCAGCATGAGCGCGGCATGTTCCAAGATCTGTTCTTTGACCTGAAAGGCGGCCTTGCGCACTGCGCCGCCGCTGATGTAGGTGGTGCTGCTGGCGTAGGCGCCTTTATCAAAGGGGGTGAAATCAGTGTCTGAGGAGTAGACAATTATATCCTCCAGCGGAATTCCCAGAACTTCGGCGGCCATCTGCGCCAGGATGGTATCGGAGCCGGTGCCCAAATCGGTTGCGCCAATCAGCAAGTTGAAGGAGCCGTCATCATTCATTTTCAGGGTTGCAGCGGCCATATCCAGGCCGGCGACGCCGCTGCCGTGGATCATCACAGACATGCCAATACCGCGCCGCAGGTGTCCGCTTTGTTTACGATAGGCCTGGCGCTTGGTATAGAAATCGGTGGCGCGCAGGCCAATCTCAACGCTTTGTTCCAGGGCACTGCTTTGTAAAGACTGCTCGGTGCCTTCACGACCCTCGCCCAACGCTTTAGAGAGATACATGCTTTCTCCGAGTTTAATCCAATTGTTGCGCTTGAATTCGACCTCGTCCAGCCCTAGTTTTTCGGCGATTTCAGCCATCAGAACTTCGATCCCGAACTGGCACTGCATCGCCCCGTAACCGCGGAAGGCGCCGGCCGGCGGCGTGTTGGTATAGACCACATCGCAGACGAAACGCGCATTGGGTGGGTTGTAAAGGGTCAGCCCCTTGAACCCGCCAACCATGTTGACCGTCAGGCCATGACACCCGTAGGCGCCGGTATCGCCGATCAAGTACAGCTCTGTAGCCGTGATCTTGCCATCTTTCACACCGACTTTGTAATGCATGATCTGCGGATGCCGGCTGCGTGAGCTGGTGAATTCTTGTGTGCGAGTATATTCCATGCGCACCGGGTGGCCAGTGGCCAGGGTGAGGTGGGCGCACAAGTCTTCCAGGAGCATCTCCTGTTTGTTGCCAAAACCGCCGCCAATGCGCGGCTTGATCCCCCGAATGCGCTTGACCGGCAGCCCGATCAGCGGTGCAACCATGCGCCGGATGTGGAATGGAACCTGGGTGCTGGTGCGGATGACCAGGCGGCTGTCCTCATCCCAGTAGGTGATGCATACATGAGGCTCCAGATGGGCGTGCTGCTGCTTGGGGGTATGATATTCGCCCGTAAAGATGTGCTCGGCTTCTGCAAAGGCAGCTTCTACATCCCCCGCCGCAGCTTCGATGTGGTGGACAATATTGCGCTCCGCCTGGTGAATCCCCACGGTGTCTGTTTCGTCGTGGATTACCGGAGCGCCCGCTTTCATCGCTTCCACTGGGTTCACTACCGCTGGCAAAACCTCATACTCAACCTCGATCAATTTCAAAGCTTCTTCGGCCAGTTCGGGGCTCTCGGCAGCCACAACCGCCACCCGGTCGCCCTCGTGGCGGACTTTATCATCCAGGCACACCTGATCGTAGGGCAGGGGCTGTGGATGGCTCTGCCCGCCGGAGGCGTGTTTGACGCGCGGAATATCCTGGTGGGTTAAGACCGCATGCACCCCTGCTAAGGCACGCGCCCGGCTGGCGTCAATGCGCTTGATGCGAGCATGAGCGTGCGGGCTGGTGAGCAGCGCGCCGTAGAGCATCCCTTCCAGGCGAAAATCATCGGTGAAGACCGCCTTCCCTTGCGCCAACTTGACGGCATCCACCTTGACTTCTGGTTTGCCAACCATGTGCGTTACGGGGTAATCCGGCGTTGTGAAGACCAGCGGCGGCAGCGGGGCGCGCGACCCGTCCCGCCGGTAGTAGGCTTCAGGCAGCGTGACATTATGGATGTCGGCTGGCAGCGGCTGTTCCAGGTGTGTGATCGGGGCTAAAGATTCGCCGCGCAACCGTGCTGCAGCGCGCTGCACAGCTTCCATCGGACGCACGTAACCGGTGCAGCGGCAAAGGACAGGATTCAGGGCCTGGCGAATTTGGGCTTCGCTTGGGGCAGGATTCTTATCCAGGAGCGCCTTGACCGCCAGGATTTGCGCCGGGGTGCAAAAGCCGCATTGAATAGCGCCCGTCTCGATAAATGCTTCCTGGATGGGGTGCAGCGCAGCCCCTTTGTTCAGCCCTTCGAGAGTGGTGATCTCTGCGCCATCCACATCGGCGGCTTTGATCTTACAGCTCCGCACCGGTTTCCCATTCATAAGCACCGTGCAAACTCCGCAGGTGCCATCATCGCAGCCGTATTTAACGCTGAAGTAAGAAGCACGGCGCAGAGCAGCTAACAGACTTTCGCCCGATCCAACTGAAAGTGTTCGACGAATGTCGTTAATGGTGATGGTGATTTCGATGCTGGAAGTGTCCATAAGTATCTCCTTTTGGCCTGTATACCTGATTACGGGTCATTTCGAGGATAGATCTCCCACATCCGGGCTAATTCATCTACTTCACAATGAATCTCCTGGTAATGCAGGACCTGTCCCTGTTGAGTAATATCTACACCCTGGCCATCAATCACCTGGCCGACATCGGCGAAGTGGATGCCTTTTTCCACCAGACTCCGGCTGGCAGATTCTACGTATTCGGATGGGATTGTAGCAACCAGGGTTCCTGATGAAATCATTGTGAGGGGATTGAATTGGAACGCCTCGGCAAAACGAGAGACAATCCGTTGGATAGGAATACGTTGGGCGTCCACTTGCATACCGACTTCTGATAGCGAGGCAATCTCCAGCAGCGTTTCCAACAGCCCGCCGCGTGTCACATCGTGCATTGCCGTTGCGCCGTGTTCAGCCAATGCCAACGCCTCGGGGATGATGCTCACCCCGGTCATCAACTGGCGCGCCTCCATCAGTTCGCCCTCGCTCAGCCCTAATTGCCACGCGACCTTGGCGAAATCATAGGCCAGGATGGCTGTCCCCTCCAGGGCGATCCCCTTTGTAACGAAGATATGATCCCCAATCTGGGCGCCTTTGGTACAGACAGGCGCGCGGCCAGATATGGTTCCCAAGGCTGTAACCGCAACCAAGGGCCTGGATAAGTTTGAAGAGTATCCGGTATGTCCTCCGATGATGGAAACCCCTGTTTCACTCGCCGCGCGGCCAACATCGCGCATAATTTCATCAAGAAGTTGTTCATCTTCTTTGTGGGGTACCAAGACCAGCAGCAAAATCCAACGCGGCGGTACGCCGCTGGTGGCGATATCATTACAGGCCACATGTACGGCCAGCCATCCAATGTTCTTCACCGCTCCAACAATCGGATCAAGGTGTGAAACTAACATACCAGCCTCGATCCGCGTCAGCGCAACATCTTCGCCGAAAACCGCGCCCATAATTACATCAGGATCGTGGGTTTTTAGGTAAGGGTTCACGCATCTCTTCAGGACTTCAAGTGAGAACTTGGACATTTGAACACCTCATCCTTTTGGTTTCAAGATTGGGTAGTAGACAGGTGCTGCACTCCAAAAACGAGTGCCATAACGCTCCACAACCTGCGCCTTACCGCTTTTTTCCAAAGCCACCAGTGTCGCAGTTACGTCTCCCGGTGAAAAGTGTTTCAGCGTTTCGATCAACACGTCCTCTCGCATCGGGTGGCGGGTGATGATCCCAACGACCGCCTCCACCAACGATTCGGCCCCGCTGAGATCAAAAGACCCGCTGGCGGGGTGGATCACCCTGGCAATCTCGCCGAGAATGGCGCGGGCGCGTAACAACCCTTCCTCAGCCGGGGGCTGCACCCAGGTTTCAACCGGAGGACGGTCCGGCTGGAGGATATGCACTTCATCGGGCTGGACTCTTTTCAGGGCTGCGGCAATTTCGATAAGCGCGGCCTCGGTGTCATTTAATCCACGTACCAACATGATCTCGACCCACAATTTCCCTTGATATTCTTTTCGGAAGACAACCAGCCCCTCAACCAGGCGCTTGAAACTGACTTCTGGGTGGGGGCGATTGATCTGGCGATAGAGCTTGGCATTCCCTGCATCCAACGAGGGCAGCACCGCATCTGCCGGGGATAATTCAAGGCGCACTTCTGGCAGATAGAGCAAAGACCCGTTGGTAATAACTGCGACCGGCAAGCAAGTGAGCGCCTTCACTTGCCGGATCAGCCAGCCAATGCCGGCATGCAGGGTCGTCTCCCCTGAACCAACGAATGTAACCCAGTCTATTTCGCCCGGCTGGTGAGATGCCAGGGCCTGTTCAAACTCGGCAATGATCTCTTCGCGCGGGAAGTACTCGCGTCGTTCATTCGTTAACGGTAGACTGCGCCCCAATTGGCAATAGACGCAATTCCAATTACAGGTTTTGAGCGGCGCGGGATCAATGCCCAAAGATTGTCCTAAGCGCCGCGAAGGAACCGGGCCGAAAACATATTTCATGCCGTCACTCTTTTAGTCTTTCGATAGAATGATAAAAACCACGATCAGGATGCCAGATCCCAACGAAAAGAGGGTATATTTCCGGTTCTCTTTTTCAACAGCCGGATGTAAATCGTTCATTCAGGCGGATAGCGGTCGAACTGGCGATAAAGCCAGTTCGCCATTGCCAGTGCGCCAACGCTGGAGTGCGCCATCACTTGCGTTCCTACTGGCTGCATGATGTGATTCGCAACCATCGGACATTTGACTTTGAATAAAAAGAAAAGATTGCCTGGTTGATTGTTGAGAGACTCAAAATTGCCCTGGCCCTTGGCAATAATCAAGTCAGCATCGGCAAAGCGATGGCGAAATTCCTGGCTGCAATCATCCAGGAGCGTACCTGGAGCGTCCGAACCGTTATCAACAACCTCGACAATTTCATCCAGGCCCACGGCCCGCGCATCAACCAGCGTGGCATCATTGATCACCGGGGTGCCGCGTACGACAAGCGTGACGCGCTCGGGCGGTATTTGCTCGATCAGCAGCCGGTCGAAAGCAATTTCGCCGGCATTATCGGCCAGGTACAGGATGGATCGTGCTTTGGCAAGAGCCTGATGAAACAACGCCTGTTCCCCGTAGAATGGCTCTGACAGGGCTTGCTGCAAAGCCTGATGTACATCTGCTTCAGTTACGTTCCCGTTAACGCCCATATCAATCATATTTCCTGCAATCGCGATACGGGCTGCTGTCATCAGGGGGGACCTGGAAGATTGGATTTCGGCCCTGAGTTCAGGAAGTAATTCGATAGCTATGCAGTTTTGCCGAGTCTTTGCTGCAAGATAGGGGTCGTCTATGCCCGTTATCTCGCGTAACCGCCGGTGGATACGCTGCGCCATGGCCGGCGGCGACTGATTCAAATCCATCTCTTCAGTCCAATGCAAAACCTCGCGCATAACCTGCTCGTGAACAGCAGGATCTGCAGATACCAGTCTGGCCGCTTCCAGAGCTTGTCTCAAGAGACAGGGGATACAGTCCAATGAAGTGTTCATGGATATGTTACAAAGTTACCGATACCCGTACCGTTTCGCCATGCTCATTTTCGCTCAGTGTGTACAAATCCTGTAGATTTTCAATCCGGTCAATAAAGAGCACGCCGTCCAGGTGATCAATTTCGTGATGGATGATCACGGCATTGAAACCCTCATAAGCCCGATCAAAAGGTTTCCCGTCCTCATCCAGCCCTGTGATGCGGAGATGATGTGGCCGGGTTGTCTCGCCATATAGATCTGGAAAACTCAGGCAACCATCGAAATCTCTACGTTCGCCGCTGGCCTCGATAATCTCGGGGTTTATCATGGCCATAGACGGGCCAGCCTGCCATTTTTCATCCACAAGCGCCCCTGGGCAGACGATCACCACTCGCTTGTGGATGTTGATCTGCGGCGCTGCCAGACCAATACCATCGGAATGGGCTTCCAGGGTATCTTTGAGATCTCTAATTAACCGACGGACCTTTTGGTTGACAAGCGAAACTGCCTTGCTCTTTTTCCGCAGGGCCGCTTTGTGTTCGGAATACAGGATGATTTCACGAACCGCTATTTCTGCCTCCGTTCAACGTAACTTTCTCACAAAGGCCAGTTACCGTAAAAGAGCTTTCACTTCGTCCAACAGCTCGTCGCTCATAAAACCGCCTTTTTGCATCAGCGCCTGGATTCGACCTTGCAGGCGATTTTTCTCATCTGGCGTCAGCTCTTTCGCGGTGGAGACGATGACAGGGAGTTCGGCTGTCTCGGGATCATTTTTCAGGTTGTCTAAAACCGCAAAACCGTCCATTCCCGGCATCATCAAATCTAAAATGAGCAGGTCCGGGTGTTCTTTGTAGACCAGATCCAGAGCTTCGCGGCCGTTGGCGGCCTCGAAAAATGTGTATTCGCCTTGAGACTGCAAAATGCGCCGAACCAGACGGCGTGCATCGGCGGCGTCATCTGCGATGAGGATGCGCGGGAAGCGTTCGGGGGCGACGCGGCTGAGTGCAGCCAATAACCCCTCTTCTTGAGGTTGGCTTTCTTCTTGCTGGGGGAGGACGATATCCCGCGCCCAACCGGAGCCAAGCACAAGCGGTTCTGCAGGCATTGTATGACCAGTGCAATTGACGACAACCACATCAGTCGACTTGATGGTTCCAGCGCGAATTAACTTGAATAGGCCTGCAAAAGCAACGGCAGCCGCCGGTTCGGCTGAAATCCCCTCCATTTTCGCCAACATGTGCATGGCGCGGTAGGATTCTTCATCGGTGACGCTTTCAAACACGCCGCGGTCCTCTTTGAAGATCTTTCTCAAAAGGGAGTATGTGCGCCCCGGTGTGCCGGTGGCCAGGGTTTCAATATGAGTTTTGGGGTTGGTTATTGGCGCAGCCTCTTCTTGGTTTTCCTTCCAGGCATTTACCATTGGCGCACAGCCTTCAGCTTGTATGGCGGCAATGGCCGGAGCCTGGTGTGTAAAGCCCATGAGCGCCATTTCTCTGAAGCCTTTGCTGATGCCAATGGGCCCCATCCCACCGCTGACAGATTGTACATACCAGGTTGGTGTGCGCCAGAGCGCGCCCGAATCCTCTGGCAGACCGAGTTCTTCGGTGAGTTGTTCGGCAATTTCATAGGCAATGGTCTTCATCCCCTCGATCGAGGTGATCGTGCGCGCCCCCCGGTCCAGATATAAGCCGCGCTGTTCGGCAAACTCGGCCGCGATTTGCTTTACCTGGTCGTAAGTGCCAGTTACCTTCAGCACCTGGCTGCCATAGAGGGCGATTTCACGCATTTTCAGCTCTGGCACCAGGCTGGTGACAAAGGCCCAGAGCTTGATGCCGGCGCGGGCGGCGTAGGCTGCGTAGGAAATGGCAACGTTGCCAGTTGAAGCAGCCACCATTTCGGTAATGCCGGCTTCTTTGAGCGCGGCGATGGTCACAGCCGCCTGGCGGTCCTTGAAGGAGGCGGTGGGGCCCTGGCGTTCGTCTTTGATAAAGATATTGGGGCAGCCCAACATGATCCCTAAATTGACGGCTCGAATGAGCGGCGTTCCGCCTTCGCCCAGTTTCAGAGCGGGGAGAGGTTTATGAACAGGCAGGAGCTCACTGTATCGCCACAGGTCAAACTTGCGTCTGGCAATATTTTGCGGGAATGTGGGCGCAATTTCATCGTAAGGGTAAATTGCCTCGCGCCACTGGCTTTTGCAGCTCGGGCAGCAGATATCACTGGGATGATACGCTGTGGTGTGACCGCAATCTATGCATCGAATAAGAAATGACATAGGAACTCCTGTCGGCTCAGTTATAGGCATCTCGAGTGGCTTCATCTGTCATGGTTGGCGCCAAAAGCGGCTGCCATTCCACATCTTCCCATGTTCCCAGGCTCGTGTGTAGCTCCAGGTACTTCTTCGGGATGGGATGTGTCCCGACCACCACCTTGACCCCGTAGCGTTTTTCGAGGAAGGCTTTGAAAGTGTGGATGTACGGGCAGGGGGGATAGCCAACCAACAGCCCGGTAGCCAGGTGGATCACCTGCGCCCCATTCTTCACCATCTCTTCACCCGTGTATTCAACATTGCCGCCCGGGCAGCCGTCGCAAGTGGTATAACCTACCAATTCAATTTCAACATCGGTATATTGGGCAAATGCGCCCTCCTTATTTCTTATCGCCCGCAGGCATTTCCCGCCGGCGCAAGTTCGATAGCGGTCGCATATAATGATCCCGATCTTTACTTTGTCGCTCATTTTTCTCTCCTGGTAGAACCTTTACTCATTATCGGCCGCGTTTTGAATAGCCTGGCGGAGTGTGTTTACTGCCAGTTCAGCGCAATGTTCGTGATCTTCAGGCAGCCCATTCAACGCAGTGATCAAATCTTCCGACGTAATTCGCTGCGCCTCGGCCAGCGTTTTTGCCTGAGCCAGCCGGGCGATCATACCGCCACAGGCGATCGTTGCCCCACAGCCGTCCGTTGTAAAGCGGGCTTCCTGAATGATATCTCCCGTCAACCGCAAATCAATTTGCATGCTGTCGCCGCACTTGCCGCGTACAAATCCACGGGCATCCGGATTTTCAAGGCTTCCCATGTTTTCTGGGTTTTCAATCAACTGGCTGGCTTTCGCAGAGAATGATCTGTTACCTGCTTTTTGACCGCCGACATGGATGGCAGGAATGGTAATAAATGCCTCAAGCAATGCAGGGATTTCCTCAAGGGCAACATCTTCAACCTTTCCTGCATCGCACAGGGAGGCTACCCGTGAGTCAATGGGCAGTTGCGCCAGCAGCGGCGCGCCGGCGGTCTGCGCAACCTCACCTGCGTGGCTGGGGCCAAATATGAAATGCTGCTTGCCAGTATCCGGGCACACGAAGTAAGCCATATTCTCTACTACGCCAACGATGGGCGTATTGAGGGCTTGCGCCATATGTACGGCTTTGCGCACGATCATGGAGGCCAGGCTTTGCGGGGTTGTGACCATCACAATCCCATTGACCGGCAGCGACTGCATGGTTGTGAGGGATGCATCGGATGTACCTGGTGGTAGATCCACCAACAGGTAATCCAGGTCGCCCCACATCACGTCGCCCCAAAGTTGGGTAATCGCTCTGCCGATCAGGGGGCCGCGCCAGATAACCGGCCGGTCTTCACTCTCCAGCAAAAAGTTCATCGAAATGATCTTAACCCCGGCCCCGCTCTGCATTGGCCGAATGCCAACCGGGCCGGGCTCAACCGGCCCATGCAACCCAAACAACATGGGAATGCTGGGGCCGGTGATATCAGCGTCCAGTATGCCCACCTGGTAACCTGCACGCGCCAGCGCAGTTGCCAACAGGCCAGTGACCAGGGATTTTCCAACGCCGCCTTTACCGCTCATCACTGCTACCACGCGCTGGATATGGTTGTATGGGGCTGCAGCGCCCTCTTTGGACTCTCCGAAGATCGCCTTACGTTCCTCGTCGGTCATAGAAATCAACTTAACCGACACCTGTTTGATATCCGGCAAAGCGGTGATAGCGGCGCGTACATCCGCCTCGATCTGGCTCTTGAGCGGGCAGTTGGGCACCGTCAAGGCAATGGTGACTTCCACCTTACCCCCGCGCACCTGCACATCGCGCACCATTTTTAAGTCCGTCAGACTACGGTGCAGTTCAGGATCATTGACGCGCTCAAGCGCTTCGATCACCTTATCTTTATTAAGCATGAATGTCTCCTTTTCTGTTTGCCTGTTGCGCCAGGGATACTATGGCGTAAAAATACAGTTCAATAGCCAAATTTCACGGCTTTTCAAAAGCCTGTTTTAGCCATTTGGTTAATTCTTCTGACAGGGCAAAACCGACCACCTCGGTATCTTGCCCGGTCACGCCTGCCACTTCGGCCACGGCTTGCTGGATACCCAGCGAAAGCGGCACAGCAATCGGGCAGAACGGCGAAGAGGGGCGGAATTTATAGGTTACATGCCCGGCTGCATTCACTTCCAGATCTTCGATCAGGCGCATGCGCACCACATCCACACCGGTCTCGGGATCGATCACTTTTGAAAGGCGCTCTAAGATGGCCTGGCGTACGTTTTCAGGATCAGGCATTGGAACCTCCAGATGGGATCAATCGGGCCGCAACGCTTTGCCAGATGGCTGCCAGCGCCCGGCTGGAAGGGGCTTCAGGCCGATAAGCGGTGACCGGTTCACCGTTCAACATGGCTGTGGTGACGGTTGGGTCAAAGGGAATACGATCAATCAGTTCAACGCCCAGCTCAGCACAAATCGCCTCAATCTCTGCTGCACCTTGCGGATAAATATCTACTTTATTGACCACCACCAGTGCGGGGATGCGGAAGTGTGTTGTGGTTTGTAAAATGCGTTTGAGATCATGCACGCCAGCTACGGTAGGCTCTGTGACGATTACAGCCAGGTCCGCGCCGGCTGCCGCCGCGATGACCGGGCAGCCGATTCCGGGCGGACCGTCTACAATCACCACCTGGCAGTTGGTGTCCAGCGCCAACAGGCGGGCGTTTTGCTTGACCAGCGTCACCAGCTTGCCGGAATTTTCCTGGGCGGGGTAAAGATCGGCATGAAAGAGCGGTCCATAGCGGCTCTCGGAGCGGTACCAGCGCCCAGCCGTCTGCGGCTGCATGTGAATGGCCTCTTCGGGGCATTGGTAGACGCAGGCTGCACAGCCATCGCAGGCAATCGGATCCACCGCATAAGCAGGCTGTGTGTTGGTGGGGGGAATAACCGCATCGAAACGGCAAGCCTGCTCGCAGTTTCCGCAGCCCTGGCAAAGCTGCGCATCAATCACGGCTACCGAACCACCGGTGAAATCGTGCGTTTCGAGACGTTTGGGATGCAGCACCAGCTCCAGGTTGGCGGCGTCTACATCGGCGTCGGCCAGCACGGCCTGGATATGCAAATGTCCATCATGCGCCAGGTGGGCAAAGGCTGCCGCCAGGCTGGTCTTGCCAGTGCCGCCTTTGCCGCTAAGGATCACCAGTTGTTTCATGTAATGTGTATCTCCAAAGGTTTATTCTCAAAACACCCAAAAATACCGCGGCGCCCGCTTCAAATAGGCCCGGTAAGGCTCTCCATACTGCTTCAGGCAAACCTCTTCTTCTGCCAGGATGCCAAAATGCTCCAACAGCCTGGCGGCTGCCCAAAAGGCTACCGCTATCCAAGAGCCGATGGCAATGCAGGCACCCAGCAATACCACTGAAGAAGTCACAATTTGAGGGTGGCGGGACACACGATAGATGCCGCGCGTCACCGGCTCATCCAGAGGAGTGTTCTTGAAGTCAACAAGCGCCTTGACCAGGCCAAGCAAGCCGAAAGCGATCAAGATCATGCCCACAACGAAGGCCGGACTGCCGATTTTGAGCGGCGTGAAGGCAAGTAAAGCCAGGCAGACGAGTGCGCACAGCTTCCCGGCGATTGTGAAAACCTGCTGCTTTGGGCTCCAACCTGAGCGGTCCCAGAGCCGCCTCACCACTTTTTTGGGGAAAACCAGGAAAAGAATACCTTCCGTCAACCCCAGCAGAACAATCGCCAACCAGCCGTTGAGCCAGCCGATTTTCAAGGTAGGGAATAGTTCCATGTGATGCCTCCTGTTCAGAAAGATTGCCAAGCCAGGTCAGGCAAGAGAATTCTTTATGACAAACAAGATGGTTGCCAGAACGCTTGAAGCAACGATTGACATTACCAGACCTTTCGCGCCGCTAATCAAGTGATACTTCATGTTTGCATAATCCTGGCGCTCTGTTCCGGGGATGATGATAAAGCGAGGGGTGAGTTTGCAGAAAATCAGCAGGTCCAGAATCAGCGTATCCCACACGTCAAACCCAGCCAAAAAAACGCAGAGGATCAGGAAATAGCTGAGCCAATTGGCATTCTGCTGAAGAACATAGATGATCGGGTAGGCGATCAACAATCCAAGAAAAGGAATCGCCGCGGTCTTCAGCAGGAGTTGCTTTTCAGCAAGGGTCTTGGCCGGCGCTTTGACAATCACCTCCGGCGGCATGCGGTGCAGCCACATGCGCGGGTTATAGGCCAGTGATCCATACAGCAAGATGGATAGCAGGAGGTAGTAAATCAACAGGTGAATGAAAAGCTCCATCGGTATAGCTTCTTTTCTACGCCAAACGCCTAGCTTGTCAAAGCTGCTTCATCGTTGATTGGACAAGCTGTTGAATCTCATCCGGCCGCTGTGTGGAAAAGGAGATATCTCGCACGGGGCCGACTTTTTTCTTGAACGTGATCACAACTCTAGGGTACTCTAGAAAATTGAACGAGGCGCGATAGCGTTTCCGGATGAACATGAAGTGTATCCCTGCTCCGCCATATCTCATAAGCACTGGGATCTCATCAAGAGCAAAGGCATCAATATTGTTCAGCGCCACGGTCCAGGTGAAGATCCCGAATTTGAGTTTCAGGGACTCTGGATCAAGGTCAATGACGAGTGTCCTATAGTTCACCGAATAGAATAGGAAGACGACAAAGAAAAGCAAGCAAACCACGGCAAGCGCATCCAAACCGGCCGCGCTCACGCGCCAGGCCAGCAACGCCAGGAAAAGGATTGTTAGCGCCAGGAAAAGCGCTTCAGTCTTGTTTGAGGTCAATCTTTCGTGGTACAGGGTGCTGTTATTCACGAGCCTCTCCTTCCTTTGTGAAAGACTATCATAGCCAACTCACGGAACTTACCAAATGCCCGGGAACAACCGGTAGCGCACCTGCCTGGCATAATCCGCATAACCGGGAAGCTCGGCCTGGAGCATGCGGTCCTCGTAACCCGTGCGCATGAGCATCGTCAGCGCTGCCAGCACTCCAGGAATGATCGCCCACCATGATCCAAGCAGCGGGCCCGTGACCGGCCAGAGCAGGACTGTGGCTAGATAGGCAGGATGGCGCACAAAGCGGTATGGCCCCTGGCGGATCACCTGTTGAGCCCGGTCCGCTTGCAGGCGTGATTCGGAAGAAAAGAACGGGTTAGAGCCCGCCGCCCAGGAAGCCAGGCCATTTCCAAAAAGGTAAATGATGTAAGCAATGACAATGGCAGCCGCCGGTATCTCCCCAGACCAGCGGAAACGGCCGCCATCCAGCCCGGCGACCAGGATAGCGCCGAAAGCCAGCAGGAAATACACTGGCACCAGCAGGCGGTCATAGCGCTGCGTATTTTCGTGGCGGGTGGCCCGCTCTACCATGAGCGCGGGATCACGCCAGCGCAGGAGGAAGATGAACGCCAGTTTGAGCAGGCCCCAAACCGCGAAAAAAAGCCAGCCCAATCCCCAGTCCAACCGTCTCGCCCCACCAAACAAGAGGGCGCCAACGATCAGCCAGGTGACCACGATCCCTGCCGTCATTTTCAGCAGGGCTTGATTGGGTGTCACGCTCACAGGATTCGTTTTACCAGCCATGAATGCACTCCTATCCACTAGATGCCGGCTCAAAACACCAACGGGATCAGCCGCCAGGACCGCCGGCAATAAACTTCCCATTCCGCGCCGAACGCCTGGCTCATCATCGCTTCCTCATCCTTGATCCGGAACAGGATGGTGACCAGGAATACCAGAGTCAAGGCCAGCCCGATCCACGAGCGAAACAACAATGACAGACCAATCCCCTCAAGCAGGCCGCCCAGGTAGCGCGGATGCCGGATATAACGATATAGCCCGTCGGTGATCAGGTGGTGTTCCTTCTGTAAGGTAACCTCAGGGCTGTACAGCCGGCCCAGCGCCCAGCTCGACCAGAAGATCAGGCCCATTCCCAGGGCAGCAAAAGCCAGGCCGGCCCAACGCATTAAAGGGATATCCACCATAACCACAAAGTCGTGGCGATCGGCGAAAGGTACAAAAATGAGCGCACACAACAACATGGCCGTAATGAAAATGCGCACAATGCGCTGGCGGGGGACGAACTTACTTTCCTCTCCTTTTCCCAGCGTATTGCCCATGCCCCCAGGTCGCTGGATCATGTAAGCGGCCAGCAGGCCAAAGGCGGCAATGCTGATGGCATAGCCAAATAACTGCGGAAAAGCAAAAAAGCCGGGCAGGTCATCGAATCCCCAGCCAAGCAGCGGCAGACCAAGGTAGATGGCCAGGGTATACAGAAAAGTTGTGGTGCAGCGAAAGGTTTTCATGGCAGGCTCTTTTCAAATATCTATGGTTTCTTGTTGGAGCGTTTGGCTTGAATGTAGCGAAAAATGCCAAGCAGCAGGTTTGTCTGAGGTACGCGCTGCATATACTGCCGGTACTCATCGCCAAATTTTTCGATACCCTCCCGATCGGCTGCTTGAATATCCAGCCAAATCAACACCGCGGAAATGACACCTAGCAAAGCCACCAGCCAGTGTTGGGCAAGCAGCATCAGCGCCAGGTTGAACAGAATACCGCTCAGATATTGCGGGTGACGAACAATGGCATACAAGCTGGTATCAACCAGGCGCGTCGTTTCAACATAGCTCTTCCCCTTTGCCACCCCCCCTTTCTGGCGCAAGATAAAAATAGGCCCAAATCCAAAGACCAGCGAGACTGCCCAGATACCCCAGCCTGCCCATTGAAGCGGGGGCCATCCTGGCAATTTGAACACAAAGAAAGCAAGGATATATTGCGCAACAATAAGGATGCTGACAATGATGATGCCTACAGAGAGTCTCCACGGTCTCATAGTTGTCTGGTCCTTAATCAAATCTCAGTACCGTGCCTGCTGGGCAGGGCTTTACTTTTTTGCCAAAAGCCTGCGACAGGGTCTCCAGGGCGCGCTCACCCGTGCAATGATTGAGGAACAGGTATGGCATATCCCAGGCGCTTATGGCACGTAAAATAGTGATGGTGTGTTCCCATGTATTCACATCCAGGTTGGCAAGATGTGTTCCACCCACAATCGCAATAATCTTTTTGCCGAAAATGTGCTGCACATGCATCAGAGTATTCAACAGTCCAGCGTGGCAACAACCACAGACAACGATCAATCCAGACGGCGTTTCTAATACCAGCGCCACATCATCGCGATAGGGGTCAGGTTGCCAGCCATTGCCTGCCTGGATGTAGTGATGAGAGCTGCGTCCTTCGAATTCCGTCCGTGAAGTAATTTCGCCCGTTATCCACACCCCGGGCAATACCTGGGCCGGCTCGGCGCTCAGGTTCAGGGTTGTATGTTTTGTCAGGTCAGATTGAACCATTTGCAGGCCAATGCTGCGTGTCTGTCCATCTTTAATGGCATAGCGTTCGCGAAATAAATCGGGGTGGGCATAGAGGGGCAAACCAAGCCGACTTTTTTGTAGAAATACTTCCAAACCACCGGTATGGTCGTAATGTGCATGGCTGAGAACCAGCGCATCCATCTGACATAGGTCAAGGCCCAACTGCGTGGCATTATGCACCAGCACATCACCGCTTTGTCCGGTATCAAAAAGAAGCTGGCCGGTGGGGGTCTCGATTGCAAAAGAAACACCGTGCTCGGTCCGGAAGCGAGCCGCGTCCAAGGTATTGTTATCAACCAGGCAGCGCACCATGAACATTTTAGGCCACCATAAATAATTCGATCTCAGAATGGTTTAGCGCCTCTTCATAGATCGGCCCACGCTGCAAGAAGCCTAGCGCCAATCCACTGCCGCGCACCGATAGCAGGCGCTCACCGGGCTGTACGCCGGCCTCGGGCGGCAGCGTCACCTGCCCGTCTGCGCCAAGCGTGGCATGTACAATGAAGCGTGACCCCAAGGGGGAGTTCGCCAGCTTTGCGGGGCGGCCAATGCCAAACCCTCCGGATCGCCGGCTGCCGCGGATGATGATTACGCTTTCACCTGGCTGGAAGCCATATTCAGCATAGGCTACCGGTGGAATTCGGATCTCGCCATTTAGCCTGACCACACACCAGCCGAATACCCATTTACCGCCTTTCGCTAACTGAGGCATGGTTCATTCCTGTCAATCGTATATTTTCCATCCAAAGTCCATTGCTGCCTCAGCAGGGTCAAATACAACGGGGCGGCAGATCGGTATATAAAATATCTGCTTCGGCCAGTATGCCCTGCTGGTTGGTGAAGATTTCGGCATGGGCGCGAGTGCGGCTGGCGCGGCGTTTGCACAGCCAGCCGGTAGCGTCAAGCGGCACACCTACCGGCACGGGCTGTCGGAAGCGCACATCCATATGGGCGGTGACGAAAAAACGATTGGGGTTTTCTATCATCACGGTGCGTCCGCCTACTTCGTCGAGGATGGCGGCGACGATGCCGCCGTGTGCCATGCCAGGGTAGCCAGCGTGTTGCGGATCAATGGTGAAGCGGCTAAAAACCTGGTCTTTGCCGTTATCGTAGAAACGCAAGCGCAGCCCAGAAAGATTTTCCAGGCCGCAGGCAAAACAGGAGGCAGAGTTGTACTGTTGATTCATAGTTGGCTGGCAATTTGCATAAACATCTGACGGAAACGGTCGCCATAATCCGGGTGAATCCCCACCAGGGTTTTCCCCTGGGCCACGCCCTCGGCGATGGCGCGCTCGAAGGGGATGCGCAGCAGCACCGGCAGGCCCTGTTCAGCGCAGAACGCTTCCAGGGCCGGGTAGGGGCCGTTCTCGCGGTTGATGATCACCCCCGCCGGGAGGCCCAGCTCAACGGCAACCTGCACCGCAAGACTTAGATCGTGCAGACCAAAGGGCGTTGGTTCGGTGACCAGCAGCAGGTAATCGCTGCCGCGCACGGTTTCGACCACCGGGCAAGAAGTCCCCGGCGGCGCGTCGCGCAGCGTCACCTGGCTAGGCGCCGGCTGCGCCCACTTCTTGATCTGGCGGATCACTGGCACTGCCATTGGTTCGCCCACATCCAGCACGCCGCGGGCGAAGGAGATGCCTGCCGCCGCCGGGCCGCGCTCGATCACACCCATCCGATCAGGCATCTCAGTGATTGCCTTCTCTGGGCACAGCGCCGTGCAGCTCCCGCAGCCATGACAGAGCTGCGGAAATACCAGCGTCTTTTGCCCCAAGACCGCGATGGCGTGGTATTGGCAAACTTCGGCGCATTTACCACAGTGGGTGCATTTGGCCTCGTCCACGGATGGGATTAGCAGACCCACTTCCTGCTGTTCGGTCAACGCGGGATGTAAGAAAAGGTGCGCATTAGGCGCTTCGACATCGCAATCCAGGAATAAGGGCGGCTGTTCGGGCGTGAGCGCAGCCAGGCTTAGCGCCAGGCTGGCAGCCACCATGGTCTTGCCCGTGCCGCCCTTGCCGCTGGCAACAGCAATAATCATGCGCCCTGCCCGTGATGGCCGCCATCGCAGTCGCCGCGGGTGGGCGCACCAACTTGCTGGAGCAGCCCGGCCTTGAAACGTTCGATGGCTTCGCTAACTGTACGACAATCTCCGTAGAGATACATGGCGATGCCGGCGGCTTGCAGGGCATCGAAAGCGTGAGGCCCGAAGTCGCCGCTGATGGCAGTATCAGCTTTCTGATCGGTGACGAACTGGGCCGCCTGGATGCCTGCCCCGCCGGATGCGTTCACGCCAGGGTTGGGATGCGCCTGCCATTCCAGTGTGTCAGGATCAACAACGATTAGATACGCCCCACGCCCGAAACGCGCGTCAACATCCGATTCTATATTCGGGGAAGTTGCAGTCAGAATGATTTTCATCGGTTCACTCGCGGATCATCTTTGTCCCGCACTTGGGACAGGCGCGGTCAACACAGCGCTGGCCGGCCACATGTGGTTCTTTGTGCCCGCACTTGGGGCAAACGCAGTTGCCAGCGGGGCCAGAGCCGGGTTTGTTGCCGCCGCCCCGTCCGCCCCCACCCTGTCCGCCTCTACCACGAAAGTCTCGCTTGATCATGTTTTCATCTCCTTGTTCTGTTGAGCGATGCGTGGATCATGCGAAACCACCTGTACCACGCATCGCCCTATGATACGGATTACTTTGATGTAAGTTCTTCGATGCGCTTTTGGATGGCATCGAGCTGCGTTTTCAGTAAATCAGCCTGGGCTTTCAAGTCGGCCGTTTCTTGTTCCGGCATGGGTGGTACCCAACCCGGGACGCCGGTGGCAAAAAAGCGATGCCGCCAGCCGCGGCCTGCACCCCTGCGTCCGAAGCCAAACCCGCTTCGTTGACCAGGGGCTGTATTGACAAACCCGCTCTGGTCATTGCTGCCGCAGTAGCCCATGCCGCGCCCGGTCCTCGGACCAGCGCCCTGCGGACCTGTGCGATCTCTACCTGGCATAATCTTCACCTCCTTCCTTTTTGATTTCTGGTACCGATACGCCCGCCGCGGTAGCGGGCCTGTCTCTGCTTGCCTCGACTCTGTGTTGTCAAAACGCTTGCAGAGGTATTTGAAGGGTTAATAACAGTCGCCGTTGGCTGCGCAAGCCGGCGCTCAAGGGCATTAACCAGCACATCCACCAGGCGTGGGGCAACTTCATGCCCCAAGAAGGCCAGCGCGGCACCCGCCAGCGGCGCCAGGCCACGCGCGGGTGCTGCGGTCTCTGGCAAAACTGTAGGGTTTGGAGCAGGGATGATCTGTGTTTCGGCCACAGGCCGCGCTGCGATTGGCGCACGCTGGGCTGGTTCATAGATAGCGGTAATGGCGCCGTTGGGGCAGGCATCTACACACGCCTGACACTGTGTACACAGGGCCTCATCAATCACGGCACGATGATCTACCAGATAGATGGCGCAGTTGGAACACGTTTCTGCACACACGCCGCACCCGGCGCACAATGCTTGATCAACCCGTATGGCCATATCTCTCGCTCCTGGCTACTTCTCACTGTACGATTGAATAGATCAATGCAGCCGTTCCACCTGATCTACAATCTCGCCCCTGACATAGGCCATGACAGCCTCGTCAATGGCAGCAATATCGGTTACCACCGGGCGGATGTTACAAGCCTTCATGCTCTCATAGGCGCCCATGCCCATGCCGCGGCACAGCAGCGCTTCGCAGTCGGCAATCGCCTCGGCCATTTGCAGGTGTTTATTATGCGAGACGGCATCCATGCCGTGCGGCTGCCCGGGTTGCTCCTCTGGGTGGGGCTGGTTGGCAAAATGGGCATGACCCATCTTTTCGCGCAGCTCACGGTTCACGATCTGCCCGTCTTCGACTGTTGAAACCAGGTAATAGGCAGCCCGACCAAAGTGTTGGCTGATGGTTTTTCCATCATCGGTGATAGCGGCAATTTTCATAAAAGTATCTCCTCGTTTTAGATTTGGTTTGAAAGTTCAATTTACATTCGTACCAGATCGTTTCCGGTTGAAAATCCGGAGAATCAATCTAGAAGGGGGCATCCACACAACGCCTAGCAGCACACTTAATTCGCTCCACAGGCTGCTGCCGGGGGATGGCTTGCCAGCGAACCGGCTCAGCAGGGCATCGAATGTATTCCCCAGCAAGTTGCCAAACGTGATCATGCGCAGGTAGGCCAGGATATCCTGAGCGGTTTCTTCGCCATAGTAAGTTATAACTCGCTGCCAGGCTACCGGGTCGGGCTGGCACGTTGCTTCGGCATAGTGCTGCGCAAAGGTGAGCGCGGTCACTTCATGGGCGGGGAAAGGGCCCAAATCGAGGGCCAGCAAGTTTTGCAGCTCGGCCTCCGAAACTCCCGCGGCTAACGCCGCCCGGCTGTGACCGTAGCAGCAATAACGGCAGCCATTTACAGATGAAACCACCAGCATGATCTTTTCAGCAAAGGCCTTACTCACCCGGCCCCCGCGCGCTGCCCGGCGTAGATCATCCATATGATCGAAGATCTGCCGGACATCTGCCCTGAACGCTGGGAAAGTGTAGAACCGCCTGTTGAAGGATGCACTCATCGTTTTTGATAACTGGCTCATATCCTCACACTTCCTCGACGCGGGCTGTTTCTGGCGTGAAATGCCGTTCGGTTGGGTGATCCTGTTCGTCGGATGGGCAAAGCACCAACAATGAACGGGTTGGGGTTGTGCCTGCATTCTGCCAACGATGCGGCAAATGAGCCTCAAAGAACAAGCTGTCGCCTGGTTCTAACACAAAGGTCTGATCTTCAATGGTGTAGGTCAATTGCCCGTCCAGGCAGAAAACGGTCTCGCGCCCGGTATGGACAATGAAATTCTCGCCGCTATTGGAAAGGGGATTGAGCGTTACCAGGAAGGTCTCAGCGCCGCGCCGGGGCATTCCCGCGCCCAGGTCTTCTAGCATCCCGTGGGCAAAAGCGATGGTTGGGCGTTTGTCGGCCTTGTAGTGGGCGATCTTATTCTTTGGAGCGCTGTCCTCAAAGAAAGCAGCGATGGGAATCTCTAGGGCGAAAGATAGCTGTTGTAGGGTCTCCACACTAGGCGAGGCCTTACCGTTTTCGATCATGCTGAGCGTGTTGACATTAAGCCCGCTTTTCTTAGCCAGGTCGCGGATTGTAAAGCCGCAGTCGGTCCGTTTCTCCCGCAGCCTCTGCCCAACATCAACCATCGGAACACGTTCTGCTGCCTGGCTTTGCCGGAGCGCCTCGAGCAAGTCGCGCCGGCGGCGGCGACGGTGTTGATGAGGACAATCACATGGATCGACAGGTAGGTCGAGATCGCTCATTTTACGAAGTCCTTTTGATAACGATATAGTAGAATTTGACATCTTGCAACTATTATTATAGTATAAAAATGTGTATTTAGCAACACCTACAACTATAATTATAGTTGTAGGTGTGCGCTCTTGTTTTCCTCACAATGTCGACCAAGCCAATACAGTAGCTTGGTATCAAATAATAAAGTGACAAACTGGGCATAGGCAACAATTCGCCGCCAGTCGTTCGTTCTGACTGGCGGCGGGGTGGTTAAAAATGTTGCCTACTTCTGCCAGAGATCTACTCCATATCCGGCTTCCAAACCTCCCAAACCTTGCCCACCAGGTCGGGGCCAGGTTTGAGTGTCGGCTTGCCAGGTTCCCAGCCCGCTGGCATGGCCTCCTTGCCGCCCGAGGCGCGCACATGCTGGAAGGCCTGGATCTGCCGCACCGATTCGGCGAACTTGCGCCCGACTGGCGGGGTGAGTACCTCCATCGCCTGAATGATGCCATCCGGGTCAATGATAAAACGCCCGCGCAGCTCAATTCCCTGGTTCTCATCCCATACGCCATAGGCGCGGCCTACATTGCCGGCCTGATCGGACGCCATGTGGAAGGGTACGCCACCCTTGACCATCTTGCTCAGCTCATGATCGTTCCACATCTTGTGGACAAAGTGGCTGTCGACACTGACCGAAATCACCTCGACTCCCAACTCCTGAAGCACCGGATATTTGTCGGCGACCGCCGACACTTCCGTCGCTCAGACAAAGGTGAAGTCGCCGGGGTAAAAGCACAGTAAGACCCACTTATCGGCGAAATCAGATAGTTTGACAGGGCCAAAGCCGCCCTTGTAATAGGCAGGGGCAGTAAAATCGGGGGCTTTTTGCCCCACACGAGCGGTCATAAGTGACTCCTTCCGTTCAAGAGAAACATTGGGTTGAGGTTCGGCTGTTGATGCGGGTGTTTGACCCGTTACGGCGCCCGATACGCGGGCACATCCTACACTTTCTGCCATAGCGACTCCTTTCTATTTTCCTGGGGTGATTCAAGATTGAATTTTTGGCATGCAGTCAGCTTTCCAACAGCGATAGCCGAAGAACAAAACTGCGATCATTGCGATACCTAATCCGCCTAAGCCAACCAGCTTCCAGGGTTCGAGTTGGCTCAAACGCAGGAGCAATGGACTGGATGGCGGCTCATGCGCCGTTACGGCTATTGATTCTACTGGTGTCGCCGTGATAATGGGGATGGGGGTGTTGCTAACGCCAGCTACCGTTTCAAAGGTAACCACGCGCGACATATAATCTTCAGTGTGGCAAGTCTGGCAGCGCTCGGCATGATTTCGGGTCGGATAGAGCACCAGCCCTTCGTGAGCCACATCTTCATTATAACTATCAATCCGTCCACCATGACAATAAACACAGTGCATGGGGGCCTCGCACAGGCAGAACCATTTGCCGCTGTCATACAGGTAGTACTGGTGCTCATGGCAGGATACACAGTTGGCATCATTCTCTGGTGTTGGTGTTGGTTCCTGAGCCTGGGCCAGGGCAGCCGGCAGCAAAAGCAGCCCGGCTAAACTAAACAGCACGATCCCAAGGACAATCCATTTACGAGACATTGCGCACCTCCTAAAAATCTGATCTGCTTGAAAAGAGATGCATACGGCTCATTCCGGTTTGAAATGGCGCTCGGTTGGCCGGTCGCTTTCATCCGCCGGGCACATGATCAGCAGCGATCGCGAGGCCGTTTCACCTGTATTTTGCCAGCAGTGAGGCAGGTATGCTTCAAAGAGCAGGCTATCGCCAGGATCAAGTGGATAGACTCGCTCCTCGATTGTATAAGATAGATGGCCCTCCAGGCAAAAAACAAGTTCGTGCCCGGTATGAACGATGGGGGTC
This sequence comes from Candidatus Aquidulcis sp., assembly GCA_020723385.1. Taxonomy (GTDB): domain Bacteria; phylum Chloroflexota; class Anaerolineae; order Anaerolineales; family UBA4823; genus DYIZ01. The sequence continues at coordinate 25,980 of DYIZ01000097.1, forward strand.
GGGCCGCTGTTAGCTTTTGGCTCCAGCGTGACCAGGAGGGGCTGCCCATCATGCAGGGTTAGCCCCGCTCCCAGATCTTCTAAGGTTCCGTGAGCAAAAGCCGCCCTGGGGCGTTGGCCGGCTTTCTGGTATGAGATATTGTTCTTAG
>DYIZ01000098.1:0-15833 GCA_020723385.1 Candidatus Aquidulcis sp.
CTGCGCCGATGAGTGTGGGGTAATTAATACCGAAAAATGGGTGTGCGAATGGGGCTATGCCCCATTCGCACACCCATTTTTCGGATTTCTCATCAACTACAAAATCGTCACCCGCCCCGCGCTGCCATCCACCCGGATGCGCTGGCCGGTTTTGAGCCGCGTTGTCGCCTGGCTGACTCCCACCACGGCCGGGATGCCGTACTCACGGGCTACCACCGAGCCGTGGGTCATCAGCCCGCCGACTTCCATCACAAGGCCGCCAGCGGCCAGGAAAAGCGGCGTCCAGGCCGGGTCGGTGCCGGGGCAGACCAGGATTTCGCCGGGGATCATGCGCTCTTTGTGGGGGTCGAAAATTACGTGGACCACCCCCTCCACCACACCGGGCGAGACCGGGCTGCCGGTCAAAATCGTGGCGCGGTCTGTCCCCTCGATATCCGCGACGCCTTCGTAGGCGGCGCGCCCGTCGCTCAACAGGATGCGCGGCGACTGCCTCCGGCGTTTCTCGCGTTCGTGCGCCTGCCGCCGCGCCAGCACTTTGGCTTTGACTTCATCCCGATGCGCGGCGCGCCAATCGGGATCGGCGACCTGCCGCAGCTCTCCCATCCGCAGGAAAAACACATCGTCCGCCTGCTCTATAACGCTCTCGGCGGCCAGCGCCGCGCCGGATTGCAGCAGGCTGCGGCGGATCATCGCCATGACGCGCACGGCCATGAACTTGGGCAGCTCGCGCACCCCGGCCAACGCCCGCACCCGCCTGGCTATCAATCGCAGGCGATGGGCCTTGAGCCAGCCGCCGCGCTGCCGCCGCGCCGCCTCTGCCAGCGACTCGACGGCCGCCTCGGCCGCCCGCACCGAGCGGCGAAAAACGGCGTCGGGAGCCATGTCGGGATCGTCAATCAGCACGTAACTCTTGATGGCCTGGAAAACCGGGGTGGGGTTCTCGCCCCAGCGCACGCGGCCGATGTCAATCTCGGCCACGCCGCGCCCGCCGTAACGCGCCAGGAAGCGTTCCACCGCGCTCTGCGCCGCGCCGGGGAGCCGCCCGGCCTGAAATTCCGCAGCCAACGCGGCGGCCTCGCCGGTTGCCACGCTCGCCATGGCAGGCGCGTCGGCCCGGATGGCGCGGGCAGTCTCCCACAGAGCCAGATCCATCTCGGTCGTCACGTTATACGGCAGGCCGCGCGTCACCTCCAGCGCGCGGCGTTTCCCATCGGGCAGGCCCACCGCCAGCCCGTTGAGGGCATTCCATGAAGCAATTCCAGGCGCGAACGTGGGGATCACCCACTCGAACATGAAGCGGGGCAGCGTGCGGAAGATTTCCGCCATCCAATCCAGCCGTTTCTCCAGCGTATCGGCTTCCCGCCCGGCGGCTTCCGCCCATTGGCGGAAGGCTTCTTCGCGGCGAAAAATGGTTGCCCTGGCCCATTCGGGGGCCAGCAGCGTGCGCGCCATCCGAAGAATGGTCGGGATGGCCTTACGCAGCAGCTTCCAGGCTGTATCCGGGTGGATGGTTTGCTTCCCCGGAACCAGGCGCGGGTCGGCGAGCAGCGTATCAACGTACTGCCGCGAGCCTTGCTCGATGGAGTCCAGCGCCAGGGGGACGAGCCGACGCCCAATGCGGTTGCGCAGCAGCGGGGTAATGTTGATGAAAAGCCGTTCCCCCGCGCTGATGAAGGTATCTTGGGTTTCCAAAGTGTCCGGGTAACCCAGGTAATTGCCGATGCTGACAGCCAGCGCGCCGATGCCGTCACGCCCGAAGGGTGTGATCGGGTCGAGCATGCCCTGCACTGCGCCGAACGACAGAAGCACATACAGCGGCTCCGGCAGCATCCCCTCGGGCAGCGGGTAGAGCGACGTGACCGGCCGTGACTGGACAATGTACAGCTTATCGGCGGCGAAAGCCCACTCGACATCCTGCGGCCCACCGAACGCGGCTTCGGCCTGCCGTCCCAGCCGGGCCAGGGCCAGGATTTGCTCGTTGGGGAGCGCCTGCACACTCGCCGCGCCGGTGGCCTCGGTCAGCGTGCCGCCGCCCGCCTGCCCGCGGATCGCCAGCGCCTTCGCCCCGAGTGTCTTGCTCACAATGCGGCCATCTTCCACCACGTAATGATCCGGCTCCACCTGCCCCGAGACGAGCGCCTCGCCCAGGCCGAGCGTGGCGTCAATCACCGTCTCCGAGCGCTTGCCGGTCAGCGGGTTGGCAGTGAACAGCACGCCCGAGGCCTGGCTGGCGACCATGCGCTGCACCACCACCGCCAGTTCGACCGCTTCGTGGGAAATGCAATTCCTGGCGCGGTAGCCGATCGCCCGCGCCGTCCACAGGCTGCTCCAGCAGCGAATCACAGCGTCCAGCACGGCCTGCTCGCCGACCATGTTCAGGTATGTATCCTGCTGCCCGGCGAACGACAGGTCGGGCAGGTCTTCGGCGGTGGCAGAGGAACGAACGGCGACTCCCTCGCCGCAATCCCCTTTCCCCTGCCCTTTATCCCCTGCCACGAAGGGATAAGGGATAGGGGATAAGGCAAGGTAGGCAGATTTAATTTCCGAGACCAGCTCGACGGGGATCACGCCGATTTGGAACGCGGTGCGAATTTGCATCGAGGCCGCTTCGAGCGAGAGGGGATCATCGAACCAGATGGGAGCCAGCATCCGTTGGATCGTCTCTCCCAGGGCGTTGGCCTCGACGAAAGCGCGGTAACCTTCGGTTGTGATCACGAACCCCTCAGGCACGGGCAGCCCTGCCTGGATCAGCGCTCCCAAATTGGCCCCCTTCCCCCCGGCGAGAGGCAAATCCTCCCGGTTCAACGAAAATAATGGGCGAGTAAAGGTCATTTTGTCTCCAATCAATGGGCTTCGATGCCGTGAAAATAGATGTCGAGCAGATTGGTAATCACATCGGCAGAGGGTTTTTCGCCAGAAAACAGGGTCTGCACAAAAATGCCCTGGATCATGGTCAAGAAAGCGTGGGCAGCCTGCACGGGGTTCATGGCGCGGAATGTTCCCGCCTCGATACCGAATTGAACTGCGCTGGCGATCATGGCAATATATTCCTGGAAAAAAACGGCGAGCTGGGATTGCATGTAGTCCCGTCCCCCGGGAACTTCGCGGCGTAACACCTGCCACAGGTCGGCGTACTCGAGCAGCAGGCCGAGGCTGGCTTCGGCTGCCCGGCAAATCGTCTGGCGGGGATCGCCGCCGGTGGGAATGGCGGACACGGCGGCGGTCATGCCCGACATGCCTTGCTCGGCCAGCGCTGTTATCAGGGCGTGTTTGTCCGAGAAGTGGTGGTAAATGGTGGCCTTGCCGATGCCAGACTCCTCGGCGATCTGGCGCATGGAGGTGGCAGTGTAACCCTGGGCGACGAACAGGCGGCGGGCTGTTTGCAGAATGATTGTGGGTGTGTCAGTTGACATTGTTTCACTCTTTTCGACCGACCGGTCGGTCGAAAAGAAGTATAAACTAGCGAGAAGATCGTGTCAAGAATGAAAATTTGGTGGCCGTGTGGGCTGCGCTCACACGGCCACCAAATTTTCGTATTTCTCGCTAAAATTGGGGACGATCTATTTCGGCAACTCGTACAACTCCACCATCACCCCGTTGGCGCTTTTGGGGTGGATGAAGGCGTATTTTTTGCCATCTGCGCTGAGCTTTGGGGTCTCGTTGATGAGCTGGATGCCCTTCGATTTGAGCTGCGCCAGCATCCCAGAGAGGTCATCCACTTCGAGGCAGATGTGGTGCATCCCGGGGCCGCGCTTTTCGAGGTATTTCGCCAGCCCCGAATCGCTGGTCGTCGGTCTGACCAGCTCGATCTCGCTGCCGCCAGAAGGGATGAAAGCAATCTGCGCCGCTTCGGCGGGAATGTCTTTGACTTGGGTCACTTCCATCCCCAGGGCGTCGCGCCAGAAGGAAAGCGGGGCGTCAAGGTCATCAACGAGGATGGCGATATGGTCAATGCGGGTGATTTTGGGCATACTGTTGCTCCGTTGCGGGTTGAAAGTTGATAACGTGTGCTGCCGGATTTTACCCGATAATGGTTGGGGAGGCTATGCGATGACAGGTGAATGTCATTCCAGAGTATAATTATTTCGGCGGGCCAATTCACTTTCAGTTTGTTGTCGTTTCTGACATTTTAGGGGAGCCTGCAGCGCATCAGATCGAATGACTTGGGAGAGGATTATGTCATCACACAAAATCACCCGGCTGGCATTGTTTGCCACAATCGTATTCTTGCTGTTCTCTTTTGTCATCTCTTTGCAATCCGCTGCGGCGGCGCAAGCTGAACAGGCGTCTTCGGCGACCCCAACGGCGACGCGCACGATCACGTTGACGCGCACGATCACACTCACTCGAACGATCACTCTCACACGTGCCCCTACCCGGACACGCACCCCCACCCTGACGCGCACGCCTACTAACACACGCACTCCGACCTCAACGAGCACTTCCACACCCACCAACACGCCGACACCCGCCGGTCAGTATGCCTGGGTCGAGCCGTCGCTCGACCTCGACCATTTCTCCCCGGCCGGGCAGTTCATCCTGCACTTCCGCCACGCGGCTGATCCGGCCAGCGTGGGCGACGAGCCGGTGCTGCTGACCTTCCCGTGGATCGAAGGCTCCTTCACCTGGGATGTGACTTTCACCACGCTGACCTTCCAGCCCGACGCGCCGCTGAAGCCGAGGCAGCAGTACCGCGTCTATCTCGACCGTGATTTGAAGGATACCAACGGCGAGGGCTTGAATGGCGTCACCGACTGGCTGCTCACCGTTGGGCCGTCGCCGAAGGTGACCGGGCGTTTGCCCGGCAGCCGGGCGCTGTCCAACCGCCAGCCCGTGTTCAAGCTGATCTTCGACCGCCCGATGGATACAGCCAGCGTCGAGGCGGGTCTCAGCGTGGAACCGGCGATCCCGTTCGATCTCGGCTGGCGGCAGAACACGCTGGTCATCACCACCACGCAGGTGATGACGCCCGGCCTGCTGCTGGCCTTCACGATAGATGGCAGCGCCACGGATACCGCTGGCGCGCCGCTGGGGGAGGACTACTACTGGGAATACTGGGTCAAGCCCTTCGAGGTCAAATTTCAGTATTTCAAATTCCGCGACAAGGTGGTCCTTGCGCCTAACTACCCCTTCGACTCGGCGGCATCCGGCTGGCCGTTCGAGTTCACCCCGCCGACCGAGGGGGAATGGGGCTGGCTGCCAAATGGAACGATCCAGTTCACCCCCACGGTTGACCTGGCGCTGGATACAACTTACACGCTGACCGTGACCGGGCCGCTGTTCGACGATCAGGGCCGGGCGATTGCCGAGCCGGGCGGAGCTTTCACGTTCACCACGCCGCCGCCGTTCGAGTGTCTGCCGCACGATGGCGGAAATTCTTATGACACGCTTCAGGTAGCAGTGTGTATTAATTTCGCGGTGGACCGCGCCAGCTTCGAGGCGGCTTTCCATGTGGATCCGCCGGTAGAAGGTACATTCACCTGGGAACGCCAATTCAAATATGGGGATTATCATTATGGGAACGATGTGAGTTTTAGATCAAACGAAAGAGTGGAGGAAGGCTATTACACCGTAACAATTGACCCGACAGTGCGTGATGCAATGGGAAATCTGGTTATTATTGAGCCAATCCAATGGCAAGAATATGTTTACGCGTATGGTTACAGCTCCGACCGATCCTTCGGCTATGGCGCAAAAGTCCAGGTGGTGGATGCCGCTGGGCGGCGTGCGATTCAATACGATGCCGACGACGGTACGCCAATTCGTTTCGTGATGTATCCTCTGGAAATGGGGCAGTTTGCAGCCTGGTACGAAGATCGTTCCCGTCTGGAAGATCTGGACACCCTCACGCCGGTCGCCTCATGGGGGGTGGAAGCAGGGGACTGGTTCGACGAAGTCATCATCCCTGCCGAGGTGCCGCCCGGGTTATACATACTGGCCCTGCGCAACGAAGGGGAGATGAAAGATTATCTCTTTGTGGCTCTTACACAGTATGGTTTGGTGCTTAAACGTTCCGGCGATAATGTATTTGTCTGGGCCAGCACGTTCAGCGGCGACAACCTGGCAGGCGCCGAAGTGCGCCTGTATTCCGATCGCGGCGAAAAACTGCGCCAGGGCGTGACCGATCAGAACGGCATCTACCGCACCACCATCCCGGAAGGCTACGGTCCAGGGCTGGTGATAGCGCGTGATAAAAAAGGCGAAACGACCATCGCCGGACTGACTTGGGACTGGCATGGAAGTTGGTACTATTACGGCAGCAGCAGCTACGATAGCGGACCTAACAACAAAGCTTATATCTACACCGACCGACCGATCTACCGCCCCGGGCAGACGGTGTACTTCAAGGCCATCCTGCGCCAGGATGAAGATGCCCGCTATTTCATGCTCCCCTCCGGGACATCAGTCACCGTGCGCATTCTCGACATACGAAATGAACCCATTCAAACCTATGAACTGCTGACCAATCTCTACGGCACGATCAACGACGAATACGCCATCCTGCCCGAGGCCGGACTGGGAACATACAAAATCGAGCTGACCGTGGGAGGCGAAATTTTCCGGCAGACCTTCAAAGTCGAAGAGTATCGCAAGCCTGATTTCCAGGTCAAGGTGAGCGCGAATGCCGAGAAATACGTTGCAGGCGATATGATCACCGTCACCGTTGATGCCAGCTACTATTTCGGCCAGCCACTGATTGATCCCAATATCACCATAGCCACTTACTACCTTCGGCAAAATTACTGGTGGTGGGATTGGTGGGATGGCGGTGAAACGGATGCCAAGAACTATACCTGGGAACTCAGTTACAACACTCGTCCTGACCTCCATCTGGTCGGCAGCGACGCAAGCGGGCACTATACCTATACCCTGACCGCATTGGTATCTGATGAATATTACCGGCGTACATCCTGGCGGAGTAGCCTGGAAGAGAGCGTATGGGGATTAGAAATAAACGTGGACGACGGCAGCGGCTTAACGGTAAGCAACTCTGTCATCTACAAAGTCTACAACGCCTCCGAAAAGATCAGCCTGAGTATCTCTGATCCTTATCAACAGCCCGGCGAATCTTTTACCGTCGAAGCCAACGCCCTCACCCTCGATGGACAGCCTGTTGCAAATCGGGATCTCAATCTCACGGTCACGCGGGTAAATTGGGGCGATAAAAATGCCAATCCCATAACGCTGCTCCACTCACTGCGCACATCAGCAGACGGGCTGGCCAGGCTCACGCTCGATTTACCGGAATCTGGTTATTACCGGCTGGAACTGACCGGCAAAGATAGCCGCGGCAACCCGATGAGTTATAAGCGTTGGATGTACGTTTACCGGCCAGACCAGACCTGGGCCAGAGAGTACGACAGCGAGATCAGCATCACCGCCGAAGAGAGCAGCTACCGCCCCTACGACACTGTCCGCCTGCTGATCGAATCCACCTTCAGCGGCCCGGCGCTGCTCACCTTCGAGCGCGGCAGTGTGCTGCACTCACAAACTGTTCAGCTCACCGCCCCGCTGACCATCGTCGAGGCGCAGCTTATTCCCGAAGATGCTCCCAACGTTTATATCACCATCAACGCCTGGCAGGCCCAAGACACGCACTTTCCATCGGAAGAAGAGGTAGGCGGTGATTGGTGGAATTGGATGGAGACGCTGCCCGACAGCCGCCTGCGGCGCGCCAGCGTCGAAGTGCAGGTGGAGGTGGTGGGCAAACGCCTGAACATCGCTATCACTACGGACAAGCCTATCTTCACGCCCCGTCAGGAGGCCGAGATCACCATCACCGTGACCGACGAGCAGGGCCAGCCCGTGCAGGCCGAGCTTTCTCTGGCCATGGTGGATGAGGCCATCTTTGCCTTAGCTAGCGACAATGCTCGCCCGATCTTCGATAGCTTTTACAGTCGCCGAAATCACACTGTGGGGACCTACAACTCGATGGCACCCTATCGTATTTTGGCATATTCCGAAGGCGGGCGCGGCGGCGGCGGCGAGGATTACTTTGGCAATCCGCGCAATGAATTTCTGGACGCAGCCGCCTGGTTCCCGGTCTTGCGCACCAACGCCGGCGGGCAGGTGACGGTCAAAGTGACGCTGCCCGACAACCTGACCAGTTGGCGGCTCACCGCCAAGGCGGTCACCGTAGACACCATGGTCGGCGAAGCGTACATCAACATCCTTACCCAGCAGCCGGTGATGGTGCGCCCGCAGCTCCCGCTCAGCCTGACCGTTGGCGACCAGGTCGTTCTGTCGACCTTCGTCCACAACTACAGCGAGGGGGCGCTCGATCTCATCGCCGGAATCCAGGTCAGCGACGCCGGCCTGCTCATCAGCGGCGCACCGACCCAAACCATCACCCTAGCCGCAGGCGAGGCCAGGCTGGTCAACTGGACTGCCACAGTGATGGAAGCTGGCGAGCCGCTCATTACCTTCTCTGCGCTTCCCTCTCCCGGAATCGGGAAAGGGGTGGGGGGTGAGGGGGGCGAGATCGGCGACGCCGTCCAATTGCCTCTCGCCATCCAGGAGCGGGCCATCCCCGAGGTCGCCGCGCAGGTTGGCGCGTTCGAGGGATTGCTCGACACGGTGATTCCCCTGCCCGACAGCGCGCTCGGATCATCTACCGTGCGCCTGGAATTGAGCCGCTCCGTCGCCGGAGATCTGCTCTCCGGGCTGGAATACCTCACTGGCTATCCCTACGGCTGCGTCGAGCAGACCATGAGCCGCGCTCTGCCCAATGCCGTGGTCGGGCGCGCCTTCGAGACGCTGGCAGGCGGCGACTCCGGCCGCAAAGAAGCCCTCGCTCCGCTCATCCGCGCCGGGCTGGAACGTCTCTATGGCTACCAGCACGACGACGGCGGCTGGGGTTGGTGGTACGACGATGAAACCAACGACTACCAGACCGCCTGGGTGGTCTTCGGGCTGGCGATGACCGCCGAAGCCGGTTACGATGTGTCGCCGACGGTCATCGAGAACGGCGCGGGCTGGCTGAGGGAGCATCTCGGCGACATGGACATCCGCACCCGCGCTTATGCCCTATACAGCATGGCCGTGGCTGGCTATGGGAATTTGCCAGCCGTTCAAACCCTGGACAGCGAGTCTCTGTGGGAGCTGGACCCCTTCAGCCAGGCGGCGCTGGCGCTGGCCTATCACAAGCTGGGCGCAGACGAGCGGGCCGCCGCCATTCTCGACGTACTGGCTAAATCGGCGAAAAAATCCAACGGCCAGGTGTTTTGGACGCAGCCTTATGATGATGGGCACTACTACAAGAAAACCATGTCGTCCACCACCCGCACCACGGCGCTCGTGCTGGATGCCTTCGTGCAGATCGCCCCGCAGCATGAGCTGATCCCCGGCGTGGTGCAGTGGCTGATGAGCCAGCGCCGCCCCACCGGTTGGGGCAGCACCAACGAGACCGCCTATACGCTCCTGGCGCTCACCGATCACCTGCTGAGTGTGCGCGAGTCCCTGGGGCCGAGCGACCTCATAGTCGAGATCAACGGAACCCCGCTGATGACCGTCACTCTGGAGGCGCAGCAGCCGCTTTTGAGCCTGGACATCCCCTTCGATCAACTCAAAACGGGCGCCAACCATTTGCAGATTCGACAGATCAGCGGCAGCGGCGACATCTATTACCGGATGATCGAGCGTGTTTACCTGCCCGAAACCGACATCCCCGCCGCGGGGGGCATCAAAATCGAGCGGGAGTATCTCGACCCGCAGACCATGAAACCCGTGGGGGCAGTCGAACCCGGTCAATTGGTACTGATCCGGCTGACCGTGACCCTGCCCGAAGATGGCTTTTTCATCATCCTTGAAGACCAGCTTCCCGGCGGCTTCGAGGCGCTCAACGAAAGGCTGAACACCACCAGCCACGAGACGTTCTTCAATGGTGATTACTACGAACGCATTTTCTTCTGGGAAGACTACGGCTACAACAACAAGGAAATTCGCGGCAGCCGGGTGAGCTTCTTCATCCGGGAGATGGGCGCGGGCCAGCACGTTTTCACCTACCTGGCGCGCGCCGTCCGCCCCGGCGAGTTCACCGCGCTGCCCGCGCAAGCCTACGCCATGTATGACGAGAGTGTGTGGGGGCGCTCCGACAGCGCCTGGATGGTGATCGAAGCCAAATAGCGAATTTTAAGAAAACCCGAAAAATTGACGCCGTTGGGTGCAAAGCACCCAACGGCGTCAATTTTTCGGCTCTATCGTGGGGAAAGATGATCTGCCAAAATATTTGATATTATGTCAAAATATTTGACAAATCACAAAAAATATGATACAATACCGCAAATGGAGAAACCAACATGACCAATATCCCCCAGAAATGCCCCAGTTGCGCCGCCCCGCTGGTCGTTACCCAGCTTACCTGTTCCGTGTGTGGGACAGGCGTCGTCGGGCGCTTCGAGCTTAGCCCGTTCTTCCGTCTCTCCACGCCGAGCCTGCAATTCCTGGAGACATTCATCCGCAACCGTGGCAACGTCAAGGAAGTGGAACGCGAGACCGGCGAATCGTATTGGGCCATCCGCCGCCGCCTCGACGAAGTCATCGCAGAGATGGGCTTTGCCGTACAGGAAGCCGAAGGCCAGCCTGCCAACCCCCGCCAGGATGTCCTGGAGCGCCTCAGCCGGGGCGAGATAGACCTCCAGGAAGCCACCCGCCTGCTGACCCAACTGGGCAAGCGCGCCGCTTGATCGAAACGAGGATCAACCCAACTTGAACATGCCAGGGTCAAAAAAGAATTAAACACAAAGGTCACGAAAGGTTGTCACAAAGGCAGACAAAGGAAAACAGATTTTATTAACCTTCGCGTACTTTGTACACACCTTTGTATCCTTTGTGTTTCAAAATCCATGCACAAAAAGCTAAGTCTCAATTTACGAGTTATAGAAAGGAGCCAGAAATGGACTTAAATCAAGAACGCATGATGATATTGAATATGATCGCCGAAGGCAAGATCACTGCCGATGAAGGCGAGCAGTTATTCAAAGCATTGGATGCCAGCGTGTCCGATGATTTACCCGAGGAAGAGGCTGTTGCGCTGCACACCCCCCACGCCCCCCATGCCCCGCTTCCCCCAATCCCGGCAATGACGCCGCTGCCGCCATTGCCGCCCATCCCCCCAACCCCGCCGCACGCCGTTTCGCACCGGCAGAATATGGCATCCCTGGTCGCCGCGCTGCGCGAAGCCGGGATTGACCGGCTGACGCTCAGCGACATCCAGGAGCTGCAAGCCTACAACATCACCCCCGAATTCATCCGCGAGATGCACTCCCTGGGGCTTGCGCCCGAGAGCCTGAGCGAATGGTTCGACCTGCGCAACCACAACGTCACGCCGTATTACGTGCGTGAGCTGCGCGCAGCCGGTATCACAGACCTGACCAATGATGATCTGATCGAGCTGAGCAATCACAATATCTCCCCGCAATTCGTGGCAGAGATACGCAAGCTGGGTTTCGACGATCTCGACGTTGACGGCCTGGTCGAGCTTGGCAACCACAACATTTCCCCAAAGTTCGTGGCAGAGATGCGCGAGATGGGCTTCACCGACCTGAGCCTGGATGAATTGGTCGAACTGGGTATGCACCGCATCTCACCCAGCTATATCAAAGAAATGCGCTCGATGGGATTCAACTTGAGCGTTGACGAGCTGGTCGAATTCGGTATCCACAACATCTCGCCGCGCTACATCGCCGAGATGCAGGAAGCCGGCATGGGCAAGCTGACCAGCGACCAGGTTGTCGAGCTGGGCATCCATCACATCACCCCCCGCTTCTTGCGTGAGATGCGCGAAGCCGGCCTTGACGATCTCGAATTCGACGATCTGGTGGAGCTGGGTATTCACCACATAACATCACGCTTCATCCGTGAGGCGCGCCAGACCTTCGGGGATCACATCAGCGTAGATCAGATCATCGAGATGCGCAATCACAATATTGACCCCAAACTGATGAAAGAGCTGCAATCCAGCGGCGTAAAGATTGATTGAGACAATTGACCATCCCGGTAACTTGTGGCATAATCCCGCCCAATCGAACACCCCGACAGGCGACGATGGAAACGAGTACGCCATCCCTTGATCTGACAGCGAACCCGGAAATGGTGCGAGCCGGAGCAGACCAGCGGGCCGAAAATCCTTCCGGAGCCTCGAACTGAACACGGCCTCGCCGCCAGTAAGTGAGACGGTAAGCCCACCGTTAGCCAGGGCAGATGATGAATGGTTGGTATCATGTAAACAGGTAAACGAGTCAAATCGAACATCCCACCTGTTTACCTGGGTACTTGTTTACTTGTAAAGGTAGCTAATCCAGGAAAACCAATCATTGTTCACGAAATGAGCCGCCCGTCTCAACGACGGGAACCAGGGTGGCACCGCGAGAGTAATCGAGACTCCCGTCCCTGCGAGGATGGGAGTTTTTCTATTCAGTTGAAGGTTGTAGGTCGGTTGAAGGTTGAAAGTTGCCAGGTTGAAAGTTTTCCTATCAATTACCTGCCACTTGCCACTTGCTACCTGCCACCTGCGAACCTTCAACTTTCAACCTAAAGACCTTCAACTGGAGTTTTCCATGCCATTCACCGACGTTCCCCAAAAACCCGATTTTCCCGCCCAGGAGCGAGAGATCCTGAAATTCTGGAAGGAAACCAAAGCCTTCGAGAAAATGGTCTCCCTGCACAAGGGCCAGCCGCGCTGGTCATTCATTGACGGCCCGATCACCGCCAACAACCCGATGGGCGTCCATCACGGCTGGGGACGCACCTACAAAGACCTGATGCTGCGCTTCCGCACCATGCAGGGTCACGAGCTGCGCTACCAAAACGGTTTCGATTGCCAGGGGCTGTGGGTGGAAGTCAACGTCGAGCGCGAGCTGGATTTCAAATCCAAGAAAGACATCGAAGACTACGGGCTGGCGAAGTTCGTGCGCAAGTGCAAAGAGCGCGTCCTGCGCTTCGCCGCCGTGCAAACCGAGCAGTCTATCCGCCTGGGCTATTGGATGGACTGGAACGATACCGACCAACTGCGCCTGCTGGCCGAAAAACTGATGGAAGACCCCGACCAGGTGATCACCGTGGAAGGGCCGGAAGGGCCGGTGACCGACAGCGTCGAGCGCATCGTCGGGCGGCTGGGATTGCCCGAGATGGGCGGCAGCTACTTCACCTTCTCCAACGAGAACAACTTCATGATCTGGGCCTTCCTCAAGAAATGCTGGGAGAACGGCTGGGTCTACCGCGGCGACGATGTGATGCCGTGGTGCCCGCGCTGCGCCACCGGCATCAGCCAGCACGAGATCGCCACCGAAGGCTACCGCGAGCTGACCCACCGGTCGGTCACTCTGCGCTTCCCGCTGACGACCGAAGCCTCACCGTCAACCGTCAACGGTCTACGATCGTCTCTCCTGGTTTGGACCACCACCCCCTGGACGCTGACCAGCAACGTCGCCGCGGCGGTCGGGCCGAACCTTACTTACGTGAAGGTGCGCCAGGGCGACGAGATCGTCTATCTCTCAAAAGGTACCCTCCACATGCTGCGCGGACCGTATGAGATCCTCGCCGAGTTGAAGGGCGCCGACCTCGTCGGGTGGACCTACTCCGGGCCTTTCGATGACCTGGAGGCGGCGCAGCAGCCCGGCGGGCATACCATCCTCGTCAAATTGATCCGCGACGTGAAGGAATCGGCCGCCCAGGCGCATCAGGTCATCCCGTGGGATGCCGTCGGTGAGACCGAAGGCACTGGGATCGTCCACATCGCCCCTGGCTGCGGCGCGGAAGACTTCCAACTGGGCCGCGAACACCACTTCCCGCTGGTCGCCCCGCTCGACGAGGAGGGTCACTTCGTCGAAGGCTTCGGCTGGCTGACCGGGATGCACGTCTCCGAAGTCGCCGAGCCTATCTTCGCCAATCTCAAAGAGAAGGGCGTCCTCTACAACGTCGAGCCATACACCCACCGCTACCCGGTGTGCTGGCGCTGCGACTCGGAGCTGGTCTTCCGACTGGTGGACGAGTGGTTCATCAGCATGGGCGAGACTTACGATAAACCCCGCGAAGCCCTCACTCCAGAGGAAAAGAAACGCTCGCTGCGCTACCAGATCATGGATGTGGTAGACCAAATCAAATGGATTCCCGATTTCGGCTACGCCCGCGAAATGGACTGGCTGCGCAATATGCACGACTGGATGATCTCGAAGAAACGCTACTGGGGTCTGGCTTTGCCGATCTGGGAGTGCGCCGAATGCGGGCATTTCGAGGTCATCGGCAGCGAGGAGGAATTGCACAGGCGCGCCGCCGCCGGGCTGGATGTGCTGGGCAAGCACACCCCGCATCGCCCGTATATTGACGCCGTGAAGATCGTCTGCCCCAAATGTGTGGACGGCGACCGACGTGTCGCCATGACGCGTGTGCCCGATGTGGGCAACCCCTGGCTCGACGCCGGCATCGTCTCGGTCAGCACCCTGCGCTACCGCTTCGACCACGACTACTGGCGCCAGTGGTATCCCGCTCACTGGATCAGCGAATCCTTCCCCGGCCAATTCCGCAACTGGTTCTACTCTCTGCTGGCGATGGGCACGGTGATGGCGCAAGAGCCGCCGTTCCTACAGAATTTCGGCTACGCCACCCTCCTGGCCGAAGATGGGCGCGCCATGCACAAATCGGCGGGCAATTCCATCGAGTTCAACGAAGCCGCCGACAAGATGGGCGTAGACGTGATGCGCTGGCTGTTCTGCAACCACCAGCCCGAAAACGACCTGCTCTTCGGCTATCACGGCGGCGACGAAATCCGCCGACAGTTCCTCATCCCGTTATGGAATGTGTACAGCTTCTTCGTGACGTATGCGAAATTGGATGGATGGGTTCCCCTTTCAGGAGGGCAAGGGAAAGGGGATAAGGGATTTGACCCCAACTTCCCCGAAGGCCCTACCCCTGCATCTGGCAACCTGCTCGATAAGTGGATACTGGCCCGGCTGAACCAGGTGGTTGCGCGTGTCACCGAGTGTACCGACGCATCCAACTTTCCCGGCGCGGCGCAGGCCGTCAACGAGCTGATTGACGATCTGACCAACTGGTACGTGCGCCGCTCGCGCCGCCGTTTCTGGAAATCGGAGGGCGACGAAGACAAAAACGCCGCTTACGCCACCCTCTACCACACGCTGGTCAAGCTCACCCGGCTGCTGGCCCCTTACGTGCCGTTCGTCGCCGAGGTGATGTATCAGAATCTTGTCCGCGGCGCATGTCCCAACGCTCTCGAAAGCGTCCATCACACCGCCTGGCCGGTGTGCGATACCGCCGCGGTAGACGAAAAACTCATCGAGCAGATGGCGCTCGCCCGCCGCGTCGCCAGCCTGGGCCTTAGCGCCCGCTCCAGCAATAATCTGAAGGTGCGCCAGCCGCTGTCGAAGGTGCTCGTCTATGCCGGGAAGATGCGCATGTCCGAAGAAATGATCGCCATCGTGGTGGATGAGTTGAACGTCAAGACCTTCGAATGGGTAGACTCGCCCGACAAACTGGTGACTTACCGGATTTTGCCCGATAACAAGCTGCTTGGGCCGAAGTGGGGCGCGAAATTCCCCAGGCTGCGCGCCGCCCTGGGGGCCGCCGATCCCGTTTCGGTCGCAGCCAGCGTCCGCGACGGGCTGCCGGTGGCACTCGATGTTGATGGCGAACCCGTCGAGCTGGCCCCCACCGAGATCCTGGTCAACACCCAGCCCGCGGCCGGCCTGGCCGTCGCCGACCGGGGTCTCCTGACCCTTGTAGGAGAGGCTGGCCACCGGCGAGACCACCGCGGCCGTGCCCGTGCCGAAGACCTCCTGGAGTTCGCCGGACTTGGCCTTGGCCATGACCTCGTCGAT
>DYIZ01000098.1:15843-25847 GCA_020723385.1 Candidatus Aquidulcis sp.
CCGTCGCCGCCGACAAATTCATCACCGTCGCCGTGGACGCCGCAATCACCCCCGAGCTGCGCGCCGAGGGGCAGGCGCGCGAGATCGTGCGGCGGGTGCAGGAAATGCGCAAGAACGCCGGGTTCGAGATCGCCGACCGCATCACCACCTTCTACGTCGCCGAAGGATCGCTGGTGGAGGTGATGCGCGCCTGGGGCAGGTACATCTCCGCCGAGACGCTCACCACCCAGCTCGTCGAGGGCGCGCCCCCGGCGGAGGCGTTCATGGAGGATCACAAAATTGACGGCGACTCCCTGACCATCGGCGTGCGCCGCAATTCGCAAGACAATTTGTAGCATAGCCCCTTGTGGGCGTTTCGTGGGCGACTCGTAGGCGTTTCGTGGCGGCGCAAACGGGCACAAGGCTATGCTACCGGACGATTCACCTCGATGACCACATTTTCGCCGCTTGCCCGGTATCTCAAACTGCTGCCTCTGCTGCTTCTGTTAACAGCAGAGGCGGTTGCATTGAGTTTTGTCTACCCGCCGGTATTCTCCCGCCCGGAATCGTTCTTCCCGCTCCTCATCGCCGCTCTGGTTGTGCTGACCGGGCTGCTGCCAGCCGTTCTGCGTCCCAGCGCCGACAGCGTCCTGGCCGGCTGCCTGACGACGCTGGTGGCTGGCTTGATCATGCTGCCTTTCAGACTCACCGATTTCCCGCAGACGCTGGTTGACTTCCCGGGCTGGCAGGTGATTCCGCCCCACGCGCTGCTGCGATTCGCCAATGGGCTGATAGTCGGGCCTGTAGCGCTGCATCTGGCATCCCGCTTCCCGCGCCCCAGCGGACTGAAACCAGCCTGGGTCGCCGCCGCTTATGCGGTTACGGCCCTGGCAGGGACATTGATGATCGTTTCCCCGCCCTATCCGCTGCGATTGGGAGTTATCGGGATCGTCGCGCTGGCGCTCCAGGCGCAAATCGTCAAGGCATTTCACTATCTGTGGCTCGCCAGCCGGGATGCGGACAGCCCGCACACCGCCCAACAGGCGCGCTTGATCCTCGCCTGCCTGCTGATCGCGGGTATCCCGTTGTTGCTGCGACCCATCGGCTTATACACGCAAGTGATCATCGTGCCAGAGAGCGTAATGCTCGTCGCCATGCTCTTCATCCCGTTGGGGATGACTTACACCATCCTGCGCACCGATCTGTTCGACATTGACGCCGCGCTGCGCCGCGCCCTGGGCTACGGGGCGCTCTCGCTGCTCTTCCTGGCGGCGTATCTCGGCCTGACCGTGGCCCTCACGGCTGCTTTTGCCCGCACATGGCCGGGATTTCCGGGCGTGGCGGCAGCCGCCAGCCTGATTTTGGCAGCGGTGGCCTTCGAGCCGTTGCGACGCCGGGTGCAGGGCTGGATTGACCGGGTGTTCTACCCCGACCGGCTGCGATTCCAGCGGGAGGTGGCCGCCGCGCAGGAACGGTTGGCGCGGGTGGTGCGGCGTGACGAGATTACGACTCTGCTGACCGAAGAATTGCCTCCCCGGCTGGGAGTGGGGTGGGCAACCCTATCGCTGGCGCCTGCCCCGGACATACCCCTCCCCGCCGACGACGCGCCCGCCTGGAACGGGCAGCTCAGCGTGGGCGGCAAATGGCTGGGACGCTACTGGCTGGGTCCGCGCAAGAGCGGCGCATCGTTCGACGCCGACGAGCAGACCCAGCTCAAAACGTTGGCCCAACAGGCCGCCCTGGCGCTGGCCTACGCCGATGTATTCGAGCAATTACGCGAGTTGAATCGCGAGCTGGAACGGCGCGTGGCCGACCGCACCGAGCAGGTATTGGAACAGCAGCGCACATTGGCGGCTTACGGCGAGCGTCAAAAGCTGGCCCGTGATTTGCACGATTCGGTCTCGCAGACCTTGTTCAGTGTGGGGTTGAGCGCCCGCGCCCTGCGCAGCCTGGTGCGCCGTGACCCGCAGGCGGCGGTGAGCGGTCTAGCGGAGCTGGAAAGCGCCATCGCCCAGACGCAGGCCGAGATGCGGGCGCTGCTCGTTCAGCTCAGGGAAGAGCAGGGCGAGGAGCAGGTTGCAAGTAGCAAGTGGCAAGTTGAAGGTGGCAGGTCGCAAGTCGAAGGTGGCAGGTTGCCGGTCGAAGAGAATAGGGCAGGATCGGGGGGCGAACGAAGCGAGGTTGATTTGGTGAAGCTCATTGCCGATCACTGCGCCACGCTGCCAATATCGGTCGAGCTTTGCTCGCCAGCGGCGCTCGTTTTGCCAGCCCCATTCGCCGCCGAGCTGCTGCAGATGGTGCGCGAGGCGCTGCACAACGTGGTCAAGTACAGCGGGGTGGCGCATGCCGAATGCCGCGTGGAACGGGATGAGCGCGCTGTCATCCTGACCATCTCCGACGAGGGGCTGGGCTTCGATCCGGCGCAGATTCCCGAGGGACACTTCGGGCTGCGCGGCATCGGCGAGCGGGCTGCCGCCCTGGGCGGTTCGATGGAAGTTCAATCGTCCCCCGGCGCAGGGGCTACCCTTCGGGTTATAATTCCGGTAAAGTAGACTTGCGATCTTGTTCCCACGCTCTGCGTGGGAACAACTCGCCAGACGCTCCGCGTCTCCCTTACCGCCACGACGCGGAGCGTCACGACTGGGTGACGACGCTGAACGTCGTCACCAGACAATCGTCCCCCGGCGCGGGTGGCACGCTCCGGGTTATAATACCGGTGATACACTAGCAGCGGTGGGGCGGATTGGCATCCGACTTACGCCGCGCCGCCAGATTTCCTGGCTTATCACAGCTCTGCCGTTGAGCCACCTTTTACGTAACGATATGACTGATTCCCACCCCAAAATCATCAACCTTGTCATCGCCGACGATCACGAAATCGTCTTGCGTGGCTTACGCCTCACCATCGAGGGGGAAGACGACATGCGTCTGCTGGGCGAGGCGCGTACCGGGCGGGAAGCGCTCGCGCTGGTCGAATCGGCCCGCCCGGACGTTGTTCTGCTCGATTTGCAGATGCCCGAAATGGACGGGATTGAAGCCGCCGCCGCCATCCGCCAGGCGTACCCCAACTTGCCCATCCTGATCCTCACCAGCTACGGGGCCGACGCTCAAATCTACCAGGCGCTGCAGGCCGGGGCGAGCGGCTATCTGCTCAAAGACATCAGCGGCGACGAGCTGGTGGATGCCATCCGGCGGGCAGTGCGCGGCGAGCCGCAGCTTCACCCGGCGGTAGCCCGGCGGCTGATGGCTGCCATGCCCGCGCCCGCCGACCCCTTCGGCGAGCTGACCCCGCGCGAGCTGGACGTGCTCAAGCTGCTGGCGCACGGCATGAGCAACAAGGAAATCGCCCTGGCGCTCAGCCTGACCGAGGTGACGGTCAAAGGTTACGTGAGCACGCTGTTGAGCAAGCTGGGCGTGTCCGACCGCACGCAGGCCGCCTTGCTGGCGGTGCGCTACGGGTTGGTGGAGAATAAGTGAAAGCCCCTAGGTTTTGAAAACCCCTGGGGGCTGCACGATCGGCTCCAGGGCGATGCGCGCCCCTGCTTTCGCGGCGACGTCCCCCGGCGGCGGTCATGCGCCGCATCATCTCATCGGAAAACGAATAAAATTTTCCTGGCATTACAAATGCGAACTGCTACTGCTGGTTAACGTTATAGCCCCCTCTGTGCAACAAACAATTCTGAAAGTTTCCGGCAGGATGATTAGCCAATGATTAATAAATAGATTAATGTAGTATAATTTTTAGGTTAGAACAATAGCCTTGTGGTACTACGAGATCCTTCCATTGATACGGCAGGCGCCCCAACCGCTCAACCATTTCAGCCCCAGGTTTAGGCCACATCAATGAAAAGGGGGTGTTTCGCGCCCGGTGAATAGCCAGCCCAAATACGAAGACAGCATACGGATTTATAGGAAAATCGAACCTTTTTAGCTAGACTTGCGACAAAAGTATAGGCTATATTTTGCTCACCGATCAAGTATTGTATTGTCTAATTGTCAGGATCGGTAAGATTTGTACTTCACTCTCAATCGAACCAAGAAATATAAGGAGGATGCCATGAAGTCAGTAAGACGGTTTACAATTTTCGGTATCATTTTCCTTCTGCTCGCGCTGCTGGTAATGCCATCACAGGTAGGCCGCGCCGCGTCGTGTACTTCTAACGGCAGTGGTACCTGGACCACGGCGAGCATCTGGGATAACTGCGACAGTGGTTATCCTGACACTGGCGACACTGCGACCATTCAAAGCGGTCACGTGGTGACGTTGAATGCCAACCCAACTTCTACCTCCATCACCGTGAGCAGCGGCGGCACGCTGGCCACCGGCGGCGCAAGCCGCGATTTTGGCGGGCAGACTGTGACCGTCAATGGGACTTTCCGCATTGATGAGGGCGGCTACGCCAGCAACGGCACATTCACTTACGGCAGCAGCAGCACGCTCGAATTTGCCAATACCACAACCTACGGTTTCGCCGACGCGCATGTATACTGGCCCACTTCCAGCGGGCCGGTCAACGTCACCGTGTCGGGCACCTGTACAAACGCTTGTCTTGATATGAATTCAGCCTCTCGCACGGTGAGCGGGACGTTCCAGATGAGCGACGGCGTGCAGGAATGCGGCAGTCTGACGATCAACGGCACGGCGCAGATCAACAGCGGCGGATACTTCGACGCCGCCCCCAATTACGGCAGCAGTTCCACGTTGAAGTACAACTCTGGCAGCACTTATAGTCGCAGCTACGAATGGAGCGCCACCAGCGGGGCAGGGTATCCGGCTAATGTTCAGATCAGCAACAGCACCACTCTCGACCTGGGCAACGGCGGCACCAGCACAGCTCGCCAGATGAGCGGCAGCCTGACCATTGACAGCGGCTCGACCCTGACCATGAATGCCAGCGGCAATGAAATGACCGCTGCATTGACGGTGGTAGGCAGCGTGACCATCAACGGCACGCTGACGCTCTCGAGCAGTTCCGGCGGCGACATTTACGTAGGCGGCAACTGGACACGCAACAGCGGCGGCACCTTTACCGCTAACAGCCGGGCCGTGTTCTTTAATGGCAGCGCTGATCAAACGATGACCAGCTCCGGCGGCGCAACGATGGCTTATTTGATCGTCAACAAATCCAGCGGAAACCTTGTGCTGGGAAACAACCTGACGCTCAACGCTACCAGCGGCAACGTGCTCAGCATCCAGGGCGGCGGGATTGACCTGAACGGCAAAACGCTGACCCTCAGCGGCAGCACGAGCAGCGGCAGCAGCAACATTCAGATATGCAATGGCTCCCACACCATCAGCGGCGGTACGAACAGTGTCTTCCTGATGAGCACTGTCAGCAACGTGTTCACCCGTTACGTCACAACCAGCGGCTGCGGCACCGCCGGCACGCTGACCTTTGGCAGCAATGTCACCGTCGAGATCAGCTCGGACAACTGGCAGTACAGCCGCTTCGACCCGGGCAGCTCTCTGACGACCATCAACGGTATTTTGAAGATTTCTGCCGGCGGGCAGGTGGTTGGAAACAGCCCGACTTATGGCAGCGCTTCGACGCTTAACTACAACTGCGGCGGCGGCGGCAACTACACGATTGGCACCGAATGGGCCGCTGGTTCTTCGGGGGCAGGCGTTCCACAGGATGTTTTGCTCACCACCATCAACACCCGCGTGGTCTTCCCGGCCGACTCACCCCGCACGGTGCTTGGGGGTCCTGAAGCTTCAGGGCATGGCATTAGAATGGCATCAAATACCACACTGGAACTGTCCAGCACTTGTTCTGGGGGTACGAATGCATGCAACCTGACTGTCCTGGGTGATTGGACTAACGATGGCGGCTCGCTGTCATCGGTAACCCAGCGAAGGGTTGTTTTTAGCAACACAAGTAGACAGCAAGTCATTGGCGGCACCGCTTCGACGACATTCCAACGCCTTGAGATCAACAACTCCAATGATGTGCTGTTGCAGCATGAAATCGAAGTTGAAAGCGTCCTTTACATGACCAATGGCGATTTCGATCTGGACGCTTACAACCTGACCATGAAACGAGACGCCACGATCTCGATCTCGTCACCCAGCACCAGCCGGATGATCATCGCCGATGATGGCAAGCTGTGCAAGACTTTCCACCTTGTCACAGACCCCAACAGTTTCCTCTATCCCATCGGCGATAACAGCTTTGACGGCGCTGACGGCGAGAAGAATTACTCACCATTCACTCTCGATTTGCCATACTACGATGATCAATACGATGCATATAACATCTGCGCCAAGGTCACTCACACCCGACACGATCATATCGGCAGCACCATCACCACGGACTATATCCACCGTTATTGGACGTTGACCAGCAGCGGCAGCGGCGAGGGCACTTTCGATGGGACCTTCCAATATGATGGCGCAGCGTATGACGAAGATGTTGAGGCCGGTGATGTAGATGGGGATGAGGCGAATATGTACGGCGCTGAGTACTACCCCAGCACGCAAATCTGGACCTGGTATGATCATGTGGTTCCAGCATCCAATAATTTCTTTTTGGATGATGTCACCATGTACTCGCAGGCCGATTACACTGCCCTGCCAAAGACTCCCACAGCGGCCACCATGGCGGATATGACTGCTGCCGACTCGGGCGGCGCAGTCCGGGTAGCGTGGACTACAGGAATCGAAACGGATATCGTCGGTTTCAACGTCTACCGGGGAACATCACCGGATGGCGAACAAACTCTGCTGACCGCCAGCCCCATTGGCTGCCAGTACCCGGGGCTGCCCCAGGGCGCTGATTATGAGTTTGTGGACACCACGGCCCAGACAGGCGTCAAGTATTATTACTGGATCGAGACGGTTGGGCCAAATCTTAGCAAGTTCTTTGGCCCGCTGGATGCAAGCTGGTTCTTCCGCATCTTCCTTCCGTTCACGCGTTAGCTATAAATCCAACACAGGTGACAGTCACTTTATAAGTGACTGTCACCTGTACGATCTTACAGGTATCTTACCGATGGATTGCCCACATATTCCCACCATGGGGTTAGGCGCATTCAGCCGCCAGATGCATGGCCGCGTCGTGCAAGAGCGCATCCCGCTGTCCGGCTCGATCGAGCTCACCTGGCGTTGTAACCTTAGATGTCAGCACTGCTATCTGGACACCGTTCACGACAGTTCGCCTGATCGTCAGGAGCTAACAACGCCTGAGTTCTGCAACATCTTCGACCAGGCAGTGGATGAAGGTACATTGTGGATGCTCATGACTGGCGGCGAGCCTTTGATGCGGCGCGATTTCGAGGATATCTACCTCTATGCCAAGCGCAAAGGACTGTTAATCAACTTATTTACCAATGGCACGCTGATTACCGAGCGTATCGCTGACCTGTTGGCAGAGTGGCCCCCCTTCATGGTCGAAATCACGCTTTATGGGCGCTCACAGTCCACCTACGAGCGGATCACGGGAATTCCTGGTTCATACGCCCATTGCATGGCGGCTATTGAGCGGTTAGTCGAGCGCAAGGTCCCATTTTCTCTCAAGACCATGCTGATGACCCTCAACCAGCACGAACTTGAGGATATACGCGGGTTTGCCCAAAGTTTGGGAGTTCTCTTCCGCTTCGATGCCATGATCCATCCCGGGCTGGTGGATAACAGCCAACCTGTGACATTACGTCTATCTCCCGAAGAAGCGGTTCGCTACGACAGGAATGATCACAAGCGCGCCGAAAGTTGGGAGAAATTTTGCCAATTGTACAATGGTCGCAGCGTGGATGCCAGTTCCCTGTATGTCTGTGAAGCCGGCGTGATCGGTTACCATATTGATCCCTATGGTCAGATGAGCGCCTGTATGCTGGCGCGAACGCCAGCTTATGATTTACGCCAGGGAACCTTCAAACAAGGCTGGCGCGAATTCCTGGCAGATATCCACTTCCAGCCCGCGCCGGAAGGCCCTTGTAACCAATGCGACCTGATGGCTTTGTGCATTCAATGCCCCGGCTGGAATCAGTTGGAGCATAGCGCGCCCCGGCAGCCTATCCGCTATCTTTGCGAGACATCGCGCTTGCAGGCGCAAGCCATCGGTTTTTCGGGCCAGCCTCCCACCTATATTTCATCGAGCTGTCAACCAGCGTAATCAATCTCAATCCTGGTATAATCATCTAGCAGATATAAGGAGATTTACAAATGGAAACTTTGAACAGGGAAACCTCAAAAGCAAAAGGTCTGCACAAGCCCTACCAAAAGCCGACCGTCACCCAGGTGAAGCTCATCCCCAACGAAAATATCTTGGGCGGTTGTCGTGTCTCTTCGAGTTCTGGGAATATTTCTGGAAACCCTATGGGGTGTTCAGCTCCCTACGCCTGTATCAACTGAGCGCTGCTTCTCATGAGCGTATGTTGTTGAATTGACACACTTTAATACACATCCAGATCAGATTATACTGGGCCTGGGAGGTGTTACGATTGCCTTCCAGGCCGTTTGTATGGATTGCAGCCTGGTTATCGAACCAGGGTACCAACCCTTTGTGACACAGAAAGAGCCAGAAGTGGTTCTACGAATGCACCGTGGCCGTGCGCCGGTTTCTGACTCTGATGTTATGCTTTATGGTGAGGGAAAGAACTGGAGCCTCTACCAGCGGGGTCGAGGGCGTATGGTGCGCGTGCATGTCACCGGCCCAGAGGCCGACCGGCCTTGGTATTGGTGGGTAACCGAGAACGATTTGCGGGATGGGGATCTTTACTTCGAGCCGCTGGATACATCCCCGAATCCAGATGCATTGCCGGTGTTGGCAGACCCTATGAGCGAGGTAATTTTGAGCCATTTGTTGGCTCAACGGCGAGGTTTGTTGGTTCACTCTAGCGCTGTCAGCGTCAATGGGCACGGCTTGCTCTTCGCTGGCGTTTCCGGCGCAGGGAAATCCACTATGATCGAGCAATGGCGCGGCATAAATAACGTCACGCTCATTGGAGATGAGCGCATCTGCTTGCGACAGCACGATGGACGCTTCTGGCTTTATGGTACTCCCTGGCCTAGCGCCGCCCGCGTGGCCACGCCCGAATCAGCGCCTTTGGATGCTATCTTTATCCTGAAACACGCGCCCAAAAACACAATCTCTCCATTAAAATCATCCGCAGCAATCTCCAACTTGGTGAAGCGTTCCTTTGCACCATTTTGGGACCCTGATGGTATGGCGTTTACTTTGCAATTCCTGGATGAAATGATCCAATCCATCCCCTGCTTTGAGCTGGGCTTCGTGCCGGACTTAAGCGTGGTCAAGTATCTACGTGATGCATTGACGATCTAATAGGTCATTCGAAATATTCCCCATAGTTCCGTAGCAGCGACTTCAGTTGCTGTCACGCCAATTGGCGGAAGGGAGTGGGATGGTTGTTGCGGGCAGACCTGCTACAACCATCCCACTCCCTTTCTTATTGAGATAAAGATTATAATCTCGATGCTCATGAGCCACCGCAACAATTAGGTTGAGGAGACCACGATATGACGCAGACAGAACTGTTCAAAGAAATGGCTACAAAAATCCTAGAAAATGGCAGTGTGCTGCGCTTTCAGGCGCACGGCGGCAGTATGCGTCCGTTCATTCTCGACGGCGACATTCTGGAGGTCGAGCCGATTGCCGGGCAGGAACTTTACCCCGGTGAGATCATCCTATGCACATTGGAAAATTCGATGATCGTGGCTCACCGCGTCGTCCGAATATCGTGCCGGGATGGGCAGCGCCTTTTCCTGGTGCAGGGCGATCGTTTCCCAGCCCCAGACGGTTTCGTGACCCTCCAAAATATCCTGGGACGTGTCATCGCTTTGGAACGGCGCGGCAGACACATTGATTTGCGGTCGCCAGCCTATCGTCTGATGGGGCGTCTCTGGATGGCTTTGACCCCATTGGGCCAGCAGCTCATGAATCGACTGGCCGCGCTCAGGGCTGCCCTGACCCGCCTCACGATCCTGCTGGCAGCGCTGGCGCTGGCGTTGGCATCTGTATCATCATGGTTGTTTCTCATGGACGGGGTCAGCCGGGCGGCAGCCGCCT
>DYIZ01000099.1 GCA_020723385.1 Candidatus Aquidulcis sp.
GAGTATGTTGTTATCTCATGTTACCCGTACTCGCCCCTGTAACATCACAACTCAGCGCCAATATCTGGCAAAGTATACTAATTGGGTAATTGTGTCATTGCGTTGTTCAAGAGCGTTGCGACAAACTCCCTATTTCCATAAGCCGATATTATTGGCGTTTATCGGGTCTTGAAGCCAATGGAATGCCGCACCTTTGGCGTAAGTTTTGTGCAATATAGCAGGAAACCATCTTAACTTTTGAGATAGGCCAACAATTCTCGGAGCCCGATGATCGTCTTGGCATCCTCGAATTCATTCCTTGCAAGCCGCTCACCGATTTCGGCTACAGGTATATGCACAATCTGGATAATTTCGTCGGCGTCAAGATGTTGAGCAACTTTTTGCAATTGAAATGCCAAGAAGATAGTCATCTTCTCATCTGTAAAACCCACAGAAGCGTAATAAGAAGCTGCCAATAACAGCTTGCCTGCTTGATAACCGATTTCTTCTCCTAGCTCCCGGTGGGCGCATGTTTCGGGGTCTTCGCCTTTTTCTAACTTCCCTGCTGGTAACTCTAAAATGTCTCGACCGATCGCTATTCGAAATTGACGAACAAGAACGACGGAATCATCAATGACGGGGACAATAGCAACGCCCCCCATGTGCCTGATTACCTCTCGGCCAAAAACCTCACCGTTGTCAAGTCTTACTTCTCCAACCTCAAGGGAAAGTATCTTTCCCTTGTATTTTTCTTCGTTATGAATCCATGTTTCCACCTGATTATCTCCTGGTTTGTTACTTTTTTGCACTCGTTGCCTTTCGCGCTCTCAATAACAGGACTCCAGCTATATCGAAAGTTTGTTCAAATTCGATCTGCCGGTGTTGATTGACATCTGTACTCAGTTGAATACCCCGGGGCGAGGAAAAACTCGCCCAGTTTTTCGAGCCGCCTGGCGGTCATGCCGGTTTCCTCGCGCACTTCGCGGGCGGCGCACACCTCGGGTGGTTCACCAATCCCCAGGGTCCCGGCCGGCAGTTCCAGCAAATTCTCGCCGCAGGCATGCCGGTACTGCCGGACGAATAGAATCCGGCCCTCGCCATCCAACGGCAGGATGGTCACAGCCCCCACGTGCTCGACAATATCCCATTGAGTTGTCCGGCCATCGGGCAGGCGCACCACATCCTGTCGAACCGCAAACGTCCGGCAGCGATACTTCGCATCAGATCGAATGACTTCGAATGCCATATAGGCTCCTCTAAAAAATCGGGAGTAGCCAGCGATGTTACTCTGGCTACTCCCTTGATAATAACGGTGCGACCTGGTTTTATGGGATGGTGATCGTGTTCCCGGCAGTGAGGGTGTAAGGAGAACTGAGACCATTCACCAGGGCGATCACCAACGGATCCACATCGCCAAAATAGCAGGCAACTTTATAGATCGTGTCGCCCGATTTGACCGTGTAGGTCGTGGGATGATCTTTTAGAGAGCGCTCGCCAGGGAAGTTATGCCCGGTCTGCGGGATTTTGAGCACCAATCCGGGCGAGAAAATGGTCTGCGACTGGCTTAAGCCATTCAGGCTGAGCAGCTCGTAGGGGTTGACATCGAACCGGCGGGCGATGCAGTAGGGGAATTCATCCTTTTGCAGCGTGTACGAGGTTGGGATGCCGGCAGTGGCGGCGGGAACGACAACCGCTCCTGATGTAGCCGTCGCTGCCACCGGTTGTGGGGGCGGCGCGGCGGGTGTGTCGGTGACTGCCGGGGGCATTGGAGTACTTGTCGCCTGAACGGGAGGCGGATTATTCCCAATGGCGGCCTGGGCTGTTTCTGTGGCCAATTGCTCGAAGGGTCCCATCGTCTGTGTGCTGCTTCCACCCGGCACCGGGATACCATCGCCGGAGGCTACGGTCGCTGTTGCGCCCGTGGGATTTTGGGAAGCCGGACGGTTACACCCCACGAGCGTTACGACTAAAACTATCACGATCAGAATGGGGGAGATGCGTTTTGGGTTCATGAGTCGTCTCCTTGAAAAATGACCCTCCCCAATCGTGAGACTGCGAGAGAGTATATTTCCTGCCAGAATTCAAAATATTTGTTCATACTCTAGCACAATCCTGAAAAAGCGTCAAGCGACTTACGCCGCGAAAATTCGCTCTTTGGGGCTTGCTGTGATGGACTGCCAGCGGTAGGTCAGACTGACAACCCGACCCACGTTGCGCCGCCAGATATGCAGATCTGTTACAGCGACTTCCCAATAAACCGTGAAATTCGCTGATTGGGTGATCAGCCGCGCCTGATATAATCTTTGCAGTCCCACACCCAAAGAAGGAGCCTGCCATGACCGAATTGACTTCCATCGTGACCGAAGTTATCGTCTATCCCGACCGGGCACGCGTGACCCGCAAGGGGTCCGCCAAACTGGAAGCGGGCAGCCAAACTCTGTTGGCTGCCGGCCTCCCCCTGGCGCTGAATCCCGATTCGCTGCGCGCCGCCGCCGAAAGCACAGTCCGCGCCCGCCTGTTGGGCATCCAGGTACAGCGCGTCTATTACACCGAGACGCCCTCCGAAGCCGTTCACCAGCTCGAAACACAAATCGAAGCTCTGAATGATGACCTGAAACGCCGCGACGCACAGGCCGAGACGGTCAAACACAACCGCACGCTGCTCGATCTGCTTTCGGGGCATACTGAGATGTATGCCACCGCATTGGCTGCCAACGAAACCACGGTCGAGAAGCAACTGGCGCTGTTCGATGGGCTGCGCGCCCGCGCCGAAAAGCTGGATAGCGAGCTGCTCGACATCGCCACCGCCCGGCGTGAGATCGAGCGCCGCCTGAAGAAGCTGCAAAACGAACTGGAACAATTGCGCAGCGCCCGCCCGCGCGAACGATACTCGGCGCTGATCGAGGTGGAAATGCTCGAACCGGGCGAGTTGACAGTCGAGCTGGCCTATGTGGTCAATGGCGCCGGGTGGAAGCCGTTGTATGATTTTCGCCTCATCGAGATGGGGGAAAAGCCCGCCCTGGAAGTGGGCTACCTGGCTCAGGTGACCCAGCAAACCGGCGAAGATTGGGATGGCGTGAGTGTTGCCCTCTCCACCGCTCGACCGGCGCTGGCTTCCAAGATTCCTGAGCTGAAACCCTGGTACATCCAGCCTCGCTTTTATCCACCGCCTGCCGCACAGGCAGCGCGCAGAGAATTGAAAGCGGCGACATTTGCTGCGCCAGCGCCGATGCAAGCCATGGCTGGCGCCGTTCCCGAGCTTGAGCCTGCGCCTATCGCTGCTGAGGAAATTACCGCCTCGGTCAGCACGACCGGCGCGGCGGTCACCTATGAAATCCCGGTTGCTGCCAGCATCCCGTCGGATGGCGCGCCCCATAAGGTCACTGTCGCCCGCTTCTCGCTCCAGCCTCGGTTGGATTATGTCGCCGCGCCCAAGCTGGTGGAGGAAGTTTATCGCCGGGCCAGGGCTGCCAACGACAGCCCATATCTCCTCCTACCGGGAGCGGCCAATTTGTTCATGGGCGAGGAATTCATTGGCGCAACCTCCCTCGAGTTGATCGCCCCGCAGGGTGAGATCGAGCTGTACCTGGGCGTGGACGACCGCGTAAAAATCGAGCTTGAGCTGAAACGCCGTGAGGTAGACAAAACGATCATCGGCGGCAAACGCCGCGTGCGTTTTGGCTATGAGGTGACGCTGGAAAATTTGCTGCTCACTGAGGCAGCCATCACGGTCCACGATCAAATTCCGGTTTCGAAGGATGAGGCTATCAAAATCAAGCTCGAAGCCGCCGAGCCGAAACCGACCGAACAAAGTGAGCTGAATCTGCTGGACTGGGAATTGACCCTGGCCCCCAAGGCCAAGCAAACCCTGCGCTTCGATTTCAGCGTGGAAGCGCCGCAGGGAATGGACGTAATGGGACTGCCCCAGGGCTAACCCCGATACGAGGAACTCAGCATGGAAATGTATGAATTGCTCATGAAGCGCAGGTCCGTCAGAAATTTCAAAGATCAGGCCATCCCGGAAGAGATCATCGAAAAGCTGCTGGATGCAGCAAATAATTCACCCTCCGGTGGGAATATTCAGCCCATCTCGATCATCTGTGTGCAAGAAACCGATAACCGGCAAAATCTGGCCGAGATCGTCGGCAACCAGCCCTGGGTCAAAAATGCCCCCCTGTCGCTGATTTTCTGCCTCGACTTCAACCGGGTGAAGCGCTGGGCCGTGCAGAATAACACCGAGTTCAAAGGGGAAAAGGCGTTTCTGCATTTCCTGATCGCCTACGCTGATTTGATGTGCGCGGCTCAGACCGTCGTTATCCTGGCAGAAAACTACGGATTGGGCTCCGTCTACATTGGAACGATCCAGTCGAATGTGGATGATGCCAGACGCTTGTTCGCTATCCCCGAATATGTGCTTCCGCTGATGGTGCTGACGCTCGGATATCCCAAATCCATCCCCCGCAGCATCCCGAAGTTGAAACGTGAGGTGATTGTCCATAAAGAGAGCTATCAGGCGGCAAGCGAGGCTGAAATTAAGCGCGCCTTCGATGAGAAGTATGGGGATTTCGGCGGCAAGGCTGAGGAATATCTCGAAAAGGCATTTGTCGAGACCATCGAGGCCGATAAACAGGGCGGCGACGGCTGGGCTGCCTGGGCGGTGGAAGAAATGACCAAGCTGGAAATCCGCAATAACGCCCAGTTCCTGTTCAATCTCCGCTATCCAGCCGAAATCATGGTCAGGCTGAACGAAAGGCTGATCGAGTCTTTCAAGAACGCAGGGTTCGACTTCTTCGTGAAATAACTATCCAAAAGGACCCCCGGAAAACGATTGTGCGCCTGGGCTACACCCTGGCGCACAATCGTTTTCCGGGAAAAATTACGCCGCCACCGGCTCTTCAGGCGGCGGGGCGGATTCCGCCTCGCCCGCTGGATGACCGTCGGCGTGGCGCAGCTTGATTTCTTCCTCGATGACGTCCACCATCACCGTGTCGCCGTCGTTGAAATCGCCGGCGAGCAGCGCATCCGAGAGGGGATCTTCGACTTTCTGTTGGATGACTCGCTTCAAGGGGCGCGCTCCCATGTCGGGGTCGTAACCCTCCTGGGCCAGACAATCCACCGCGTCGGGGGTCGCACTCAATACAATGTCATGCTCTTCCAGCCGGGTTGCCACCTTGTGAAGCTCCAGCCCAACGATCTGCTTGATATCCTCACGCGTCAGTGAGCGGAAGACGATCACGCTGTCCAGCCGGTTGATGAATTCCGGGCGGAAGACGCGCCGCAGGGCGTCCATCAGCTTTTTGCGCATCTCATCGTAAGCTGTGCGTTCCTCGGCTGCCTCATCACGCCGAGCGGCGAAGCCCAGCGTGGCCTGGCGCTTGATCATGTCCGCGCCGATATTGGAAGTCATCACGATGATGGCGTTGCGGAAATCCACTTTGCTGCCTTTAGCATTCGAAAGATGGCCTTCCTCCATGATCTGCAGCAGCATATTGTGCGCGTCGGGGTGCGCCTTTTCCACCTCGTCGAAGACGACGATGGAATACGGGCGGCGGCGCAGCGCTTCGGTGAGCTGGCCGGCCTCCTCGTAACCCACGTAGCCGGGCGGCGCGCCGACTAGCCGGGAGACGGTGTGACGCTCCATGAATTCCGACATATCGAGCTGGATGAGCGCCTCTTCCGAGCCAAACAGGAACCGGGCGAGGGCCTTGGTCAACTCGGTTTTACCGACGCCCGTTGGGCCGAGGAACATAAACGAGCCGATAGGCCGCCGGGGGTCTTTCAACCCGGAACGGGCGCGGCGCACCGCTTTGGAAATGGCCTGGATGGCCTCCTCCTGCCCGACGATATCCTTGTGAAGCTCCGACTCCATTTCAAGCAGGCGGCGTGACTCTTCCTGGGCAATTTGCATCACCGGCACGCCCGTCCACATCGAGACGATCTCGGCGATGTCGTCCGCCGTCACCGTGGGGCTGTTGGTACGATCCCAGCCGGTGCGCAGGCGTTCCAACTGTCGCTCCAGTCCATCCTGGCGGTCGAGCAAATCCTGGGCTTCACCGGCGCGCCCGTCTTCCAGGGCCAGCGAGCGATTTTGACGCAGTTCGCGTAACTGCGTCATCAGATCTTTGGCAGCGCGGGCCGTGGCGCTCTTGTACATGCGCACCCGCGAGGACGATTCATCAATCAGGTCAATCGCTTTATCGGGCAGGAAACGCTCGGTTACGTAGCGCGCCGACAGGCGCACCGCCGCGTCGAGGGCTTCGTCGGAAATGGTCAGGCGGTGATGCTCCTCGTAAGCCCGGCGCACACCGCGCAGGATTTCGAGGGCTTCATCCACGGTTGGCTCGTCAACATTGACGGGTTGGAAACGACGCTCGAGGGCGGCGTCGCTCTCGATGTATTTGCGATACTCGTCGAGGGTCGTGGCCCCAATGACTTGCAGCTCGCCGCGTGAGAGCGCCGGTTTGAGAATGTTGGCCGCGTCCACCGATGAGCCGGCCGCGCCAGCCCCGACGAGCATGTGCACCTCGTCAATGAACAGGATCGCGCCGGAAGTTTTCAGCTCTTCGATGACGCGTTTGAGGCGCTCCTCGAACTGGCCGCGGTACATTGTTCCCGCCACGAGCGAGCCGACATCCAGTTGAAGCAGGCGCTTGTCGAGCAGGGGAGCAGGAACATCACCTTCAATGATCCGCTGCGCCAATCCTTCGACGATGGCCGTTTTGCCAACGCCCGGCTCGCCGATCAAGGCGGGGTTGTTCTTGGTGCGGCGCGCCAGGATTTGGATGACGCGCTCGATCTCCATCTGGCGGCCAATCACCGGGTCGAGCTTGCCCTGTTCGGCTTTGGCGGTCAAATCCAGCGCCAGTTGATCTACCATCGGGGTTTTGGCGCGGGCCTGCTCCTGTTTTCCGGCAGGGCTGCGCTGCGCCGTCGGCTCATTGGTGGCAGCCGATTGAGATGCGTTGCTTTCTTGCAGTACGCGCCGTGTCTGGCGGCGAATCTGGTCGGGAGTCACGCCCAGCTTGCGCAGGACATCCATCGCCACACCCTCGCCGTAACGCACCAATCCCAATAACAGATGCTCGGTGCCGATGTAATGATGCCCCATGCGGCGGGCTTCGTCAACTGCAAATTCCAGCACTTGCTGCGTGCCGGGAGATAGGTCCAATTTAGCGCCGCGATACTGGCCTACGCCGGTCAGTCGCTCGACCATCTGCTGGACGCGCTCAGGCTCCAATCCCAGCTCACGCAAGGCTCGCCCGGCTATACCGCCATCCTCTAAAATCAGACCGAGCAGCAGGTGCTCGGTTCCGATGTGATCGTGATGCAGTTTCTCAGCTTCCTGATGGGCAAGACTGAGCACGCGTCGCGCTCGTTGGGTAAAACGTTCCATGCTACTAGCCACAGTAGGCCTCCACTACAAATCCAATTTGCTATTAGATGATCTTGTCGAAAATTAGGTGACAGTCACTCGCTCAATACCAATAAAGTCACTCATTACCGACCTGTGCGATTGAGAGAAAAATTGTCCAATTGGATTCTACCAGAATTTATCTTTGATGCGTGTCAACGTCACGTTAATATCCGTTAACCTTCTGGTCGCCGCCACAATGCCGCATCCAACTGCACCGCCGCTGCCCCGGCAGTGAGCATGGTCTCGACCTGCTCCGGTTGATAGACCCCGCCCGCGCCGATGACCGTCACCCCCTGCCTGGCGGCAGCTCGTACCGTCTCCAGCGCCAGCGGGAACAATGCCGGGCCGTACAGCCGCCCGTGGATAATAGTCCCAGCCGAATCGAGCAGCGCACCGCGCGGCGGCTCGAGACTTACCGCTGACGCACCCTCCTCAATGAGGCGTGGCCCCAACATGGCAGCCTGTTCCATCGGCAGGCGCACGATTATCGGAAGCTCGCCCAGCGCTGCACGGGTCAGCGCCACCGCGGAGGCCGCATCCACTCCCGGAGGCAGACCCACCTCAAAAGCCGACACCCCTTCGGTCAATTCCAGCGACCGCACCATCGCCGCGATCCCATCCACACTGCGGGCCAGCAAGTGAACGATCACCGGCAGTGGCGAGCGCGCCCACTGGTCGGCGCAGCGCCGGAGGATGGATTTCATCCCCGGATTGGGATAGCCGGTGTGCAGCAGAAACCCGCCCGAAAACGGCAGGAAGCGAGTTCCGTGGGCCGGGATACGCGGCTCCGGGCTGATTGGGTTGGTGACGAAAGCTCCAAAACGTGAGAAATCCACCGGGCCGTACCGATCGGGCGCAAAACCGAGCGTCCCGGCGGCGTTCATCAGGGGAGGAGAGATGGTGAGGTCGAACTTTGGCATAGCTTCAAATAGATAAAACGTAATCCGTAAAACGTAAGTGATCCCATGCCAAATTTACGTTTTACGACTTACGTTTTACATCTCACCCACTCATCTCCACGCGCACTGCCCGGTACAACGTTTCAGCCTTCAACTCGCTCAACGTCAGGCAGGGCGCTTTGAGGTGCTCGGCCAGGGCCTGCGCCAGCCCCTGGTCGAAAGCGGCGTGTTCCATGTTGATGACTACACAGCGGATATTCTCGGCAGAGATTTGGTCGGCGATGGTATGCGCTTCTTCCTGCGGGGGCATACCGGTCATCGAGACGTTGCCGGCCCCATCGGTGAGCAGGATAATCAGCGGTATCACATCTGGATGCAGCATGGTCTCGCGCTGTAAAACCTGCTGCGTCATGGTCAGACCTGCCGACAGGGGGGTCTTGCCGCCCACGGGGATGTCGGCCAAAGCCCGCTGGGCCAGTTGAATCGAGTTGGTGGGAGGTAAAACCAGGGTGGCGCGGTCCTTTTGGAAGACCACCAGTCCTACGCGGTCGCGGCGCTGGTAAGCATCAGTGAGAAGGGAGAGAATCGCACCCTTGGTCGCCGACATGCGCTCGGCGACAGCCATAGACCAGGATGCGTCCACCACGAACAACACCAGGTTGGCGGTTTTTTTCACCCGCACCTTGCGCTGGAAATCGTCAGGACGGACGGCAAACGCCACCAGTTTGCGCTGCTCGGCGCGGTCCATTTGGAACGGCGCAGCCGCGCGCAGGGTGGCGTCGAAAGCCAAGTCATCGGTTTGCCCGGGAGACGGTCGAGCCTGGATGTAGCGCCCGCGCTTGCGCTCGGTGTAAGTGCGGGAGCGCCGCCCGCCGCGCCGCCGGGTGAGCTTGTCGAGGGTGGTATCCAGTTTGCGCGGGTTGAAGGTTTCGCCGATCTCTACCTTTTTACCGCCATCCCACCAGCGGGCGTCGCCGACATCAAATATGCCCTGGGTCGTCGGCGTCTGGGGCGTCTGACCGGAGTCCTGTTCGCTTGTGACTACCTGACTTGCGTCTTTTTTTTTTCCGGCGAGCTTTGCTCGTCGGAAGGTACAGGCTCCGGCTCGCCAGTGGTTTCTGCCTCGCCTTGCAACTGCTCGATGCGCTCTTGCAGCTCATCCGGGCCAATTTCCGATTGCTGGAACGGCCCCTGGCGGATGCGGTGCGGCAAAGCCAGCTCGGCAGCCAGGGCAATATCCCGGTCGGTGATCGCCGTCCGGCCCTCGAAAGCGGCATGGGCGCGGGCTGTCTTCAGGATTACCAGATCAGAGCGGTGGCCTTCGACGTTGAGCGAGGCGGTCAGGGCGGCGATGGTGAGCAGATCACGCTGGGTGTAGGAAACGTGATCAACCAGCTTGCGGGCCATATCAATGCGTTGGGACAACTCTTCTTCTTGAGGCAGCCACTGCTGCCGGAAGCCATCGGGATCGGCTTCGAAGGCAAGGTGGCGCTCCATGATGAGCACCCGTTCGCGGGCGTCGCGGATGCCGCGAATTTCGACCGACAAGGCAAAGCGGTCGAGCAACTGCGGGCGCAGATCGCCCTCCTCGGGATTCATCGTCCCCACGAGGATGAAACGCGCCGGATGGGTAAATGAGATACCCTCACGCTCGACGATATTCATGCCCATTGCCGCCGAGTCGAGCAACAAATCTACCACGTGATCGTCCAGCAAGTTCACTTCGTCAATATACAGCAGCCCGCGATTGGCGGCTGCCAGCACCCCCGGCTCGAACGAGCGCTCGCCTTTTTGAATGGCCTTCTCGATATCCAGCGTTCCGACCACGCGGTCTTCAGTCGCCGAAACGGGCAGGTTGATGAACGGGGTGATCCTCAGCTCAACGGGCAGCTTCTCACCATTGAGCGCGGCGCGCTCACGGCACTCTGTACACCAGGTGGTGGGATGATCGGGATCGCAGCCAAAACGGCAGGCCTCGACGATCCTCACCGATGGCAGCAAGGCTGCCAGGGCGCGCGCCGCAGTGGATTTGGCCGTGCCGCGCTCGCCGCGGATCAGCACACCGCCGATACGCGGGTTAACGGCATTCAATACCAGGGCGCGTCTCATACGCTCCTGGCCGACGATTGCAGTAAAGGGATAGATGGGTGGCAATTCCTGACCTCACAAAAATGATTCTTGTCTCTGGCAAAACGATCTTCGACTGCGCTCAGACCGCCTATGGGTACCGGGCGCAGTCGAAGGGCACTTTTGAACCAAGAGCAATTTTATACACAAAAGACCCAAACGACATTATAACCAGAATCTAACCTATTGGCAAAAGGTTGCCAACTTCCATCTTCGGCTTTATAATGCACCTCTGACATTTCAGATAAACCGGAGATCATTAAACCTATGTATGAAAACGATGCCCTGGTAGGGCAGGAGGCGATGCCCGAAACAAGCCAACCTGAACCAGTATCCACAGAAGAACGCCCTTCTGAAAAACCCTCGATGGAAACACTGTTGCAAGAAGAGGGTTTGGCACTGGATCTTCCCAAGCAAGGTGAAATCCGCACCGGAGTCATTGCCAGGATGAGTGAGAACGAAATCCTGGTCAGCATTGGCACCAAATCCGAGGGGGTGATCAGCGGACGAGAGAAGGAACAAATCCCTGCTGCAGAATATGCCACCTTTGAAGTCGGGAATGAGATTCCTGTCTTCATCCTCAACCCCGAGGATCAAAGTGGCAATGTTGTCCTTTCTTATATCCGTGCGCGTGAAGAACAAGATTGGCAGTCCGTCGAAGCGCTGATGATGAGCGGCGATTCTTACGACAGCAAGGTCGCTGGCTACAACAAAGGCGGCCTGATCGTTCACATTGGCAGCTTGCGCGGTTTTGTCCCGGCATCCCAGATCAGCATTCTGCGCCGGGTAGACACTGGGAGTGAAATCACCCCCGATCAACGCTACGCCAAGATGGTTGGCGACCCCATTCGGGTGCGCGTGGTCGAAGTGGATCGCGAACGCCATCGCTTGATCCTCTCGGAGCGATCTGCCCTGCAAGAGACGCGCGAAACCCTCAAGGATCGGTTGCTGGATGAACTGAAGGCCGGCGACGTTCGCACGGGGCGTGTCACTAGCCTGGCTGACTTTGGGGCATTTATCAACATTGAGGGGGCCGATGGCCTGGTCCATCTGTCTGAGATCAGTTGGGAACGCCTCAAGCACCCGAACGAAATTCTCAAGGTTGGGCAGGAAGTCCAGGTACGCGTCATCAGTGTGGACCGCGACCGAAAGCGCATCGGCCTGTCTATCCGCCAGTTGCTGCCCGATCCGTGGCTGAAGAAGGTGGAAGGCATCAAGGAAGGCATGTTGGTCGAAGGTAAAATCACCCACCTGACCAAGTTCGGCGCGTTTGCCCGACTGGGTGACGATCTGGAAGGGTTGATTCACATCTCCGAGTTGAGCGAGCAGCGCATCAACCACCCCAAGGAAGTTGTCAAGGAAGGCGACGTGGTGACCCTGCGGGTGATCAAGATTGATGCCGAGCGCCGCCGCATCGGGTTGAGCCTGCGCAAGGTGGATTCGCCTGCTTATGCCGACCAGGATTGGAAAGTATTTGCCCACGAGATCGAAGAAGCTAAAACTACCCCTGCAAAAGGCGAAGAAGACCTTGTCAGTGAAATTGAAGTAGACTCCGCCGAAGAAGAAATTGCTGAGTAACTCCGGCTGATTCAAAAACTCAAGGCGCGTCCTTATCGGACGCGCCTTTGCTCTGAGGAGAGCCAAAAATTAGAAGGGTGCGGGCGAAGCTCGCATCCTTCTAATTTTTGGATTTTCGCTCAATTACGCCGTTTGAACTTTGATCGCCTTTGGACGGTGGGCTTCTGCTTTGGGGATACGCAGAACGAGTACGCCATCCTTGATACTGGCTTGAGCCTTGGCGGCATCGAGCGCAGTGGGCAGGGTAATGACCCGGCTGAATTTGCCAGCGGGCAATTCACAGACCAGGAATTTGGCATCATCCGAAGCCGCAGGGGACTTGAATTCGCCTTGCAATGTGACCGTGTTGTTGAGAATTTCCACGTTCACATCCTCGGCTTGCAGGCCGGGGACCAACGCGGTGATCGAATAATCATCATCGTTAGCGCGCACATCCACAGCCAGAAGCATCTCACGCTCGACGGGTTCGGTGAAATTCTCTTCGAAGAGGCGATCCATCGCATTTCGCAAGGCCGCCATCCGGCGGTAGGGGGTAATGTAAAGTGTCATAATCTCATCTCCTTTGATCGAAAGCCTGATTGGACAATCGTTTATCGTTTTTACGCCCCAAATATTACTGTGCGAATGTCAGAGCGACGCAAACAGTATGTTAGAGGAATGCAAACATTTGCGGCTCTCCCACCGAAGACGGGAGAGCCGCATTTACCGAATCAGACGACCCACCGCAGAGAGCGCCGAGTCCGCAGAGTTTAATTGATTTTCTCGGACGACTCAAAATTCTCTGATGTGGAAGATCGAATTTGCCAATCCACCGGGTGATCGTTCAGTCCCGCAAGGATGATGATGTAGGGTGAATCAGGATGATACGGTGAGCCGTTGTAATCTCCCAGGGTGGCCTTGATCTTCAGCCCCGAAGATTCTAGCGCCTCCCGATAGGATTCGACACTCGCCAGATCGTGCTGCGCCTGCAGGGTGGTGCGCTCAACGCGCCCATCGGGCAGGAGGTGGTCATAATGCCAGAAAAAAGTGATCGTCAGGCGCGAACGCTGCCATTCACTGCTGACCTGCACCGGCTCGCCATCGCGGGGGTGTGGGAACACTTCCTCGACTTCCGCCGCGCCGCGCCTGGGCAGGGCTGCCAATGCAGCCGGGTTTGGCAAGCTGGCGACGAATAGCCCGCCGGGCTGTAAATGCTGGCGGACACATTGATACGTGGCAGTGCGTTTTGCCGGGGTGAGCGTGCTGAGGGTATTGCAAGGCAGGATGATCAAAGGGAAATGAATTGACAGCCGGAAAGCTGCCATATCAGCCTGAAACACGAGCGGCAGGCGGCTGTTGGAGTCCTGGCGCAGAAAGTCGAGCATCCCGGGGTCGAGATCCAGCCCGTAAACGCGGTGTCCTGTCTGAACGAGCGCGGCCCACACGCGCCCGCTGCCGCAGCCCAACTCGAGAATCGGATCGCCTTGACGGGAAGCAAGGCTCAACCAGAAAGGCAGATCCTCCGAGTGGGAAGCATGATGAGCATGGTAGAGCAAAGGCAAATCGAGCATGCGCAATCCTTGACGATAGTGGTTACTTCGCATTATACTCATCATTACCCCGGGGTGTAGCGCAGTTCGGTAGCGCACCGCGTTTGGGACGCGGGGGTCGCCGGTTCGAGTCCGGCCGCCCCGACCAAAGACGTGTTGCGTGTTGTATATTCCAAAACGGAGAATGCAACACGCAACACGTTTCAATTTTTCGGGAAACACGTGTGAGATTATGCCGCGACAGAAATTCGATTATATTGTGGAAGCTGTCCATTATTCTCCCGAGGGACAGGTGGCCTGGGTGCGAGGTTATGAGCGCCGCGGGCCGACCTTCTCCGACCGGGTGATGCTCGACCGGGTGACGCTGGTTGCGCGTCTGAAAGCAGGCAAACGGTTGGTCGTCGGGCAGCGCGTTTTGCTCCAGGCCAGCACATTCGATGTGTCGCAATTGCTGCGCGTGTTCCGGCGGAAAGGCCAGGATATTCTGGCGACGGGCGACTCCCAGCCGGAAAAAGATAACCTGGAAGGCGTACCGATCATCTGAGCCGTATTTTTGGGGCTGTGCGTTGCGCCAGCAATTCTCATTTTCTCATTGCGAGATTCCTCTATGGCGCTGGAGCGCCATCTTTTGAGAGAATGACAATTATGTTATTGTAGTGAGCGTTTTGTGCGAGCGAAGTAATCTCCCCGTGGCAAATAGGAGGCTGATTCGCTGGAGAACGCTCGCAACGACGCTATACTGAGAATTGCTCCACTGGCGGGCGGTGCGCTGGTATAATGGTCGTGTGCCCACCCCTTTTTACCATTTGTGGATTGCCGAAAAACTGCTGGCTCATCCAGAACTGCACCCGGCAGTGCGCGGCCTTCTCTGGCAGCAGCGCGGCGAGTTTCTGTTGGGCAATACGGCTCCCGATGTTCAATCGGTCTCGGGGCAGGATCGTGAGGTCACCCACTTTTTTGATCTGCCAATCCGGTTGACAGCCCCGCGGCCCTGGAAACACATTCTCGATCAGCACCCCTCTTTGGCCCAGCCGTTGGGGCTGCCGGCGGCGCAGCGGGCTTTCCTGGCGGGTTATCTCTGCCATCTGCAAGCCGATTGGTTGTGGGTGCGCGATATTTTTGCGCCCATTTTTGGCCCCTTTCGTTTTTGGGGCACGTTCGGCCAGCGGTTGTACCTTCACAATGTTCTGCGCGCTTATCTCGACCGGGGAGTCGTTGCAGAGCTGCCGGTAGATACCGGGATTGCGCTGGAGGTTGTTTCCCCGGATGGTTGGCTGCCGTTCGTCCAGAATAGATTCATCTGCGAATGGCGGGACTTTTTGGCCTCCCAGCTCCAGCCGGGGGCGGCCGTCCAAACCGTGGAGGTCTTTGCAGCCCGGCAAGGAGTTGATCCCGATCGTTTCTACGGGCTGATCAATTCCGAGGCGCGTATGGACGCCGAAGTCTTCTCCCGCTTGCCACGTCCGCAGCTCGAACGCTATCTGCAAACTCTCATTTCGGACAACCTTCGCCTGTTGCAAGATTATCTACAACCGCCATTGATACCTGCCACCCATTGGTCTTCTCCTTTCGCAAATGTACACCACGAGGGAATGCCATGAAAGTGATAGACCTCTCGCCCCTACAAAACAACCTCAATCCGATCCAAAAGTTGATTGCTCAAATCCAGGGCGTCTCGCGGTTCGGTTATGACTGGATTGGCGATTTGAAAGTCCAGGCGGATATCATCGAGCTGACCAAGAACCTTTTGGACAGCCACTACACGATGCTGCGCTATGTCACGCTGGAAAGCCTGGAAATTCCGATCCCGCTGATTCTGATTGGGCCAGCCGGGATATGTGTCGTCTATACCAGCGGGGTTAAAGGGATATTCCAGGCCAAGAACGAAAGCTGGGCCGAGATGAATCGCTCGACCCAAAAGTATGAGCCGAAGCGCAACAACCTGATCAATCGCACGCAGCTCATGATGCGGGCGGTAGATGCCTTTCTGACCCGCCGCAAACAGCCGCACCCGCCCCTGCAAGCGGCCATCATATTTCCAAATCCCGGAACTCACGTGGATGCAGTCCGCCCGGCGGTAAGGATCGTGCTGAGCGATGGCATCGAGCGGTTCGTTGGAAGCCTGGTGCAATCCAAACCGGTGCTCAATCCCAACGAGGCCGCCAGCATTATCGAAACCCTCACGCAAGGTCGAATGCCTGTCGAAAAACCGGCTGAACCCAAAGCCGAGAGACATGATGTTTTCGACTTGCGGGAATTACCCGCCGAGAAACCCAAGCCCCGCCCGGCGGGGGGTAAGGCTTCTCCCGTGGGAAAGTTGAAAATCAACCGGAATCAATGGGTTTTCCTGGGTGTTATGGCAGCGCTCGAAGTCATCGTCATCATCATCGCTATCGTGTTTTTCATTTTTATCCTTCCCAGTCTCTAAAGGTGATCGTTTTTGCCAGCGCCGTTCCTCTCGATCGTTATCCCTGCTCATAACGAAGAAATCCGCCTGCCCAGCACCCTGGAGCAGGTTTTTGCGTTTGTCGAGGCGCAGCCTTATCGCACCGAGGTGCTGGTGGTGGAGAATGGCAGCCGCGACCAGACGCTGCAAGTGGCCCAGGCCTTTGCCACCCAGCACCCCCAGCTCCGTGTCTTGCAGAACAACGAGCGCGGTAAAGGGTGGGCGGTAAAACGCGGCATGTTGGAGGCCGCCGGCGATTACCGTTTCATGTGCGACGCTGATCTCTCCATGCCGGTGACCGAGATCAACCATTTCCTCCCGCCGAAACTGGATGATTTCGACATTGCCATCGCTTCACGCGAGGCGCGCGGCTCGGTGCGGTACAACGAGCCGCCCTACCGTCACCTGGGCGGGCGCGCCATCAACCTCATCATCCGGGCGCTGGCGCTTCCGGGATTGCAAGACAGCCAGTGCGGGTTCAAGTGCTTTTGCGCCTCGGTCGCGGAAGATTTGTTCCGCGTGCAGACAATGCCCGGCTGGTCGTTCGATATCGAGCTGCTATATATCGCCCGCCGGCGCGGCTATCGGGTGGTGGAAATCCCGATCAACTGGTATTTCGGGGCGAATAGCAAAATCAGTCCGTTGCGGGATGCGCTGCGGATGATTGGAGACATCTTCACGATTCGACGGAACGCGCGCCGGGGGCTGTATGGCGGTAAAGTTTGACCTTGCGCTGCTGCCGGAAGCGCCTGATTTGTGCTTCGAGCAGCCGTTATGGGGGGCGGGCATCGAATGGGTCGCGGGGATTGATGAAGCCGGGCGAGGGGCGCTGGCTGGGCCGGTGGCGGCGGCGAGCGTGGTTTTGCCTCCCGACCCCGAAATGATCCGAACTTTGCATGGGGTTCGTGATTCAAAGCAGATGACTCCTGTCCAGCGGGATTATTGGGCTGTGCGCATCCGGGAGGCGGCTGTATCCTGGGGGGTAGGCTTTGCTTCCGCGGAAGAGATTGACATCCTGGGGATCGTCTCTGCCACCCGGCTGGCGGTCCAGCGGGCGATTGACACCCTGCCGGTTTCACCCCAACATCTGTTACTCGATTACCTTCTCCTGCCAGAATCCCCCCTCCCGCAAACCGCTCTCATCAAAGGCGACTGCCGCTCGCTGAGCATCGCCGCGGCGTCGGTGCTGGCGAAAACCGCCCGCGACGCGCTGATGCGCGGGCTGGATATTGATTACCCCGGCTACGGTTTTGCCATCCACAAAGGCTATGGAACCGCAGCCCACCGCGCCGCGCTGGCGCAGTGGGGGGCTTGCGCTATTCATCGAAAGACATTCCGGTTTCGATCTGAAAGTTGAAGGTTGGCAGGTTGAAAGTTGAAGGTTGAACCTTCAACCTTCAACTTTCAACCCATCTGGTAGAATTGATTTATGCTTGTTTCGATCACTGTGATCGTTTTCACAACGCTGATTTATGGCCTGATTCACTCTGGTCTGGCCTCGTTGGAAGCCAAGGCGCTGGCGCGCGGCTGGTGGGGACCGGCAACGGACCGTTGGTACCGGTTGGCGTATAACCTTTTTGCCGCAGTCAGCCTGCTGCCGGTGCTGGCTTTGCCCGCCCTGTTTCCCGACC
Organism: Candidatus Aquidulcis sp.; assembly: GCA_020723385.1. Lineage (GTDB taxonomy): Bacteria > Chloroflexota > Anaerolineae > Anaerolineales > UBA4823 > DYIZ01. The sequence goes on from DYIZ01000099.1 coordinate 17,604, forward strand.
GGCGATTGTACGCTATCCCGTTCCCGTGGGTGCTGCTCACGCTCGCCGGACAGGCATTAGCCGCAGCAGCGCTGCTCGTGGGCGTTGTTCAAACGGGGGCGTGGACGTTTCTGGGGATACAGCAGGTATTTCACGCTCCGGCGTCCGAGCCGCATCGGCTGGTAGCGACCGGCCTCTACCGCTACGTGCGCCACCCTTTGTACACCGCCGGGCTGGTGTTCATCTGGCTTTCGCCGGTGATGACAGCCAACCTGTTGACCCTCTATGTAGGCTTCACCGCCTACCTCATCATCGGCGCGTGGTTCGAGGAGCGCAAGCTGCTACGCGAGTTCGGGGAGGCCTATGCTGATTACAAAAAACGCACGCCGATGCTGATCCCATACTTCCATCGGCCAAAACGAAACGATTGATCCGAAACCATCCTTACGTTTTTCGCTTTACGAATTACTATGTTTTCCAAAAGGACTCCCTATGCTCTCCCTCCACCCCGACCTCGACCGTATTCTCATCCCGACCAACACCATTCAAACCCGCGTCGCCGAGTTAGCCGAACAGATTTCCGTGGACTACCAGGGCGTTGACCACATCCACGTGGTCGGTATTCTCAAGGGCGCATTCATCTTCATGGCCGATCTCACCCGCCAGTTGAGGGTGCCGCACATCGTTGACTTTATGGCCCTCTCCAGCTACGGCAAAACCACCACCAGCGGCGCAGTGCGCATCCTGATGGATTTGCGCGAGCCGGTGGAAGAACAGCACGTGCTTCTCGTCGAAGACATCCTCGACACCGGTCATACAATAAACTATTTGCTGCACAACCTGGAAGGCCGCTGCCCGGCATCACTCAAGACCTGTATCCTGGTGCGAAAGATACGCGAAGGGGTCAACACCCCGGTGGATTACCTGGGATTCGATATTCCCGATGTGTGGGTGGTGGGTTACGGGCTGGACTTTGCCGAGAAACACCGCACCCTGCCATATATTGCCGAATTGAAGCGGTAATGCCCCTCCTCTGGCTCTCCCTAGCCTTCCTGGCGGGCATTGCCATCGCCGCCAGCCTGCCGTTGACCGCCGCCGCCTGGTGGATACTTGCCGGGAGCGCGCTCGGTGGGGTTCTGCTTGCTATCCTGGGGCGATCCGTAATCCGTAAAACGTATTCCGTAACCCCTTCCCCCAGCCGCCTTACGAATTACGTTTTACGTTTTACGGATCACGTTTTACGTTTTACGGGCCTCGCCTCACCTATCCCTCTCTGCCTCGTTCCTCTTCTCCTCGCCCTCGGCGGGCTGCGCTACCAGCTCGCCCAGCCTGATCTCCACGATCCGGTTTTCATCGCTTTTTACAACGACCAGGAAACCTATTTCGTCATCGAGGGCATCCTGGTCGAGCCGCCCGATGAACGTGACACTTATACCAACCTGCGCGTCGCGGTGAAAGAGCTGCACACCGAGGATGAAGTGCTCTCTCACCCGGTGAGCGGCCTGCTGCTCGCCAAAGTCCAGCCGGGCAGCGAGTGGCGCTATGGCGATCGCGTCTTTCTGGAAGGGACACTGGAAACCCCGCCCGAAAACGAAGATTTCTCATACCGCGATTACCTGGCCCGCGAGGGCGTTTACAGCCTCATGCCGCGCGCCCGCGGCAGCGTGCTGAAACACGACCAGGGCAACCCGGTCATGGCTGTCATTTACGCCATCAAAACCCGCGCCCTGGCCGTCATCTACCGCATCTACCCGGACCCCGAAGCCTCGCTCATGGCCGGTATCCTGCTCGGCGTCGAAACCGGCATCCCCGAGAGCGTACAGGCAGCCTTCAAGGCCACCGGCACCTCGCATCTCATCGCGATATCGGGTTTTAATGTCGCCATCATTGCCGGACTTTTTTCCACCCTCTTCAGCAAACTGCTCGGCCCGCGGCGCGGCGCGGTGGCGGCGGTGGCCGGCATCGCCTTTTACACCGTGCTCGTCGGCGCAGACGCCTCCGTGGTGCGCGCCGCCATCATGGGCGGGCTGTCCCTGCTCGCCCGGCAGATCGGACGGCGGCAGGCTGGCGTCAACAGCCTGGCCGCCGTGGCCGCCGTCATGGCCCTCGCCAACCCGCGCATCCCCTGGGATGTGGGCTTCCAGCTTTCGTTCGCTGCCACCCTCGGGCTGATCCTCTACGCCGATCCGCTGGCGAAGTGGTTTCAAAATCTCGCCGCCCGCTACCTGCCGCCCAGCACTGTTCAGCGCATCGCCGGGCCGGTTGGCGAATACTTCCTCTTCACGCTGGCGGCTCAATTCCTGACCCTGCCCATCATGGCCTACCATTTTGGCCGCCTGTCGCTCGTCTCATTCATTGCTAACCCGGTCGTGCTGCCCGTCCAGCCGCCGATCATGATCCTGGGCGGGCTGGCCGTCATCCTGGGGATGATCTACGCGCCGCTGGGGCAGATCGCCAGTTACCTGGCGTGGCCGTTCGTCCTCTTCACCATCCGGGCCGTGGAGCTTTTTGCGACGATCCCGGCGGGGACTCTCGCTTTGGGGGATGTGGCGCTCCCATTGATCATCCTGATCTACGCGGTGATTTTCTCCCTGACCGTTTGGGGGCAGCGCGCCCGCGGGCTGCTCTCAGCCCTGGGAACGGGCATCCCGTTGGCCGCACTCTCAGTGGGCGCATTTCTCATCTGGCGGGCGGCCTTCTTCGCCCCCGATGGGAAGCTGACCGTGACCGTGCTCGACGTTGGCACCGGCGACGCCATTCTCATCCAGACCCCCACCGGCCGCAACCTGCTGATTGACGGCGGCCCCACGCCCACGCTGTTGTCAGATGCGCTAGGCCGCCGCCTGCCCTTTACCAACCGCCGCCTGGATTGGCTGGTGGTCGCTGCCTCCGGCGACGAGCAAATAGCCGCCCTGCCGCGCACCCTCGACCGCTTCCCGCCCAACGCTGTTCTTTGGGCCGGCCCCACCCACCTCACCCGCTCGGTGCGTGACCTGCAGGAAACTTTTGCCGCCATGCCCGTCACCGTGCGCGGCGTCGAAACCGGCCAGCTTTTCGACCTGGGCGGCGGCGCAGGGCTGAAAGTATTGTCTGCCGGGCGGCGCGGGGCGATATTGCTGCTGGAATATGGCGGATTTCGCATGGCGCTGCCCATCGGCGCGGACTTCGAGAGCCTGGAATCCCTCGAAAACGGAGACCTCATCGGTCCAGTCACCGCCCTGCTGCTGGCCGACAGCGGCTACGCGGCCAGCAACCCCCCGGAGTGGGTCGCCAATCTCCAGCCGCAGATCATCCTGCTATCCGTCGCCGCCGGGGATCGAAAAGGCTTGCCCGACGCCGAGACGCTCGACGCCGTGGCCGGTTATCCGCTCCTGCGCACCGACCTCAACGGGTGGATTCGATTGTCAACCGATGGGGAAAATTTGTGGGTGAGTGTGGAGCGAAGTCAGACCATTGACGAATGACCGTCCACTATGCACCGACCATCGTCTACTGTCCATCGTCCACTATCCAGGTTAGAAACTCAAGCGTTACCGTGAAATCTGTTGCGTCGAACACTGCCAGCCGCGCCCACCCCGGCAGCCCCTGGGCAGTCTGGTAACACAGGTAAGCGCCAATTGGCAGGCTTTCCACTGGGATCGGTGCGTCGCTCATATTGGCAGACTGGCAATCGGCCGGGCTGGGCAGTCCGCTGCCCACGAAAATCCCGAACACAGCGCCCGATTGGGGGGTTATCAAATGATTACTGCTGGCATCTGTCTGGTAAACCAGATCGTCGCCGCCGGTGTTGGATTGACCGGTATCCAGGTCGAATGAATCATCGGGGGCCAGAGTCACCGCCCCCGCAGAACGAGAGGCTGTCGTAGCGGTCTGCGTGGGGGTTGGGGGCGTGGTTTCCGTTGGAGAGGGTGTTGTTGTTGATGTTGCGGCCTCTGTTGCGGTGGATGTTTCTGTGGGCGTTGGGGTTTCTGTCGGTGTGGGGGTGGGAGTGTCGGATGGCGCAAAGGTCGCCGTGGGTGTGAAGGAGGGCAGGGTGGTTGGTGTGGCCTCGTCGGCAGGCGGCTCTTCCACGTTTATCCTGACCCAAAAGGGGGCAACGCCATTCGGCCCGATGCCAAACAGCGCTCCATCGGCGTTGCGCATCTTCCAGTTGCTCTGATACGTATTTGGCGTTGTGGGGGCTACCATATCCACCGAGATTTCGATGCTCTGCCCGTGGGATACATTTCTGCTCAGTGGAACGATCAGCGTCTCGCCAAATTTTTCCCCTGAGAACCACACCGCAGCGTAATCTTCAGTCCAGGTACAACTGCCGGCATTCGTCAGACGCCAGATCTTGGTGAAGTGGTCGCCTGGCTCCATGAGCGTGTTATCGTCAATGGTTACATCAATTTTGGGAGAACCGGGGGCAGCCAGGTCGCACACTAAAGTCGCCGTCGCGGTGAAGGTGACGCCTCGCGTGGTCGCCGCCGCCGAAGGATTCCTGATCGGGGTGGCTGAAGCGACCGCGATGCCGCTGTCGGTGGAGGCCGGTGTGCCGGAGTGCGCCGCCGGGAAATTGGCTGCCTGTGCGGTCTGTGTCAATTTGACGGTGACAGTTTGGTAGATTTGGGTGAGATTGACAGTGGCTTGTGACGCGGACTTACCGGGCAGGCTGCAAGCCGCCAAGCCCCCTAGAAGCATCAGCGCCAGAAAAGGCAGCGTTATATGTGGATAAGTTTTCATAGCCAGTACACCCAGGGGTGCAAGAATCAGGCCTTACGCGGCTGGGTGGCAGCGGCTCGACTATCGGGTTTGGTGTTGGGAATGACGCCGGCTCCCAGAATATGGGCAATCTTGCGGGCCGCATCGGGACGCGCCTGGCGCAGGCAAGCTTGCGCCGCCCTTGCAAGCTGTTCCGGGTGCTCGATCCACTGCCGGAGCGCATGGATGATCTGGTCGGAGTGGGGCGCCCAAATACCCGCCCCTTCATCCACCACGTAAGTGATGTTGCCATCTTCCTGACCTGGCAGGCGGCTGTAGAGAACCATCGGCAGCCCGGCGTTCAGAGCCTCACTGATCGTTCCGGGGCCGGCTTTGGTGACGAGAATATCGGCAGCGCGCATAAAATCGGGCATCTCGCGCACGAAACCGTAAATATACGCCGGAATGGGCCAATCGCGCGACTGCTTTTCCAGGCGGGTTTTTAGATGATGATTGCGCCCGGTGATTACCACCAGCGTGGTGTGGAGATTTGCTGCTGCGATGGCATTGGCGGTCGCTTCCAGCGGCCCCATGCCCTCCCCGCCGCCAACCAGAATGATGACCGGACGGTCTTGCGGCCAGCCCAGCCGCTGGCGCAGCTCGCTTTTGTTGCCGGGCGGCTGGCAGAAGCGGTCAGCCACCGGCATCCCGACCACGTGGACTTGCTCGGATGAGAGGCCGCAGCGCATGGCGCGCCGCCGGGCTTCATCCGTCGCCACCAGGCACAGGTCGGTGAGACGATGGTACCACAGCGCATGGACTGTCACCATATCGGTGACAACGGTCACAAAAGGCGGCCGGTTCTTGCCCAGCGCCTTGAGCACCGGGGCAGCCGCCAGCGGATGAACCGAGACCATCAGATCGCAGGGGTGGCCTCTGATCAACCGGTGGGCGGCGCGGCGCACATAGGGCCAGAACGTGTTCGTGATCAGGCGCGCCCGCCCGTGGCCATCGCTCAACCGGTAGCCGAATCCCCATATCTCGGGGACGCGCACCATGTACGGGTACCATTTGGGAAAGCGGTTCAACGGGAGCGGCGCATACTGCTTGAAAATATCCACCATCTCGGTCGTGACGCGGTCGCCAAATTCGATGTGCAGCGCCTCGATGATCGCCTCGGTGGCGCTGCGATGCCCACCGCCGGTATCCGAAAACAGGAACAGGATGTGAGGGCGCTTGTGAAGAGTCTCACTCATTGTCGGTTGTCACAGGTGGATGTGAGCCTTTGATTTTTACCCGGTGGGCCAGCTCGCGGCGGGGCATCAGCACGCGCCGCCCACATTGCAGGCACTCCAGGCCAATATCCGCACCCAGGCGCACGATCTTCCAGTCGTAACTTCCGCAAGGGTGTGGTTTGCGCAAACGGATGACATCGTTGAGATTTAGATCGGGCAACATGTCAGTGGCTTTATAAAGTTACTCGCAGCCTGTCAGGTGAGACCGCTGCGAGCGATAAACCGAGATGCACCAGGGCATTATATCACTGGTATAATTTTCTCGTTAGGAGACACTCATGCTTGGCTTTGATCTACAAACTCTCATCTCAAACCTGATTCCAAACCTGATTATCATGGTTATCGCCCTGACGGTACACGAATTTGCCCACGCCGCCACCGCAAACTATTTTGGCGATGACCTTCCGCGCCAAACCGGGCGGCTGACGCTCAACCCATTGGCTCATCTCGACCCAGTTGGCTCGCTCGTTTTTATCATTGCGGGCTTTGGCTGGGCCAAACCGGTGCAGGTCACCCCCTGGGTTTTGCAGCGGCGTTCCCCGGCGGCGCTGATGTGGGTATCCCTCGCCGGGCCGTTCTCCAACCTTATCCTGGCCATTCTGGGGGCGGTGCCATTCCGCATTGGGCTGATTTCAGTGAACAGCATCACAAGCGAAGGGACCTTGGGTATCCTTCCTAGCTTGCCCTATTTCATGTTCTTGTTCGTGGTAACCAACATGCTGTTGGCGTTCTTCAACCTTATCCCGCTGGCTCCGCTGGATGGCGAAAAGATCGCCGATTATTTTCTCCCGCCCAATTTGGCCCGAATTTTAGATCAGATTCGCCCATTCAGCGTGCTCATTTTGATGGCGATCGTCTTTCTTTTGCCTCGCCTGGGCATTGACATCTTTGGGCCAGTTTACTCCATCACCTACCTGCTGATCGGATGGTAACAGCCCGCATCCTTTACCGGTTTCAACAGTTTCGCCGCACACTGACCGCTCACCCTGCTGCTCAGAGCTTGGCGCTGTCCTGCCGTATCCTGACGCCATCCCAGATGGCGCTATTCAACCGGCTGGCCCCCAGCGAACAGGCCCACAGCCTGGCAGTCCTGGAAAAACTGTTGGCCCAGGGCGAATCGCATCCCGATTTGCAGGTCGCCGCGTTGCTGCATGATGTGGGAAAGACGCTCTCGCCGCTGAAGTTATGGGAGCGGGTGTTGATCGTGCTGGCGAAAGCGATTGCGCCAGGCCGCGTGGCCCTATGGGGGCGAGGCGATCCCACGGGAGACACGCCCCCCCGCGGCTGGCGCCGGCCTTACATCGTAGCCGAGCAGCACCCGGCCTGGGGCGCTCGACTGGCCGCCCAGGCAGGCGCATCCCCGCTGGCGCAGGCGCTTATCCGGCGTCACCATCAGGCCGCCAGCGCTGAAACCGGCAGCGAGGAAACCCGGCTGCTGCATATCTTGCAAATAGCAGATAATGATAGCTGAAAGTGCGTAAGCCAAAGGCGCTACGCCAGGAGAAATCAGCCATGAGAATCATCCGTATCCATATCCAGGGTTTCCGCTCCCTGGCCGATGTTGATTGGCAGCCCGGCAGCCTGAACGTTGTCATTGGCCCCAATGGCAGCGGTAAATCGAATCTATTAAAGGCGCTGGAAATGCTCTCGCTTTCGGCGCGGGGAAAACTGGGTGAGCAGGTTGTGCGCGAGGGGGGCATGGAGCCATTGGTGTGGGACGGGCGAACTCCAAAGATCTCGTTCCAGCTTAGAACTGAAACCCACTCGCCGGCTGATGGCAATTCGTCAAAACAGGTTCTCTATTATCTGGAACTTATGCGGTTGGGGAGTACCAGCTCATACCGGATCGAGAAAGAAGTGTTGGACGATGGCGCCGCCCGGACGCCCCAGCGACCCCATGCGTTGATCGAACGAGATCAATATGAAGCTAGAGTATATGATGGCGATCAAAAACAATTTTCCGTAGAATTGGGCAGCGATGGGGAAGATGAAGAGACAATCCTTTCTCAATTACGTTCCCCCTATCAGCAAACAGGCCCTGACGGTTTGTTCAATAAGTACCTGGCGAGTTGGCGGATATACCAGAATTTATCTACCCATCTCGATGCTCCTATTCGCCGGGCGCCGGTCTCGCGTCAC
>DYIZ01000100.1:0-251 GCA_020723385.1 Candidatus Aquidulcis sp.
GGGCCATGTAATCGTCGGAGAGGAAGGCCACTTTCACGGTTGTCATCACGTCGGGATCGAAGGCGGTGTCTATCCACACGCCGTCGGCCAACACGAAAGTGCGCGACCCGACGATACGCACCACGTTGGCGTCGCTGCCCTCGGGCGCAGCCGGGGCGTCCGCGCCGGCCATCCCGCCCTGGTCGGCGGCTTTTTCCACCGCGCCCTGCCCGTAGGCCGGCGCGGCCGGGGCGACGACGATGCCCTGGTAC
>DYIZ01000100.1:261-25632 GCA_020723385.1 Candidatus Aquidulcis sp.
CCGCGCCCAGCGGCATATCCTCGGTCACCAGGTAAGAGGTGTAGGGCGTAACGATGCCGTAGCGGATGCTCAACTTGACGATCTGGGCAATCACTTCCTCCTGGGGGCCTTGCAGGCGGATCTGATTCAGCAAATAACCAATTTTACGGGTAGCCCACAGGCGCGGGATGGCGGCAAGCTGGTCGCTCAGGGCGGATTGCTGGGCAAAGGTTTGATTGGGGAAGGTGAAGGTCTGTGTCTGGTTGTTGACCTGGCCGCTGAGGGTGACTGTACTCGTCCCGCCGTCGCGGTAGCGGCCAACGACGATGATCTGCGAGCCGAGGAACAAATCCGGCAGAGGGTAAGGATACAGATCGTAGGTTGCCAGCCCGCCGAAATCGAGCGCCAGGTTGGTGAGCACGGGCGTGCTGATCTTGGCGTAAAAGCCGGAGATAGCTTCATCCAACTGCTCGCCGGGAAGCACGTAATTGCTCGTGCCGTGATGCGCCTGCGCCAGCGAGTCGAGCAGGAAGGTATCCACATCGTAACCCACCCCAAAGGCAAACAGGCGTAAATCGGCAGGGGCGGCCTCTGCGAAGTTGTCCAGGATCTTCTGGCTTTCGATCTCGCCCTCGGTCGGCAGGCCGTCGGTGAGGAAGATCAGGTAAGTCGGGCGTTCCTTGTCAGTCATGGCGGCGGCTTCGAGCAGGGCGCGGTTGATATCGGTGCTGCCCTGAGCGCTCAACTGGTCAACCCAGGCAATCGCCTCGTTGGCTTCATCGGCGGGGCGCAGCCGGGCGGCGTAGGATTCCACCCCAGTGCTGAAGGTGATGATGTTAAAGCGGTCCTCGGGGTTGAGATGCCCCAGGATGTAGCGCAGCGCCTCCTGCGCCTGCTGGAATTTCTCGCCGTCCATGCTGCCGGAATGGTCGAGCACCAGCAGCACATCCTTCGGGAACGGGTCAGTCCCGGCGTCGGGACGCGGCGCAAGCAGCAGCAGGAAAAAACCATCGGGATCAGCCGCATCCGCCGGGTCGCGGAAGGTCAGGAGGTGAAACGCCTCCTCGGTTCCAATCGAGTAATACAGCGCAAAATCGGTGTTGGGGGTGACATTGGCCGCCTCGTACCCCGCAGTCACGTGGAAATCCCCATCCCGGCTGACGCCGACATCGTGGGTGGGCGAATACACGGCGCGGATGGGTACGGCTGAGCGGATGTCCACGCTGACCGACACGCTTTCCAGCGGCAGAGTGGAGAATTTCTCGGTGTTGAGGGGATAAACGTAGCGCACCAGCCCGTTCTCGGCGGCCAGCGCCTGCGAGTATTCCAGTTCGATGCGCCGCTCGCCCTGCGGCGGGATGGGGAAGACGTGCGCTTGCAGCGCGCCGCGCCCGGCGTATTCCAGCAGCGCCGGGTCGCGCAGTGTGTTGACGATCTCCCAGTATTTCTGGCGAGCCTGCTCGGCGTCGAGCACCTGCCCCTCCACCGGCTTGCCGTCCACCCATAGGATGAAGTTGCTAACCGCCGCATCGAGCGGGATGGGGAAGATGTACGTGCCTTCGATTTGGAAATCGTTGGGATTGTAGAAAACCTGGTCAACGTGCGTGATGGCGATCTGATCCTGGATGGTGACGGTGACGTGATGGTAGCGCACCGCCAGCGGGGCCAGCGGGATGGGGCCGGGGCAGGGTAATGGATCGCAGATGATGATTCCGTCGGCTTTGGCGGGCGCCGGCGGAAGCGCCAACATCGAGATGGCGAGGATTAGCAGAACGAGTTTGAGTTTCATGAGTCTCCTCCGGGGATTATTAGTTGAAGGTTACAGGTTGAAGGGGCGTGTAAAAGTGTAGAAAAATAGACGGGACGGAAGGGGTCGAAGTTCCGGTGGTATAATCACCCCCGCACTTCCCCTATCCCCTTTCCCCTATCCCTTACAATTATGCTCGAAAAACTTTCTGGCATCGAACAACGTTACGAAGAACTCAACCGCCTGCTGATCGAAGTGGGCGATGATTATCAGCGCGCCGCCGAATTGAACAAAGAGCGCGTTGACCTGGAACCGCTCGTCGAAAAATCGCGTGAGTACCGGCAAGCCCTGGCCCACCTTGATGAAGCGCGCGAGTTGCAAAATTCCGACGATACCGACATGCGCCTGTTGGCCGAGACCGAGATCAGCGATCTCGAGCCGAAGATCAGCGCCCTCGAGCGTGAGATCAAGGGGATGCTGGTTCCCAAAGACCCGCGCGACGAGCGGGATGTGATCGTCGAGATTCGCGCCGGGACCGGCGGGGACGAGGCCGCCCTGTTCGCCGCCGACCTCTACCGGCTGTATAACCGGTACGCCGAACGCCGCAATTGGTCCGTCGAGGTGCTCTCCGCCAGTGATATCGGCATCGGCGGGTACAAGGAAATCATCTTCGGCGTCAAGGGCAAGGGCGCGTACTCTCGGCTGAAATACGAATCGGGCGTGCATCGCGTCCAGCGTGTGCCCACCACCGAATCCCAGGGCCGCATCCACACCTCCACCGCCACCGTCGCCGTGCTGGCCGAAGTGGACGATGTTGAAATAGACATCCCCGAAAGCGATCTGCGCGTGGATGTATTCCGCTCGGCAGGGGCTGGCGGACAGAACGTGCAGAAGAACTCCACTGCCATTCGCATCACCCACCTGCCCACCGGGATGGTCGTCGCCTGCCAGGATGAGCGCTCGCAATTGCAGAACCGGTTGCGCGCCTTGTCTATCTTGCGCGCCCGCCTCTACGAAATCAAGGCCGAAAAGCAGCGCAACGAGATCGAAGAAGACCGCCGCTCACAGATCGGCGGCGCTGAACGCTCCGAGAAGATCCGCACCTACAACTATCCCCAATCGCGGGTTACCGACCACCGCATCAACGTTTCATCCTACAACCTCCCGGCCATCATGGACGGCGAGATTGACCAATTCATTGACGAGTTGTCAACACGTGAAGAAACTGAGCGGTTGGCAGCGGTCGAAGCGTGAAACGTAAAACGTAATTCGTAAAACGTAATCCGTGATCCATAACCTTACGTTTTACGCTTTACGAATTACGGGTTACGAGATCAATATGCCAACCGTCGAAGCCTTATTTCGTCTCACCCAACGGCTGGTAGAGCTTTCTGACACTCCCGCCCTCGATGCCCAGGTGCTGCTGGCTCACGTACTTGGCAAGCCGCGCGCCTGGGTGCTCGCTCGCCCCGAAGTCTCCCTCACCCCCGAACAACAGAACACTCTCGATGACGCCGTGACCCGCCTGGAAAATTACGAGCCGCTGCCCTACGTGCTTGGGCATTGGGAGTTTTTCGGCCTGGATTTCATCGTCACCCCCGATGTGCTCATTCCCCGCCCCGAGACCGAGCTGCTGGTGGAGACAGCCATCGAGTGGTCAGCGTTCAGCACTCAGCGGTCGAAAACTCTCGATATCGGCACGGGTTCCGGCTGCATCGCCGTTTCACTCGCCGTCCACTGCCCGCAGGCTGACATCGTCGCCACTGACATCTCCGCCGCCGCGCTCGAAGTCGCCCGCCGCAACGCCGAACGTCACCACGTCGCCGACCGCATCCAATTTGTGCAGGCCGACCTTTTGCCGCCATCAACCTTCAACCTTCAACCTGCAACCTGCAACTTGCCACCTGCAACCTTCGACATCATCGCCGCTAACCTTCCCTACATCCCCACCGAAACGCTGAAATCCCTGCCAATTTACGGCCACGAGCCAACCCTGGCGCTGGACGGCGGCCCGGATGGGTTGGATTTGATCCGGCGGCTGCTGGCGGATGCCACCCGCTGCCTCGCAGAGCAGGGATTGCTGCTCCTCGAAATCGAGGCATCCCAGGGCGACTCCGCCTCCCGCCAAGCCCGGCAAGCCTTCCCCACCGCCGAGATTCGCCTGCTCCCCGACCTCGCCGGTCACGACCGCCTCCTGACTATCCGACCGCTGAAAGCTGACGGCTGACCGCCGATTGCTCCCCCCATGTTCCTCTTCCTCTCCAAATTCCTCCCCCTCTTCGTTTACCCCATCGGGCTGACCTGCGCCCTCATCGGATTGGCGCTGATCCTGCGGCGCAAGCCGCGCGGTCAAATGATCGTGCTGATCGTCACGCTGGCGCTGTTGTGGGTGGGAGGCAACCGCTGGGTGGCGATGGGGCTGGCGCGCTCACTCGAATGGCGCTACCTGCCCCCCGATACGATTCCCGCTGCCGAGGTGATCGTCCTGCTCGGCGGAGGCACCGAACCGGGATTAGCTCCCCGCCCCACAGTTGGACTCAACAGCGCCGCCGACCGCGAATTCTTTACCGCCTGGCTGTACAAACAAGGCAAGGCCCCCAACATCCTGGTTACCGGGCGCGAGATCGAATGGCTGGCCGCCTCCGATAAAGGCGCAGGCGACATGGCGACCGTGCTGGAAGCCCTCGGCGTACCCGCAGAGGCCATCTGGCTGGAAAATGAATCGCTGAATACCTACGAGAATGCGGTATTTTGTCGTAAAATTCTGGAAGAAAAGGGCATTCACCGGGTCATTCTCGTCACCTCAGCCTCGCACATGCCGCGCTCGGTGGCGTTGTTCGAGAAGCAAGGCATCGAGGTTATCCCTGCCCCCACCGATTTCAGCGTGACCCAGGCGGATTGGCAGCGTCTCACTCATCCCAACCTGCCGTCGCTGCTGATCAGTTTGATGCCCACGGTGGACAATCTTTCGACAACCACCCGCGCCGCCAAAGAATATCTCGGCATTTTTGTCTATTGGCTGCGAGGATGGCTTTAACCCAGTAATCAGTTGTCAGTAATCAGTCGGACTGATTACTGACAACTGATTACTGATCACTGATGACTGATTACCGATCACTGATGGCTACTCCCTTTCAATCCAAACACATCGTTCTCGGCGTCACCGGCTCGATTGCGGCCTATAAAGCAGCTGAGCTGGCCTCCAAGATGACTCAGGCTGGCGCACTGGTGGATGTCGTCCTGACACCGGCAGCCCTGCAGTTCATCACCCCGCTCACCTTCCAATCGGTCACCGGGCGCAAAGCCTACACCGACGCCGATCTGTGGGGCGGCGAAGCCCATGTGCTGCACGTCGGTATGGGGCACAGCGCCAATCTGCTCGTTATCGCTCCCATCTCGGCCAACACGCTCGCCAAGCTGGCGCACGGCATCGCCGACAACCTGCTGTCGGTGACGGCGCTGGCGGCGCGCTGCCCGATTCTCGTCGCCCCGGCGATGGATGTGGGGATGTACACGAACGTCGCTACCCAAGCTAACGTGGAGATTCTGCGTCAGCGAGGGGTGATCTTCGTTGGGCCGGCGGAAGGACGCATGGCCTCCGGGCTGGTGGGGTTGGGACGCTTCGTGGAGCCGCCCGAGATTTTGGGCCACATCCGGTTGACCCTCAGCCGCGGGGGGCCGCTGGCAAACCGGAAGGTGATCGTCACCGCGGGGGGAACGCAAGAACCGCTTGATCCCGTTCGGGTGATCGCCAACCGCTCGTCGGGCAAACAGGGTTTCGCCCTGGCGCAGGCTGCCCTCGATTTGGGCGCCGACGTGACACTCATCGCCGGGCCGACCGCGCTGCCCACGCCCATCGGAGCGCGGCGGGTAGATGTGAACACCGCGCAGGAAATGCTCGAAGCGGTGCTGGCCGCCATCGTCCGGGCCGATGCGCTGCTCATGGCCGCCGCAGTGGCCGATTTCACGCCCGCAGTGACTGCCGAACAAAAGATCAAGAAAGAGGGCGGCATCCCGCAGATCACCCTGCGGGCCACGCCAGACATTCTCGCAGCCGTCGCCCCCCAGCGGTCCGCGACCGGTTTCCCCCGGGTGACGGTGGGTTTCGCGGCCGAGAGTCAATCTCTGTTGGACAACGCCCGCGTCAAGCTGGAATCCAAAAAGCTGGATTTGATCGTCGCCAACGACATCAGCGCCCGCGACGCCGGATTCGGGGTAGACGACAACCGGGTAACGCTGCTGGACGCCGGGGGCGGGGTGGAGAGCCTGCCGTTGATGAGCAAGTCCGAGGTAGCCGAGTCTGTTCTGGCGCGGGTGACTCACCTGCTGGCGGGCCGGTGAAGGAGAAAATGATGCTGCTACGCCCGGTAGTTGCTGAAGACGCCGATGGGTTGTTCCCGCTGGTTTACCAAACCGGAGTGGCCGATACGCTGCTGTGGGATGGCCCGGCCTCGCTGAACGAGTATCGCCTGGGGCTGGCGGGGCGTGAGTCGCGCGCCTGGCGCGGCGAGACGCATCTTTTCACGATGATTGCCGATGGGCAGCCGATCGGAGCAATTGACATTCGCCCGGAAAATGATTCCCGCGCCGATATCGGCCTGTGGATCGGCAAGCCGTTTCATGGCAAAGGCTACGGCTCTCAGGCAGTGCGCTGGATTGTGAGTTACGGCTTCGAATACTTGGGGCTGGAAAAGATCGAGGCGGAGATATTCGTGGGCAACTGGGGCAGCCGCCGGATTTTCGAGAAGAACGGGTTTCTGCTCGAAGGGACGCGGCGCAAGTCGGTGCGTAAATATGGTCAGGTGCTGGACGAGTGGCTGATGGGGCTGACCCGTGAGGATTGGGCAGCGCGAGAGGCCGGGATGGAAATGATCGTCCATCTATGCCCGCGCGAAGATTGGGAGGCGGCCCAGGCGAGCGGGGCGTATCGGGCGAAGTCGCTGGACGAGATGGGATTCATCCATTTCTCGCGGCCGGGGCAGGTGCGGCGGGTGGCGAACAATTTCTATCGCGGCGTCCCTGGGCTGGTGCTGCTGTGGGTGGATGTATCCCAACTGAACGCCGAGCTGCGCTACGAGGCGTCGAAATACGAGGCTGATTCTGGCGAATCATTCCCACATCTCTACGGCGCGCTGAATTTGGGTGCAGTGGCGGCGGTGAGTGTGTGGGCGATAGGATAAGGAGTCCCTCCATGCCCGAAGAAATCAATAGCCACAACCATTGGCCGTTGGCCCTGGCGCGTAAATTCCGCACGGACTTGCCCGAACAATTGGGCGCGCAGCAAATTAGCGCGGTCGCCGGCTTTATTTCGACCCTGTACACCACACCCCTGGCCGTAGCCGGCCTGGTGTGGCTGGCGCTCGTGACCGATTGGGGGGCAATTTGGCAAAACGGGTGGCTGCTTCTTGCCTTTCTCGGATGCATGTTCCTCTTCGGATGGTTGAGCTTCTTCATGGTTGTCGAAATCCAGGGAGGCTACGCTTACACCGACGGCGCGCTGGACAGCGCTTTTCAGTGGGCGGCGGTTTTCCTGCTTGGCCCATCCGCCCTTTGGCTTACGATCAT
Organism: Candidatus Aquidulcis sp.; assembly: GCA_020723385.1. Classification (GTDB taxonomy): domain Bacteria; phylum Chloroflexota; class Anaerolineae; order Anaerolineales; family UBA4823; genus DYIZ01. The sequence goes on from DYIZ01000100.1 coordinate 7,553, forward strand.
CCAAAAAATCGTTTACGCAATTCGCAACTGGTGGGGGAAAAACCCCACCGTCGAAACCCGCTGGGAGGCGGCCCGCGCCCTCTCCACTGATTTGGCAACCACTACCATCGCGTTTTTGCCCTTTTTGCTTCTCTACCAACACCTCGGCGGGACGTTCCCGCTCAAAGCCCTGTCGTTTCAAACCATTGCGCTGACTTTAGCCATCATCGTCACTTGCCAACTGGCAACGCTGCTCATTTTCTCGGGTTATATTGGCTACAGCACGTGGGGCATCGTTCGGGTTATGAAAGCCCCCTCGGCCTGGCCGGCGATCCGCTTTTTCCTGATCGCCATGATCTTGCCTGGGTTGGCAAACCCCTTCGGCATCATCATCGCCGGGTTGTTCGCGCAAATGGGCGGCTGGGCGACGCTATTCTTCGTCGCAGGGCTGCTGCTGGTGGCGCTGCTGGCCCGCCAGTTGAGCCGGGCCGCTGAAAACACCCGGCAGCAATCGCGCCAGGTCGAAAAACTCGAGTTGTTGGGGCGGGATTTATTGAACGCCCCGCTCGACGCCTCCGCTCTGCCGGAACTGCTGAAACAGCACGCCCCGCCGATGTTCAGCGGCGCGCGGCAGGTCATCTGGATCGCCCCTGACAAAATTCTGTTCAACGAAACGCCAAACTGGTTGCCGGAGATTGACATAATCTGGGAATGGCTGCACTCGCAGAGCCAGGGGCAGGCTTTCTCCCAGAAAGACGCACTCCCCTGGAAAGAACCGCCACGCCGCGCCTACTCGGTGGTGGTGGCGCCCATTTTGGATATGGAATCTCAACAACCAGTTGGCGGTATCTACACAGAGTTTAGCGGCCGCATCGTCCAGTACGGGCGCAGAGAGCTGACCAACTTCGTCGCTGCGTCCCAATCCCTGGCGGCGCAGATCGCCTCATCGCTCCACCGGGCCAAAGTCTACGCCGATACCCTGGCACACCAGCGTACCCTGCATGAAATCACCGTCGCCCGCCAGATTCAAGCCAGCTTCCTGCCGGAGCACGTTCCCCAGTTGCTTGGATGGGATCTGGCAGCCAGCCTCGAGCCAGCGCGCGAAGTCTCCGGCGATTTTTACGATTTCATCCCGCTCTCTGGCAACAAACTTGGCCTGCTCATCGCTGACGTAGCTGACAAAGGCATCGGCCCGGCGCTGTATATGGCCCTGTGCCGCACCCTGATTCGCACCTACGCCCCCCAATTCGAGGCGCAACCCGAAATGGTGCTGGCTGCCGCCAACACCCGCATCCTGCAAGACGCCCGCGCCAGCCTGTTCGTGACCACTTTCTACGGCGTGCTCGATACCGCCGCCGGGACGCTGGTCTACGCCAACGCCGGGCACAACCCGCCCTACCTGTTTTGCCCGCAAACCCCCGGCGTCTTCCAGTCGCTCGGGAAAACCGGAATGCCGCTCGGCGTGGACGAAACCGTCGTCTGGCGGCGGGTAACCGTGCAACTGGCCCCCGGCGATGTGCTGCTCCTTTACACCGATGGCCTCACCGACGCGCAGAACAGCCAGGACGAGTTCATTGACGCCAAAATGATGACCGGCCTGGTTGGGAACAACCTGGCCCGCCCGGCTTGCGAGCTGAAAGATTTGATCCTGCAGGAAATTCGCACCTTCGTCGGCGGCGCGCCGCAGTTCGACGATATGACCGTAATGGTGGTGCGGCGAGACAGCTAACCGGATTTCCGCTTCAACATCGTCAGCACATTTTCCCCCTGCTCGAACGTAAAGATCACTTCGTCCATCATCTTGCGCATGAAAAAGACGCCTAACCCGCGCGGCTTCACCTCTTCGAGCGGCGCGCCGATCTTTGGCTCGGGTACCGCATCCGGGTTGAAAGGCCGCCCATGGTCTCGCAGGACGATGCACAGCCCATCGCTGGTCGGCTCGCAGGTGCATTCGATCGCCCCCACCCCCTCACCGCCATACGCGTGTTCGATGATGTTCGTACAGGCCTCGTCTACGGCAAGCTGGACCGCGTAAGCTTCCGATGCATTCAAACCGGCAGCATCGGAAACCCCTTGCACAAAATCACTGATTTTTCCAAGAGAATCAAATTGTCCGGGGAAAGTTGTTGTAGGCATGATTCGTTCGCCGCAGTTTAGAAAAAACCTACCGCGTCAACCACCGTGTCGAAAATTTTGAAATACGACCCCATCCCAACCAATTCCAACGACTCGCAGATATTTTGAGCGACCCCCACCAAAATCAACTCACCGCGATTGTAACGCTTACAATTCTTTTGTGTGTTGATCAGTATCCACCAGCCGGCGCTGGACATGAAGGTCACATCACTCATATCGAACACAATCTTGAAGATATCCCGGTCGGTAACATTCTTGATCGCTTCTTCGAGCTTGGGTGCGGTGGAGCTGTCAATCCGCCCGCTGGTTTTCAGCACTTCACAACGCTTATACGAGGTCATTTGGAATTCCATGACTGTCCTCCGGGGAATTGAATTAGAATAGGGCTTCTGGCTTCCAGACGATTATAACACGAGGATTCTGACCAATGATGCATCTGACCTACGTTGATTCGATCCATCACGACGGCTCGCCGCGCTACGTGCGCCCATTGAAAGGGGGCGCGCTGACCCTGGGGACGGAAGTCACCATCCGGATGCGCTCCGGGACCGACGCGCCCATCTGCCGGGTGCTGCTGCGCACCTCCCCGGATGGGGAACAGCGCTTCACCGAGATGACGCCTTCCGAGGGGCGCGCCTGCCGCTGGTGGCAAGCCACCCTGCGGCTGACCATGCCGGTCGTTTCGTACCGTTTCCTTCTGTTCACTGACGATGGCGTATGGTGGTACAACGGCGCAGGGGCGCATCGCCACAACCCTACCGACCGCGAAGATTTCCGCCTGCTGGCCGATTACGCCGCCCCGTCATGGGTGTACGATTCCGTCTTTTACCAGATTTTCCCCGATCGTTTTGCCGATGGAGACCCCGCGAGCAATGTGCGTGACGGCGAGTACGACTACCGGGGGGTGAGCGCCCGCGCCCGCCGCTGGGGGGAGCCGCCGAGCGGGGGGATGCCCGCAATGGTCGAATTCTACGGCGGCGACCTGGCAGGCATCGAGCAAAAACTGGATTACCTGCAAGACCTGGGAGTCAACGCCCTCTACCTGACCCCGGTCTTCTCGGCTTTCAGTAATCACCGCTACGATGTGACCGATTATTTCGCTGTGGATGCCCATCTCGGCGGAAACACCGCCCTTGCTTCGCTGCGGCAAGCTACCGCTAACCGGGGTATGCGCTACCTGCTCGACATCGTTCCCAACCATTGCGGCTTTCTCCATCCCTGGTTCCAGGCAGCCCTGTCAGACCCCGCCGCCCCAACCGGCGAATACTTCACCTTTCACCGACACCCAGATGACTACGAGTGCTGGCTGGGGGTGCGAACGCTTCCCAAGCTCAATTACCGCAGCCAGGCGCTGCGCGAGGCGATGTACGCTGGACCAAACGCCGTCTTTCGTCACTGGCTACGCGCACCCTTTTCCGCCGACGGCTGGCGCATAGACGTAGCGAACATGCTGGCCCGCCAGGGCGCGCAACAAATGGGGCTTGAGGTGAGTCGTGGCATTCGGCAGGCGGTGAAAGAAGAAGCCCCCCAAGCCTATTTGCTCGGGGAAAACTTCTTCGACGCCAGCGATCAACTTCAAGGCGACTGTTGGGATGCGGTGATGAATTACGCCGGGTTTGCTATGCCCGTATGGTACTGGCTCTCGAAATACGAAGTGTACCAGCACGGCGAACCGCGCCATGTCGCATCCAACGCGCCCTGGCCCACCCAGGCGCTGGTGGATTCGTGGCAGGCGCAGCGGGCGGCTATCCCGTGGGTCATCGCCCGGCAGCAGTATAACTTGCTGGGCAGCCACGACACTGGGCGGATGCTCGCCGTTCTCGGCGGCGATGCAGCCCGCAACCGGCTGGCAGTGGCTTTATTGATGACCTACGTGGGCACGCCAGGGGTGTATTATGGCGACGAGATCGGTATGGCGGGTGATTCACGCGCCTGCATGGATTGGGAACGCGACACGTGGGATGAAGGGCTGCGCGAATTCTACCGGGAGCTGATCCAGCTCCGGCGCACGTCTCGCGCCCTGATCGAGGGCGGTTTTCAGGTGTTAATGGTGGAAGAAGATGGGTTGGCGTACCTGCGGGATACAGATGACGAGCAGATCATCGTGGTGGGCAACCGCGGCCCGGCAGCGCGTCCTTCCGGGGCGCTGGCCGTCTCGCATGGGGCGATTCCCGATGGGCGGGAATTCGTCGAGATTTTCACCGGTCAGCGAGTCGCTGTTGAAGCTGGCTGTCTCCCGCTGCCGTCACTCCCCCCGGGGGTTTCGATCTGGCGGGCGCAGGCGCCGCACGAAAAGCCATAGCAGCAGGATCAATCCAATCCCCGTGAGAACGGCAAGGCCGGTTTGAACATCGGCTGCCATTTCGGCGGCGGGCATCATCACTTCGCCGCCGTCCGGGGTCTGCACCAGCACCGCCAGCGGGCGCGCCCAGGTAAATTCTCGGTCTAATCCGGGCAAACGCAGACGCAGTTTCCGTCGAAAAGCGGTGATGCGCGTCCCCTGGGCAACCACCGGCTCAGCAGCTTCGGTTTCGAGTTGGATGAGGCCCATATAATTAATTCTTTCGTTTGCAGCGGGCGCATTAACGCCTGTTTCCGGCGCTGAAGCGCCTACTACGAGCAACCTTTCGTCCGTAGTAAGCGCTTTAGCGCCAGTTTTTGGCGATGAAGCGCCCGCTACGAGTCTGAGTGATCTTCTGTTTTCCCGGTGGAAGTAAAGGGCGGCTGCGAAGCGACTTTCTTCAGCTCGGCATTGGCGGCGCGCAGGGCAGAGAGGACATCCTGCCGGACTTGAGCTTCAACCTCGCCGCTCTCGACGCGCTGGCGCAGGTCTTTCAGATCGGCTTTCAGGTTTTGCCCGGTGGGGCTTTCGGAAAATTCAGTGGCGGCCTTGCTCAAGGTGCCGCTCAAGTCGGTCAGGCCGGCTTCGATCTCCTTTTGCAATTTCTTGCGTTCTTCGCTCTCCCAGGCGCTGCGCAGCAAGCTCGTCAGGCTTTTGCCAAGCTCAGTGAACTCGGAGGCGATGTCTTCGGGGGCGGGTTTACCTTGAGGGGGAATTGAGTCGGTCATCGGATCATTCTCCTAACCCGGACAAGCCGGAAAAGCTTAACACAAAGTCCACGAAAGGATAACACAAAGGTGAATAAAGGAAAACGATTAAGACTTCGTATCTTTCGTGAAACCATTCGTCGCCTTTGTGTTTCAAAACCATCCCATTATTTTACCCGCAAGAAACGCCGTTTGCCAGCCTGCAAGACGCCTGGATGAGGGAAGGGCTGCATCGGGTCAGTCAGCACCTCGCCGTCGAGACGGACGCCCTTTTGATCAATCAACCGCCGCCCTTCGCTTTTGCTGGAGGCCAGTTGGCTGGCGATGAGCACATCCAGCACAGTCTGGCCGGGCTGAAGTGCAAATTCCGGCATTTCATCGGGAATATCCTTCTGCTGGAAGACTTTGACGAAGGCTTCCTCCGCCAGGGGTGCGGCTTCGGGGCTATGAAAAATTGAGACGATCTCGCGGGCAAGCGTCATCTTCACATCACGCGGGTGCAGTTTTCCTTCGGCCAGGCCCTTCTCGACTTCGGCGATCTTCGCCGGGGTCCAGCGGGTGACCAGCCGGAAGAACTGTCCCATCGCCTTGTCGGGCACGCTCATCACTTTACCGTACATATCTTCGGGCGTGGAGAGCAGCGGGATGTGATTGCCCAACGATTTGCTCATTTTGATCTCGCCATCCGTGCCGGGCAGGATGCCCAGGATAATGGCGATGTTGGGTTTTGCGCCGAGGAAGGTCATCAGCTTGCGGGCGGCGGTAACGATGTTGAACAACTGGTCGGTGCCGCCCACCTGCACATCGGCCTTGAGGTTGTAGGCATCGTAACCCTGCATCAAAGCGTAGAAAGTCTCATGCAGGTAGATTGGATCGCCGTTGTCCCAACGCTTGCGGAAATTCTCGCGGGTGAGGAACTGCTGGATGGTGAACTGCGACGCCAGCCGGATGACTTCTTCGAAGGACAATTCAGCCAGCCATTCGGAATTGAATCGGATGAGAGTCTTGTTCCGGTCAAGCATCTTGTAAGCCTGTTCAGCATAGGTGCGGGCGTTGTACTGCACCTCATCCATCGTGAGCTGCGGGCGCAGCTTGTCCTTGTCCGATGGATCGCCGATGAGGGATGTAAAGCTGCCGACAACGAAAGTGACTTCGTGGCCCAATTCCTGGAATTGGCGCAGCTTGCGCATGGGGACGGTATGCCCCAGATGCAGGTCGCTGGTACGCGGGTCGAAGCCGCAATAGACGCGCAGCGGGCGGCCTTGTTTCTCGGCCTCGACCAGCCGCTCGCGCAGCTCGTTCGCCATCATTTTCTTGAGTTCTTCATCGCCGTATTCGGTGCCTTGCATGAGCAGGGCGACCTGTTCGTCAATGGTCATTTTGATTGTGGGCATGAGCGCATCCTCCTAATAAATGCTGTTTTGCCACAGAGAACACCGAGTCGGCTGGCGCGCCGACTATTTTTCTCTGAGAACGCTATGGCCTCTGTGGCAGAATCATATTGCGTGATCGCCAGAAACAAAACGCGCCCTCTGCGGGAGGGCGCGAGAAACTCACCGCAGAGGAATTACTTGCGGGGATAATAATAGCCGATTTGGGAATGGAACGTCATCCGATGCATGGTTTGAAACATGCGGCGATTATACCACCGTGTTTACAGGCCGTTAACAACGAAATCGCATTCCCGTGCTATAATTTGCAGCGTTGTGGAGGGCGTCATGCACGCGCCGGTATTGATTTTGAATGCAAATTTCGAGCCAATCCACGTGTGCGACACCCGCCGGGCCATTGGACTGATTTTGAATGGCAAAGCTGCGCTGGTTTTGAATGGCCGCGGCGAAATAAAAACCGTGTCGCGCATCTTCCCCCGCCCATCCATTATCCGCTTGGAGAAAATGGTGAAGCGGCCGCGGCCGCGCGTCAAGCTGACCAAGCGAGAAATCATGCGGCGCGACGAGTACACCTGCCAATACTGTGGTAAAACCGCCCCCAACCTGACCATTGACCACATCATCCCCCGCCACCTGGGGGGCGAGCACACCTGGGAAAACCTGGTCACCGCCTGTCCGCATTGCAATCATCACAAAGGCGGGCGCACCATCGAGCAGGCGCAGATGCACCTGCGTCATACCCCGAAAGAGCCGCCTGCTTCAGCCGGATACATCTTCGCAAGGCACCTCAAGGAAAACCAGGAGTGGCTGCCGTTCGTGGATGGGTGGTAATGCCAACCGAGATACATCTTGCCACAGAGAACACAGAGAGTCGGCTGATCGAGCCGACTCTCTGTGTTCTCTGTGAACTCTGTGGCTAAAACCACAGGGGGGCTACGCCTTCTAAAACTCCACCATCATAAAATCTTCTGCCAACTCCACTGGGCCGGGAAAGGTCTCTTTGGCTTCATTCACCAGTGGGCGGGGGTCGAATTCGCCCGTCGGATAGTGGATCAGCAGCAGCTTTTTGGCCCCGGAGTCGCGGGCAATCGCGCCAGCCTGGGAGGCCGAAGAATGCCCCGGCGTCGGGCCGGCGGTCTCGTGGATGAGCACATCCGCCCCCGAGGCAAGCCTGACCACCTGCGGGCAAGGCTCGGTATCACAGGAGTAAGCCATCGCCCTGCCGGTGAGGGGAAACTCAACTCGCAAGCCGATCGTTGGGAGCAGGTGTCTCACCGACGAGGCGAAAATCCGCATTTCCTCGTCTTCCAGCACCAGGGTCATTTCCTCCGCCGGGAGACGGTAGAACGCAATTCGGAAGAAGTTGGGCCAGTGAGACCAATCGTAAAACCCCATCAGATCCTCGATGCGATCCAGGGTGTGATGCAGCCCATAGATGTTCAGCGGCCTGCGGCGGCCTAACAGCCACATCGTCATCAACAGCATCGGCACACCCGAAACGTGATCGGGGTGGAAATGGGTGAGAATCAAATCGGTCAGCTCGTTATAGTCCAGCCCTGCCTTGCGCATCCTTTGGATCGGGTTACTCACACAGTCAATCAGCACGAGCCGTTCACGCCCCTGGATAGCCATGTGCGTGTTCTCATGCCGTTCATCGGGGATCGCATTCGATGACCCAAGGATGATCAGCTTTGTCATACTATCTCCCTATAAGCTGGATTTATTGTGGCTCAGAACATCAAAAACTTCCCAAAATCCTCAGCGCCAAATGGGGCGTCACAAACACTTCCAGGATTGCAGCTCCCAGGAATAACGGAATAACAACCGCGATCATGATCTTTGCCCAGTCAGCCAGAGCCTTGAGGAAAGCCTCGCCGATGGTTTGCCCCGGCGCGGGCGTGACCAGAGTCGCTCCCAGGCGAAAAATCGCCGCACCGGAAAGAATAATTGCGGGCAGTTCCAACAGCCCGTGGGGCGACAAGAAAGCGAGCAGGAACACAAACGGTGAAAAACCGGCCCCGGCCGAGACCTGCGAGAGAAATCCCATCAACGTCAGCGGTGCGATCAGGATCAGCACCCCTGCAACGCCGAACGAGAAAATGCCCAACAAGGTTGCCAATGCCACCGCCCGTAAATTGTGCAGCCAGATGTAAGTCACCCCTGAAACTGAATAGAAACCGAACGCTTCCAATCCGCTAAGCAGTGCAGGATCGGCATCTTTGAGCTTATCCAAATTCAATAGACCAGGCGGAAGCGTATATATTTTAGCCTGTTCGATGCCAATCCAAATACCGACGCCCAATAGCAACGTCATCAGGACAATGGGGATCGCCATCCGCCGCAGAGTTCGGCCAATCTCCCCAAAGAGCCAGCCGCCCAGCGAGTGGGCCTCGCCAACGAAAGCCCGCCAGAAAATGGTCAGCGCCCAGCGAACATTGAGCACATCCAGCTCGCGGCCCAGCAATTCCTCCCGATTGAAGTGCGCGATCCCGGTGCGAACCAGCAATACTGCCAGGACAATCTGGCCGACGATCACCCACCACAGCAAACTGTACCGCCCCCAGAACATCAAGACGCTCTCGCCCTGGATGAGCAGCGCCATCGGGACGATGATGAAAGACGCCAGCAAATTTGCGGCGCGCACCGAAGTGGTCTGAGTCGAAATAATCACCGCCCCGCTCACCATAACCACTCCCTGCACAGCCGTCAACACGATGACCTGAATCAGCAAAGTCGGGGGCGGCGTCCAACCGACATTGCGCCAGACGCCATACATATAAACGGCTACCCCGAGATAGCTGGCCGCCAACGGCGGCACCAGTGAAGCCAGCAGTTTACCCAGGTAGAGCTGCCAATCGTTAAGCGGGCTGCTCAACAACGGTTCGATGCTGCGCCGCTCTGATTCGCCTACGAAACTCTCCAGGGCGATCACCAGCGACACCGTCACCGGGAAGAAGCCTACAATCATCAATAGGAAGGGGATCAAGCGATCCCCGATGAGCATGTCACCCCCATAGCGTTGAATGAAAGCCACGATCTGGCTGGCGGTGAAATTCATCAGGAATGGGAAGAACATCGTCAGCACGACGATGGGGAAGATGATGCGCCAGTCGCGGAACTGGTCGCGAACTTCGCGTGTGGTGACGATCAACGCCGGGCGGAGACGCTCAAACATGGCTCACCTCCAACCCATCGGTTGAGTTGATGGCACGCAGGTAGACATCTTCCAGAGAGCGTGGCACCTCCTGCAAGCTGGTGATCGGGATGCCCTGATCGAGCGAGACTTTCAAAACGAGGGGATTGACCTTGCCAGGTTGTCCGGTGCGATAACGGAGCCAATCCAGTCCCTGGCCGGTGAGGGTAAAGTCAACCGGAAGGTCGAGCTTCCACCCGTCGAGGTGAGCGGCGGAGCGCATCTCGTATTCCGCCGGGCCGAGCAGGGCCAGTTTCAGATCAGTGGGCGTCCCGCGGGCGATGATCTTGCCCCGCCGGATAATGGCAATCTGGTCGGCCAGTTCTTCGGCCTCGGCCAGGTTATGTGTGCAGATAATGATGGTCCGGCTTGCGGTGCGCAGGCTGCGGATGGAGTCACGCACCAACCGGGCACTCTCGGGGTCCATCGCCGAGGTCGGCTCATCCAGGAGCAGCACGGGAGGGTTGTGCAGCAACGCGCGCGCCAGGGCCAGCTTTTGGCGCATCCCTTTGGAATATTCGCCGATGCGCCGTTTGCGGGCTTCCGCCAGGCCGAAATCCTCGAGCAGGCGGTTTACCTGCTGACGGCAGGAAGCCTTATCCATATTGTAGAGCCGGCCGAAAAATGCGAGGTAATCGTCGGCGTTCATGCGCCCGTAGAGGCCATGCTGCTCGGTGAGCACGCCCACTGAAGCGCGCACCTGCGGAGCCTGGGACACAGTATCGTATCCGGCAACGCGCGCCCACCCGCGGGAGGGCAGTAACACCGAGGTCAACATACGCACCGTCGTCGTTTTTCCGGCCCCATTCGGTCCCAGCAGCGCCAGCACTTCCCCCGCGCCGATTTTCAAGCCGACGCCGTCCACAGCCAGAAAATCCTCGAATTTTTTACTCAGATCTTGGGTTTCGATCATTTTAGGTTACCAGTAAAACTTGAATAGACCCTAGGGGTTTGCACCTGATAAGTGTCATCCAGGATTTTATACTTGAAAGCGCATCATACGAAAATAACCTGTGGAAACCCTTAGGGTTTACACAAAGTTATTCACTTTCTGCAGGCGTTTCCTCAGTTACTTCGACTTCCGCTGGCGCGGCCTCGGTAGTTTCTACTGCGGCGGGCTGTTGCTTGCGATGCCGCCAAATGAGCGCTGCGCCTGCCAGGATCGCCACGACCAGCGCCACGGTCTGGTTGATGTTGATGCCGGCAACGATCGCCGCATCCAGCCGCAGAAATTCCAGGAAGAAACGCCCAATGGGGTAACCGACGAGGTAAGTCAAAATCAGGTCGCCGGGCTTCAACCGGTCGGCGAAACGGCGGCCCAACCAGAGCAGCAGGCCCATATTGAGCAGATTCCAGAGCGACTCGTATAAAAATAGGGGATGGAAATAATCGCCTTCGGCTTTGATGTAGATGCCCCACGGAAGCGTGGTTTTTGCGCCGTACAACTCCTGGTTGATGAAGTTGCCCCACCGGCCAATGGCCTGCGCCAGGGCGATGGTCGGCGCAGCAATATCGGCCCACACCGCGAAGCTCAATTTCTTGCGGCGGCAGAACAAAAAGAGAGCCAGCGCCCCACCCATCAATGCGCCCGGGATGCCCAACCCGCCATTCTTGATACCCAAGATCATGTCCTGGATTTGCGGGACGCCGTTGATGAAATAGGGGTTCATCAATTTTCCGGTTACCGGGTCGAGAACCATACTGCTGAGAGAGGGGGTGAAGATGTGCCAAAGCCGCGCCCCGATGATGCCGCCAATCAGCAACCAGATGAAGCCGTCCCAGACATTCTCGGGGTTGAATCCTTTGCGCTTGGCCAGCCGTTCGGCCATAAAAGCCGCCGCCAGCGCGCCGGCCATCAGGATGATGCCGTAATAGGTAATGGTCAATGGACCAATGTGAAAACCAGGGTATGTCATTGGATGCCTCGATAGATAGGATTATTTCACTTTGCTGCGCGCTTGCCGGCGCACATCAAGGATGCGCTGCAAGGCGGTGAAGTTCGCCAGCACAGCGATGATCCAAACCCCCACCATGGGGATATTGAAGATCAACGCCGGCGCCAGGACGATATAACGCTCGAAACGTGACAGGATGCCGACTTTGGTGTCCAACCCCAGGGATTGCCCGCGCGCCCGCACATAAGAAACGAGCACCGAGCCGGCTGCAGCCAGGTAAATCCCCAGCACGGCGACCCAATCACCTTGTTGCAGGCAGTAAACCATCAGCCCCAGGAAAATGACCAGCTCCGAATACCGGTCAGTGACCGAGTCGACGAATGCGCCAAAGTCGCTTGCCTCGCCCCGCTGGCGCGCCATTGTTCCATCCAGGGCATCTATGGGTCCCATCGCCAGCACAAACAGTCCGCCGATGGTCATGTGCCCGAGGCCGAGGAATACCGCGCCAACGGTATTGCCAATCAGCCCCAGAATCGTCATTGTATTCGGCATCAGCCCCAAACGGTTGAAGAAAGCGCCAATCGGATCGAGCACCCCCTTGAAGCGCACCCGTAATTGGTCGGTAAGCGTCATCCCCTTTCTTTTGTTGTTGACAACTTCTTCCACTAAAATTCGCCGCCTTTCTAAATAAAATCGTTTCTGGATGCTATCGCATGGCAGGAGGACTGTCAAGGACAGGAACGCGGCGGGCAGCCCCAGGGGTTTTTGAAACCCCTGGGGTCTATTCAGCCCGATCTCCATGCGACCACAATATCGTCCGCCGCCATGTCTGTCAGCCGCACCAGCTCGCGCGTCTCGAGATTGATGAGGTACACCTCGAAGTTGCCATCACGATTGCTGGAAAATGCCAGCCACAGACCGTCCGGCGACCAAATGGGCATCCAATCAATAGCCGCGTCTTCGATCAACCGGGTGCGGCTGCCCCCATCGGGATTCATCACGTAAATATCGAACTCACCTTTGTAATTGCTGGCGTAAGCGAGACGCAGCCCATCCGGTGACCACGCTGGCATATTATCAACCCCCGGATTATCGGTCGCGCGCGCCAGCCCCGAGCCATTGGCGTTGATCGTATAAATATCTGTGTTGTCGTCTATCGTGGCAACGTAGGCGATCTTTACCCCATCCGGCGACCAGATGGGGCCAGTGGTTTCCTGGGCATTGCCAACAATCTGCGTCGCGCCCGAGCCATCTACCTGGGTCACGAAGATACCGCCATAGCCACAGTAAGCGATCTTCTTCCCATCAGGTGACCAGGCCGGGCTGCTCCACACGCCGGTGTCCAATCGTTTTTGATCAGTTCCATCGGCGTTGAGGATGTAAAGTCCGTTTTCTGTGACAAAGGCCAGTTTTTGGCTGTCAGGCGACCAGGCCGGGTCGAAGCTGTTGGTCGTCCCATCCGTCAGTTGGGCAGGATTCGTTCCATCAGCATTCACCACCCAAATATTGGAAACATTGGCTGCGTCAGCGGCAACAAAGGTAATCCTCTTCTTATCCGGCGACCAGACCGGGGAGCGGGCGTCGGTAATCGCTTCGGTCAAAATGGCCTGGCTGGAGCCATCGGCGTTCATCATCCAAATCTGGCTTTTGCCTCCAACATGATGAGTGAACAAAATCCGGCTTGGAGCGAGACCGACCAGGATCGGCGAGATGGTGGGGGCCGGAAAAACCGATGGCGCTGGTCCCAGCCCGATGAACCACAGCCGCAGGGTTCTATCCTGCCCCCCGGAGGCCACCCATTCCCCATTGGGGCTGACCGTTACACTGTAGACCCCACCTCTATGACCCTCGAAAGTGCTCCGCTCGGCGCCGGTCAGCACATCCCACAGCTTGATAGTCATATCGTTGCTGCCGGTGACCAGCACGTGGCTGTCCGGGCTGAACGCTACGGACCATACCCGCTTTTCGTGCGCATCCAGGCGGTATTCGACGTTCCAGGTCGCCGTATCCCAAAGAATGACCTCGCCGTCAGAACTGCCCGAAGCCAGCCGCAAGCCATCCAGGCTGAAAGCTACCGACCAGACGCCTGCCTCGTGGCCGAACAGAGTACGCGATGAGGCATGAGGATCAGCCACATCCCACACGAAGATCTGTCCATTACCACTGCCGGTCGCCAGCAGCTTGCCGTCTGGGCTGAAGGCGACGCTCAAGGCCCCCTGCTCGTGACCTCCCAGCTCGCGTTGCAGCTCGCCGGTGCTGGTTTCCCACACAGTTGCCGTATCCTCAGTTCCCCCCGCGGCAACCAGCGTCCCATCCGGGCTGTAAGCCAGCCCATTGGCAACGCCCAGCATCCTGCGGAAGACACCGCCGGCGGCCACATTCCACAAAATGAGCTGCTGGTCCTCGCCGATAGACGCCAGGCGTTTCCCATCCGGGCTGAAGGCGACAATCGAGACAGGGCCATTGTGACCAGGGAGGTTTGACCGTACCGCGGCGGTTCTTATATCCACCAAGGGGATCGTGCCATCTGACAAGCCAGCGGCCACCAATGAATTATCCGGGCTGAAAGCGACCGAATTGACATCGGCCTCGAAGGGCAGCTCCAGCGCCTTTGGATTGGGGATGGGCGTGGCTTCACCCGGTGCAGATGGGCTGGCAGCGAAGGCGGGCGTATCAGTGACTTGAGGGGATGGTGTAAGAGCAGGCGGGAGCGGTGTCCGCGTTGGCGGAAACGCCGCCGTAGGTGTGATGCGCGGCGAATCAGAAGTCGGAGCCGGCGTGGGAGTTACGGTGGGCGAAGAGCAGGCTGTCAGCAGGAGGATAAAAATCAGGGAGAGTAAGATCATTCGGCGCATAAGAAACCTCGACCGTAATTATACCAACCGCCAACCGATCTTGCGCAATCCAGCCATATTCGTGGATGGCTGCCACACTATCGGAAGAGCCCCCCGGAGTTTTGGAAACTCCGGGGGGCTTTGGAGTTGCCGGCAGTTCAGCGTGATACCCAATAGAATTGCTGCGAACGGCCTCAGGGCGTGACCGTGGTAACGTATCGAATCTCGCCGTCTTTTATCATCAAGATCACCGCCGGTTTGATCGGGTTGTGATTTCCGTCGAACGAGATCAATCCCGTGACCCCCTCGAAGGTGATCCCGGCCAAAACATCTTTCACGACTGCCGGATCGTCAACCCCGCCTTCTTCGATGGCTGCCAGCATCAAATTAACCGTATCGTAGGCCAGAGTCGCCAGCGCATCGGGGATGAGCGGCTGGCCGTTGGCCTGGTACGCTTCACCATAGCGAGTGATCCAATCCACTACCATCGGGCGTGTGTCTTTCTCGGAGTAGTGATTGGTGTAATAGCTGCCGTCAGCAGCCTGCCGGTCGAGGTCAATTGAATCCCACCCATCCCCGCCGAGGAAAGGCACGTTGATACCGCGCGCTTTGGCTTGCGACATGGCCATATTGGCAAAGTTGTAATAATCGGGCAAGTAGACGATATCTGGATCAGCAGCGGCAATTTTGTCCAGAATGGTCGAAAAAATCGTATCGCTTGCGGCGTAAGTTTCTTTGCCGACGATGCTCCCCCCGTGATCTGTGAAGGTCGTTTCGAAAGCCTCGGCCAGCCCGCGTGGGTAAGCATTATCTGGATCATACAAAACAAACGCAGTTCTTGCCCCCAAATTTTCGTATGCAAACCGCGCCCCTACGGCTCCCTGAACGGGGTCAATGAAACAGGTGCGGAAGGTATAAGGTTTGACGCTGCCATCCGGGTTGACCGTTACTCTCACATTTGTGGAAGTCGGGCTGATCTGTACCACGCCAGCTTGATTGACGATCTCCGAGATGGGAATGGAGGCCGATGAACAAATCTCCCCAACAATGTAATGAACCTTTTCCACATCAATGGCCTGTGCTGCGGCAGAAACGGCCGGGTCGGCTGAACACTGTCCATCGTATATCACCAGCTCGATCTGGCGGCCGAGCACACCCCCACGGGCGTTCCATTCCTCAACGGCCAGCAGCGCCCCATTTTTGGTTGATTCGCCGAAGGTCGGCACAGGCCCGCTCAGTGGGGCGATCAGGGCAATCTTGAGCGGCTCGGCAGACACAACTATCTCGGTCGGCGAAGGGAGCGGGGTCGGCTGGGGAGTCTCGCTTGGGGCGGTAATGATCGTCAGCGTGCGAGTCACCGTGGGCAGCGGTATCACTGCCGTTTCCTTTACAACGACAACAGGTGTTGGAATGATGCCCGGCAGAAAAGCAATGCCTGCTGCAATGACGAGAATGCACAGCAACCCCGCCAGCCCGCCTCCGGCGATGACCCAGACCCATGGGAAGCGTCGTTTCTCACGGGGGGGCGAAAGCGGGATGGGTGGCGGAGGTGATGATGCTGGATCATAAACCGTCGCGGCAGGCGGACGGGAAGGCGATGCCTGTACCGCCGCCAGCGGTTGAATGACTGAAGTACCCAGCGCGGTTTTCATATCCGCCGCGCTTTGGAAACGCCGGGAGGCATCCATTTGGAGGGCGCGTACGATTGTCGCCGCGGTGGAGCTGCTCAGGGTAGGGTTAGCCTCGCCCGGCGGGATCATCGGGTCATGGACGGCGCGCTGCACGCTCTCCGGCGGCTCTTTGCCGGTCAGCAGAGCGTAAGCGGTGGCCCCCAGCGCGTAGAGATCGGTGCGTGCATCGGTTGTGCCCTGCCCATACTGTTCGATCGGCGCGTACCCCGGCGTGACCGCGCGTGCCCCGAGAGTCGTCTTCAATTTCGGGTCGTAGACCTTCGCCACGCCGAAATCCACCAGCATGGCGCGGTTCTGCGGCGTGATAATGATGTTCTGCGGCTTGATGTCGCGATGGATGATGGGGGGATTCTGGGCGTGCAGATAGGTTAGCGCTTCACAGATTTGCGCCAGCCAGCCAAGCACCTGGCTTTCCGGTAACGGCCCGCCAGCCTTATCCAGCAAGGTTTGCAAATCTTCCCCCTCAATGAAATCCATCGCCAGGTATTGTCCCTGTCCAGGGATAGTGAAGTGATCGGTGACGCGCGGCAGGTTGGGATGGCGCAAATTGGCGAGGATCGAGGCCTCGCGGGCGAACTGGCGCGCCGCTTCGGGCGTGGTCTCGAAATTTTCCTTCAACGCGCAGGGCGTATTCAGGGTGATATCCCAGACGCGGTACACCGCCCCGAACCCGCCCTCGCCCAGCTTGCGGACGATGCGGTAACGATTGTGGATGATTTGACCGGTGGAGAGAGCCATAGGATCACACTAAATTTACGAAAATACCTGCCGCACGTCTTTGCGCAGCAGGTAGATCAGAGGTTGTATGAAAACGATCAAAACAAACAATCCGACTGCAAGATTGATGATAGCCTCATCCTGCCACGTGAGCATCATAATCATCCCTGAGACAGTCAACAGGAACGCCAGCCCATTGATAATTGCCAATTCAATGACGACCGCCCACCACATCCACATCCGGCGAACCTTGATCAGCCCCACCCCCACGAAAATTGGCGCCAGCGCCCAAAAGCCAAGCACGATATGCGACCACCCCATCACTTTCAGCATCGTCTCTGGAGCAAAACGGTGCGGCGCTCTGGATGGCATGAAGTAATCTTTGACATTGGGGTGAAACAGGTAGCCGATGCCATAAAACGAAAAGCCAATCACAACCGCCGCCAAAACAGTAACTGCCAAGCACAGGATCGCCGACCCGGTATCATGACGGTAGATTGCGCGATAGTAATTTTCCTGATTGATCGCGCCACTGAGTAATCCCGCCACCCCCATAATCAGCGGTAACCCGAAGAACGCCAGCCGCCTGGCCCAGTTCTTGCCGAGCAGCATCCCGATGCCGGAAATCATCGCCGGCAGCCCTGCTCCGAAAGCGATCAGCCCGGCCCACCCGGTGAGGATGCTGAATATCCCAACAATCGTCGCTCCCCTGGGACGCCGGCCCGCTGCGACCGGCGCGCTCGCCTGGAATCCGGTGATCACAGGTGTCAACGGGACGCCGCCAGCCTGCACGCCCGCTGCGTTGTGCTGCGATGAAGGACTCACTGGCTGCAAGGCAGGTGGCTGCGCCGCCTGCCTTTGATGGAGCGGCGCGCCGCAGTTGGCGCAGTTGTTCGCGCCGGGACGGTTGGTGAACTGGCAATTCCAGCATATCGCCCAGGCCATCGCCGGGAGCGCGGCAGCTTCGCCAGATTTTTGCAAAATCATGCTTTGCGGCTTGAGCGCGCTCTGTAATTCGATGACCGTCTGGAAACGCGCCTGCGGCTCCAGCGCCATCGCCCGCAGGATAGCCTGTTCCAAAGGAACGCTGACCTTCGGGGTAAGCTCGCTCGGCGTGTGCATTCCGATACCGTGAACCATCCGGTCAATCGCATCGGGCGGGCACTTGCCGGTGACCATCTCGTAGAGCGTCGCGC
>DYIZ01000101.1 GCA_020723385.1 Candidatus Aquidulcis sp.
TCTCTGCAACTCCGCGTCTCTGCGTTGATTCTTTGGTTGCGGCTGGAAGCCGCGCTATAGAATTACCGATCATTATTTGCCCGGTTCGCGAAAATCTTTAACGCAGAGTCGCAGAGAAATATTAAGCCGCGAAGAAAAATCAAAACAACTCTGCGTCTCTGCAACTCCGCGTCTCTGCGTTGATTCTTTGGTTGCGGCTGGAAGCCGCGCTATGAGGGCGGCCTATCATTCTTGTAATTGTTATGAAATTCATTTGTCAGACTCAGGTTGGCTGTCTTATAATGACGAGGGTAGGTATCCTCTCGATAAAACGGGGGAAAGGGGTTGTCTCTCTCAATATTGAGATGATACATGGGAAGATGGTCACGACCAGTATTTGAGATGTTATTTTAGGGAGATGGGCTATGAGTAATGTCGGTTACGGGTCGAATCTCGCCATTGGGTATGGCTCGAAACGGTTGGGCGTGCGCCGCCCGCCAATCGTAGCCAGTATTATCTCGCTGGGGGCTGGGGGATTGCTGCTGATTCTTTCGATTGTCAGTTTGCTGCTGACGATCCGCTTTGTAAACACCACGTATGCCACCTACGAAACGATGTTTCAAGGCAATCGCACCCCTCAGCTCGAAGACACTTTTTTCTTGATCGGCTTTCTGGCCTTTGCGGTGATCTACGGGCCGATGCTCCTGTGGGCGTTTATCGGCGGGCTGATCATGATTGGCAAGAGCACGCGGGAACTGCTCCAGCCCTGGCGGCCGGCCAACGTCCCGGCGGATTTCAATAACTACGAGGATGTGATCCGCGCCTTCAAAGAAAGAGTGATTTCCCACTACCGGCAGTACCTGCGCTCGCTGGGCGGCAGCCTGCTTGGGCCGAACACGTTGTTCCTGACCCCCACCTCCCGGATGGTCGTGACCGGGTTGGGTAACAGTCTGTCGGGCCACATCACATGGCTCGTGCTGGCGCTGATCTCATTCGGTTGTGTCATTGGCTCTTATGCCTACCTCACGTCTGAGTCCGGCTATCAGATTATGCGAGAGGTCCCCGCCGAGCTGCGCTTGATGCTCGAAGACGGGCGGATGCAGCTTTTTATCCCGTTGATCGTGATCCTGGTACTGCACATCGTTATGGCGGCGATCGAAGTCGTGGCGATATTCATGTTGATGCCCCACGGCCAGCCGAATACCGTCGCTCACGAGGGCACAGAGCACTACCGGGGTTTTGGGCATCCCGCCCAGATGTTCGCCCGCCTGCCGGATTTGTCAATTCCCCTGAGATGGAATGACTTTCTCAATCGGATAACACCCCCTCAAGGCCAGCAATGGGAGGAGACGCCGTCCAAATCCGTAGGGGATGTGGGCGGCTTCACGGGCCGTGTCATCATCGAGCAGCAGCCGCAGCCGATTCTCACCACCGGGCGCATCGCCGGTTACATGCTGTTCATCGCCGGCTGGCTGTTCATTTTGACCGGCTTTGCGATATATCTGTTCATCCTGGCGCTGCCTTTGGTGCAGATGCAGGCCGTCTTGCTCACGCCGGTGGTCATATTTCTCGTCAGCCTGATTGGCTCGACTGCGGCGTTGGGCGGCAACAGCCTGAGAAAGCACGGCCAGCAAATGCTGGATGTGGCGCACTTCCGTTCCAACGCGATTCTGATCGAGTTCATCGGCAGCCTGTCGCGTGCTGACGTGCGCGTGGGCAAAGCGATGGTCGATTCCATCGAGTCGAGCAATGTGACCGTCCGCTCGGATTTCACCGCCCGATTTTGGGCCGCCGAGCTGATCAGCGAGACTCCCAGCCTGCCGAACATGTATCCGCTGACTGCCCGCCGCGAGATTCTGTCGTTGAACCAGACCGATGAAGCGGCTTACTGGCTGCAATTCTTCCGTACCGAGATCAACAAGCTGCGCTCGGAAGGGGTCAAGCCCGTGGGGGTTGACCTGGTTTCCGATGAGGTGCAGAATCTTGTCAACGCCAACGTGGGCGTCTCGGCGCTGCGTTCGGGGGCGATGGAGAAAGCTCAGCTCCAGGCCGCCCACGAGTCGCCGCCGCCATTACTGCAAGAGCAGTATGGCGCTACGCCGTTCCCGCCTGGCAGCGCTGCCACCTTGGTTGACAAGAGCTGCCCGCACTGCGGCCAGATGGTGAAGGGCGTGGCCAAATTCTGCCGGTTCTGCGGCTACCGCTTCGAGGCGTAATTCCTGAACTGTTTCCATTCACCGGTTACTACTATGTTCACATTACGCGCCGCTACTTCCGATGACGCGGCCGCCATCCGGGGATTGATTCGCCAGGTGCGCATCAATCCCATGGGGCTGGATTGGCGGCGCTTCGTGCTGGCGGTCTCACCTGAGGGGGAGATGATCGGCTGCGGGCAAGTCAAGCCCCACGGCGACGGGTCGCGTGAGCTGGCCTCGATTGCCGTTATTCCTGCACAGCGCGGGCAAGGCGTGGCGCGGGCGATCATCCAGCATTTGCTGGCTGCCAACCCCGGCACGCTCTATCTGACCTGCCGCGCCAGCCTGTCGCCGTTGTATACGAAATTCGGCTTCCGGGTAATCCAGGAAGCCGAGATGCCGCCCTATTTTCGCCGTATCAGCCGGTTGGCGCGGCTGATGACGCGTTGGGTGGGGGATGGGCTGGCGGTGATGAGATGTGAGGCGGAATAGGCCCACACCCTCCAATTCAACGAACCTTTTACCCAATGGCTACGCCAGTTCCCGCCCCGGAAGCTCCCAAAGACCCCCTCACAGGAGTTTTGTCACGCGCCACATTCCAGGCGCGATTAGCGCAGGAAGTCGCTGCCGCCGGGGGCGAAGGTTATCCGCTCACCCTTTTGATGCTCGATGTGGATCACTTCAAGAGCATCAACGATGCCTTTGGGTACACCACCGGCGACCAGGTGCTGGTCGAAGTCGCCAACCGCCTTCAGCAGGGGCGGCGCGCCACCGACAGCGTTTTCCGTTACGGGGGAGATGAGTTCATCCTGCTGTTCCCGCGCACCGACGAGGAACGCGCCGAAGCTGTGGCTCAGCGCCTGCTCAAAGGGATTGCCTCCACCCCATTTCCCACCCAGCCGCCCATCACCGTGACGGCCAGCATCGGGATTGCCATTTTTCCCCAGGATGCCGACTCCCCCGCGGCTTTGTTCGAGGCCGCCGACCGCCGCCTCCACGAGGCCAAACGGGCCGGGCGCGACCGGTTGATCGCCGGCGTCGAGCAGGATGCCATTGGAGCGAATACGTTTCGCATGGAGCCGCCCTCCCGCCTGCTCGAACGGGATCGCGCCATCGAGACTTTCCAAACTCTGATGAAAGTGCTGCCGCTGCACCGGCGCGGCGTACTGGTCGTCAACGGGCCGGACGGGTCGGGAAAAACGCGTTTCCTGCATGAAACCCGCCAGGCAGCCCGCCTGCTCGGTTATGGCGTCCTGGCGCTGGATGGCTCGCCACCCCTCAAATTCCGGCAGTACGGCGCGCTCGACCTGGCCCGCCAGGGATGGGAAACTTTACCGCCGCCGTCCGAAGGCATTCCGGGGTTCGTTTCAGCGCTGCGCCAGGAACGCAACGATCTGCGGCAGGCCGGTATTCTGATCACCATTGACAACCTGGCGGAGGTTGACCGCGCCAGCCTGGAGGTGGTGCAGACTTTGCTGACTGCCGCCGGCTTCCCGCAGGTGGGGTTGGTTTACGCCGGGGACGGCGAGCGGGGAGGGGATTTCCTGGCCATGCAAGAGCTGCCGCTCCACGAGACCGTCACCCTCGAGCCGATTTCACCGGGCGGATTGCGGATCTGGGTGCGGCAGGCGTTGCAGTGGGAAGCGCCGCAGGAATTTCTCGATTGGCTCTACCGGGAAACCGGCGGCCTGCCGTCGCTGATCCAGCGCGGCCTGCTTTACCTGGCTTCCCAGGATATTTTGACCGCCCCCTCGCAAGGCCGCGTATTACGGCCCGGCTATGAGACGCACGATCTGGCGCAGCAGCTTGCCGCCATCCGGGAGACTCCCCGCCACAATTTCCCGTCTAGCCTGCCGTTCTTCGTCGGGCGGGAAATCGAAATGAAGCAGATCCAGCAGCTTCTGCGCAGCAACCGGCTGGTGACGATTCTTGGCCCCGGCGGGCTGGGCAAAACCCGGCTGGCGATCCAGGCTGCCTTCGAAAGTCTGGATGATTACCCCGATGGTGTGTACTTTACCCCCCTGGCGCCGGTCAGCCAGGTGGATTTCTTGCCGACCACCATCGCCGAGGCTGTGCGCTGCCCGCTGGCGGGCGCGCAGCCCCCCAAAAACCAACTGATCCAGCACCTCTCCACGCGGCGGGCGCTGCTATTACTGGACAACTTCGAGCATCTGCGGGATGGGGCGGCGTTGTTGGAAGAGATGCTCGAAAAAGCGCCCGGCATCCATATTTTAGTGACCTCCCGCGAGCGGCTGCACCTGGCCGCAGAGATCGTCTTCGACCTGCGCAGCCTGCCATTCCCGGTGGATCCCGCCGTCCAGGAGATCGAGCGATACAGCGCCGTGCAGTTATTCGTCAACCGCGCCCGCCGCGCCCAAAACGATTTTTCGCTCACGGAGGAAAATCGCCCGCCGGTGGCGCGCATCTGCCGCTTGGTGGAAGGCATGCCGCTCGGTATCGAGTTCGCCGCAGTGTGGGTGGAGACGTTTTCCTGCGCCGAGATCGCCGCCCGCATCGAGGAAAACCTGGCCTTCCTGAGCATCGAAGATTCGGAGCAGCCCGAACATCACCGCAGCTTGCGGGCGGTTTTCGACTCATTCTGGAATCTGCTTTCCCGGCACGAGCAGGAAACGGTCTCCCGCCTGGCGGTATTCAAAGGCATGTTTCGCCAGGATGCCGCCGCATCTGTCGCGGGGGTATCGGCGTTCTTCCTGGATGCGCTGGCGGCGCGTTCGTTCGTCCGCAAACCGCAGCCGGGGCGCTTCGAGCTGCACGAGCTGCTGCGCCAGTATGCCGCTGACCGGTTACACACCATGCCTGAGGCGCAGGCCGCCGCCGATGAGATGCACGCCAATTTCTATGCGCGCTTCGTCCAACAACGGGAGGCGCGGCTGGGCCGCGAGCGCCGCGTGCTCGAAGAGATCGGCGCAGAATTCGAGAATGTGCGCGCCGCCTGGCAGTGGGCCATTTCCATCTGCCGCACTGGTGTTCTCCGCTTGGGATTGCGCGGGTTAGCCAGTTATTGCCGTCTCGCCGGGCTGCTGAACGAGGGTGAGCAAGCTGTGCGCGCCGCTCAACAGTGCCTGCTTTCGATTAATCCCGATTTACTCACCGCAGACGATCACTCCCTGGTTGCACGGCTGCACCAGGAGCTGGCAGAATTTCTCAACGCCCTGGGCCAGCTCGATCCCGCTATCGAGATGGCCCAAAAGGCCATCAAGCTGGCTCAACGGGCGCAGGACCCTCGCACGGAGGCCGCGGCCATCCTCCAGATCGGGCAATCCTATTGGTTCCAGGGGCGTTATCCCGAGTCAGCGGCGCTCAGCCAGAAAGCCATTGCGCTGGCGCAGTCTGCCGCACATCCTGAAATCGAGGCCAGCGGTCTGCGCTTGATGGGGTCGGTCGCCATCCGGCAGGGTGATGGGGCTGCGGCGCGGGACTATTACCAGCGCGCCCTGGCAGCCAGCCGCGCTATCGGCGATATACGCGGCGAGAGCGCCTGCCTGAACAACCTGGGCAACGTTTACCTCGAAGAAGGGGATTATCGTAAAAGCCAGGACTACTTTTTGCAGGCATTGGAGTCGTTGCGCGGCCTGAGCGACCGAGTACGCGAGGCGCAGGCGCTCAATAATCTGGGGACGATCTGCGATTTGATGGCCGATTACGCCGGGGCTTTGAGTTATTGCAACCAATCCCTGCGCATCAAGCGCGAGATCGGCGACCGGCGCGGCGAGGGGACAACCCTCGGCAATTTGGGATTTATCTCGATGCGCCTGGGAGACTACGCCTCGGCGCGGGAGTATATGGAGAATGCCCGCAGGATCAGCCACGATCTGGGTTATCGCTGGAACGAAGCGTTGATGTACGCTTACCTGGGAATGCTGGCGTCGCTGACCGATGATCCGCTTGGGGCGATTGAGCTGGCCCAGGCCGGGCTGCAAATGGCCGAAGATCACGGCGACCGCTCGATCCAGGCTTATGCTCACACTGTTTTGGGCCACACCAGCGCGGCGCGCGGCGCGTGGGCTGAAGCGGCCGGCCATTTCGAGACGACGATCACACTGCGGCGCGAGCTAAGCCAGCCGCACTTTGTGCTGGACAACCAGGCCGGGCTGGCGCATGTGGCCCTGTCCCAGGGGAATTCGTCCGAAGCGCTGGCGGTGGTGGAGGAGATTTTGAGATTCCTGGAAAGCCAGCCCACGCAAGAGCCAAACGATTTGATGCGCGTCTATCTCACCGTTTACCGGGTGCTGGAGGCGAACGGCGATCCCCGCGCCCGAGGCGTGTTGTCTACCGCCCATGGGATTCTCAGCCAGCGGGCGGCGCGTATCCCGCAGGGGGAGCTGCGCCAGGCGTATCTTTTCAATGTCAAGGCCCACCGCGAGCTGGGGGAAATCTGGGAGGCAGGGCAATAATCCAGGGGGAACATACGAACAATGATGATACCGTCCATGAACAGACCTCACAGGTTTTTAAAACCTGTGAGGTCTCGCGCTCGGCAGCCCCCAGGGGTTTGTGAAACCCATGGGGTCTGCGCTTGTCCCAAACGCTGCTCATCCATTAATCGCCTCCGCGGTCAACTGGCATATAATTGGAGATTATCCATAACGGAGGTCAGTATGTTCAAGAAGCCTATCGCTTTTCTGCTCTTCACAGTTTTGATACTCGCCCTGGCCGGTTGCACGTTTACAGGCCAGGTTGCGCCGACGGTCATTCCGCCCGCTAACACACCTATTCCACTTACCCCCACGCCTGTTCCACCCACGGCGACGATGCCCCCGGCAATCACGGAGACGCCCGTTCCGCCAACGGCTGCGGTCGAATCATCGCCAACGCTTGCGCCGCTCACCGAGACGCCCACGATTTCGGTTCCGTCCGGCCCGGCGATTGCGCATTTCGCCGCGGGGCAGGATATCGCCATCACCAGCATCCACATGCTCGACGCCACCACCGGCTGGGCTATCGGCGGGCTGGTGGGCGTGGGCGATCACGTGTTCAAAACCAACGACGGCGGTAACACCTGGGCAGACGTGACGCCCCCCGAGCCGATCCCCGCCGCCGACGCCCGGCTGTCGGCCATTGGTTTCTTTCAGGATGCCAGCGCCGCCTGGGTCACCTACAGCCGCATGGATATGACGCCCCCCACCGGGGAGGTCGTCTGGCGCACGGCGGACGGCGGGCAATCCTGGCAGCCATCCTACGCTCTCGATACGAGCGGCTTGATGGAAGTCTACGTCCCGTCCGATCTATTGTTCTCGGGCCAATCCGGCTGGCTGCTGACCCACGTCGGAGCGGGGATGAATCACGATTACGTGGCGTTGTTCAATTCCACGGATGGCGGCGTCACCTGGACGCGGCTGCTCGACCCGTACAACGATGGCGGTATTCAATCCTGCCGCAAGACCGGTATCCGCTTTGTTGACGGGCAGCACGGCTGGCTGACGGGCACTTGCAGCGGGGTCGCGCCGGGCGTCTTTCTGTTCGAGACTGCCGATGGCGGCGCTTCCTGGCAGGCGGTCACGCTCCCACCCCCTCCTGCCTCCCCCACGCTCTTCGAGGATTTCTCCGTCGGCTGCGGCTCATCCGATCCGGCGATCTTCGACACTCAATCTGTCAAGCTGGTCGTCGCCTGCGACAATTACAACCAGTCACCCGTCGCCACCCAGAGCTTTCTATACAGCACCGGCGACGGCGGCCTCACCTGGACGGTCTCGTCTTTCCCCGGCGGGACGCTGCTCATGCTCGATGCGACCACCGGCTGGGCGTTCAGCCGCGACATCTACCAGACCACCGACGGCGGCGCAAACTGGACGAAACTCACCACGGTCAGTTGGGATGCTCAATTCAGCTTTGTTAGCCCGCAGGTGGGCTGGGCTGTGGCCCGCTCGGGTGATTTGATCGCGCTGGTGACGAGCGCCAACAACGGCAAGACCTGGGCCGAAATTCACCCGAAGGTTGGCCCGTGACCACGATAAGCGACCCCGTTTATGGCACGGTCGAGATCACCGAGCCGGTTTTGACCGATTTGCTGGACACCGCCGCGGTGCAGCGCCTGCGGCGGGTGCTCCAGCACGGCATCACCGGGCTGATCGGCGTGACCAACCCCACCTCGCGCTACGATCACTCGGTGGGGGTGATGCTGCTCGTCCGGCGGATGGGAGCCTCGCTCGACGAGCAGATCGCCGCGCTGCTGCACGACATCTCGCACACCGCTTTCAGCCACGTGATTGACTACGTTTTCAATTCGCACGACAGCCAGGGATACCACGAAGACCACAAGGAATCCTACATGGCCGGGAGCGACCTGCCCCCGGCGCTGGCGCGTCACGGCTGCGATTGGCGGCGGTTCCTGCACGAGGAGGATTATCCCCTCCTGGAGCAGCCTGCCCCCGCCCTGTGCGCCGACCGGCTGGATTATTTCCTGCGCGACGCGCGTGACCTGGGATTGGCCTCCGACGCCGAAGTGCAATCCGCCCTCGACAGCTTGACCGTCCACGAGGGACGCATCGTTTGTTCCAGCCTCGCCGCCGCCCGCTGGATGGGCTACACTTACATCGCCGGCGACCAGGCCAGTTGGGCCAACTTCCGCGAGGTGGGGTTGTATGAGCTGGCCGCGCAGGCCATCCGCCGCGCGCTGCAAACCGGCGCGCTGGCCGAATCCGACCTGTGGGGCGGCGACGCCGAAGCCTGGGCCAAGCTGCAAGCCAGCCCCGACCCCGAAATCCGGCGATGGGTGGTGTTGGTCTCGCTCGATACGAAATTCGAGTGGGACGAGACTGCGCCCACCTTCCGGGTGAGCACCAAGCTGCGTACGATTGATCCCGATGTGCTGGAGAATGGCGCTGCCCGCCCGCTTTCGTCGCTCGATGCGGATTTTGCCCGCTACCGGGAGAGTTATTTATGCAGCAAGGCAGGGAAATGGCCGATGAGAGTTATAAAATAGGGAAAATCACTCGGAAAATTTTCGCCACACCCAAAACATCAGGATGCATCCCACGAGCGCCAGGAGCAACCCTGCTGGCACATCCCACGGCAGATAACGAAATCGGTAATGGTGCTTTCCTGCCGGAGCTTCGACGGTCAGCCAGTCGTGTTCCTCCAACGGAATTCTCATCCCGTCTCTCCAGGCGTACCAGTTATCCCAGGAGTTTTCTCGAAGGATCAGCCAGCCATCTTCGGATGCATCGCATTCGACCGTCAAATCGCCTCCTACCCCAAAGGCGGCGCAGGGTGTCATCATCCCGTTGCTATTTCCCACGTAGGCGAATTCACGAAAGTCGCTAAAGTTGTAGATGGTGGCAAACTTTGCCACATCGCTGGGAACGCCATTTTCAGGGGCTGGTTTTTCAGTGCGCCGCGCTTCAAGATAAGGTGCGGGCGTATCTCGATCCTTCCAGTACCAGGGTATTGCGCCTGGGCTAAATCTGAGTCCCATTCTTATCCCGGTCTCGACGAAAACCCACTCATAGGCTGGAGTCTGAACCCATTGCAAGGATGGCGTCTTCAATGCTTCCAGAACATCATACACTTCCGGATTGACCCGGAGTGTCCAGAGAAAGTAGCGCGAAAATTGCGCCGCAGAATAGACACTCCCGATCAACGGGATTACAAGGAGGAGCTTGAGAGCAACGGGAAGGACACGCCCTGCCCAGGCCGGGCGGGAAAACAGTTCGACGCGCCATTCAGATTTGAGCAGTTTATCCAGTGAATAGGCGGATAAGGCCAGGATGGGAGTCACGGAGATCGGCGCGATCATCATGGCATTGCGCACTACGGCCAGCGCAGGAAATAAACCAACCAGCAAACGCAGGGTGAAGCCGCTGGCGGCGAGCAATATCAGGCCGGCGCTTGCAGCCAGGAAGAGCAGCTCGCGGCGATCACCTTTTTTAGCAAAAGCGGGAGTCAATAGCGCCAAGATTACAGGCACCCAGCCAATATAGAGCGCCGAATGCACCGCGCTGGCCGGTTTGGAAAGGTCAGACGTGAAGTGGAAGTCGAAATCTCGGATTACGAAATTCAAGACGAGATATTCCAAAGGCTGGGTTTCGGTGAATTGGGGGCTGACGCCCTTGTCAAAATTAGGCAAGAAATGAAACAACGGCGCTAATACCGGTGATACGAGGAGCAAGGCGATGATCCCCACAATCATAAAACGCCGCCACACCGGCCTCAACTGTAATTTGCCGTTCATGAGAAGAAACAGCAGCGCCGGGCTGGCAAATAACACCCCGATCTGAGCGTATCCTTGTCCCGAGAGAGCTGTCAATGCCAGAACAACAGCCAGCCAAATCATCTCACGGCGCTTACCATTGCCAGCCAGTGCAATGGTTGGAGCAAACACCAGGCTGGCAGTCGCAGTCGAAAGAATAATTCCCAGCCAGCCTCCTTCCATTCGCCCTGCCAGGTGTGCGCCGACCACAGCCAGCAAGCCGCTCCACAATCGGGCTACCCAACCCAGTTTTAATGTCCGGGCGAGCTGCCATTGCGCCGCGCCAGCCAGTCCAAACGATGCGACCAGGGTGAATTTCGCTCCATTGACCACCCCCCAAAGCAAGGTAGCAGCAATTACGATGGGATGCAGGATGGCCCCCTGCAGATCAACCAGCGCCGGAAACCCGCCCCGCATCGTGCCATTCCAGAGTGCGCATACGCCGCAGGTTTTTATCCATGTCCAAAAATGGTGTGTTTGAATGACCAGGTGGAATTCCGAGCCATAAGGCACAATGTCCGGATCGATGGTGAGATATTGCCTGCCGATCCAAAGTGCAGCTATGGCAATGACGCCAAGCTCAATAAACACCTGGGCCTTTCGTAATAACTGATTATGGGGCATGGCAGTTTTTCTGATTTATTCTCGTCTATACTGCGGAAATCGCTGCTGGATGGCGGCGATGATCTGTTTGGCCTCGGCTTCTTCGGCTCCGCTGGCGACACGGAAGGTTTTCGCGCCGTAGTCGAAGGTCAATGGGCCAGCCGTCATTCCCCAAAAACCGTTGGCCCTTATACCAAAGGCGGTTGTTGGTAAAGGGGTAACGCGCAGGCCGCTGATGTGTTCAGCAAGGTATTCTTTTGAGCGGTTAAAACCAAGAATGCGGCGGCGGACTGTGACGGATTGGGGCGAGACTTCGAGGATTTCCTTGCCCACCAATTGCCAAAGAAAAGCATACACCACCAAGAAACCTCCCACCGTCCATGCACTGAGCCATACCACTAAAAAGATGGCGGGAAAAATGAGACCGGGGCGGTCTATCGTGCCATTCAATGCGCCCACCAAACCGCCGATAAGAATGCCCGCAACCATGACCTCAGCGATTGCCCACATAATCAACCAGAAGGGGATAAAGATCAAAATGAACCAGTATTTCCTGCTCGGGATAGTAAACTGGAGCGTATCCTCCAAGTCTTCAACAGTGTAACGTGGTTTGGGCGGTTCGACGGGCATGATGGTATCCTCCCTTGCCAGTATATTCGAGTTCACCGCGCTGTCAAGCGAATAACGAGAACAACTCCCAATTCTGCACGAGATCATATATCCCTACCCCCAGCAGAATCATCCCGCCAACCAGGTTCACGGCGCGGGCGTGATGGGCGAAGAAGCGCGTGATCCAACGCTGAGCCGCGCCCGAGAGCAGGGACAGCGCCAGCAGCGGGATGCCAAAACCAAGCCCAAACCACAGAAAAATCGCCAGCTTGCTCAGCGCTTCTCCCGCGGTGAGCGAGAAGGCGAAGATTCCCACCACCAGCGGCCCCGAACACGGCAGGGCAATCGGTCCGTAGAGCAGGCCGTACAGGAAAGCGTTCACATAAGGATTCGCGAGCACCGGCGATTGGATCTGCGGCAGGCGTTTGAAAGGGTTGATATTGAACAGCAGCATCACACCAAAAGTAATGATGATGAAATCTGCCAGGGGGATGATGATCGAGAGCGCCCGCCCCAGCGACACCGAGAGCAGGGCAATCACCAGCCCGAGGGCCACCATCATGGTCAGCACCCCGGCCAATACGAAGAATCCCAGGAAGTAGCGCCCCTTTCGGTTGGCGAGTCCCGCCTGGCCCCCGCTCAGATAAGCGAGAAACCCAGGATAGAGCGGCAGCACGCACGGACTGGTCGTCGCCAACAGGCCGAGGGAAAAGGAGGTGAGAATGGTTTCGAGTGACATGGGTAAAATCAGGGGGTAAGGGATAGGGGAGAAGGGATAAGGGATAAGGGATAAGGGATCAGGGGATAGGGGTAGTACCGGCTGCCCCTTTCCCCTATCCCCTGTCCCTTATCGAGAATTACATCCCATCGTTGAGATACGGTTCCAGCGCTTTCTGCAGATCGTCGGCGCTCTTGACCCCGAAGGGCAGCGGGTGAACTTCGCCATTGCGGTCAATGATAAACATGGGAGCAGACGGCGGGTTGAGGAACAAGTCGCCATACAGTTGACCGATCTCACGCGAGACTTCCGCCGGGGCGACGGCGTACGTCCAATCGAAGCTGTTGCGATCCAGGTATCCCGCGAGAGTCGCGGCGTCCTCGTTGGGGTCAATATCCAGGCTCAGGCTGACGAAATCCATCTGCTCGCCGAGCGCGGCGTGCAGCGCCATGATCTCCTGCTGCTGACGGAAACAGGTGGTACACCAGACTGCCATCGTTTCGACCAGCACGATTTTGCCCTTGAAATCGTTGATGGTGAACGATTGGCCGCTGCGGGCGTCGGTGAGCGAGGCGCTGAACCAGGCGGGGGCTTCCATCATGCTGCTGTCATCGCCCATCATAGCCTCCGGAGTGGCGGTTTCCATCATCTCGTCTTCAGGTTCGTCCATCATCGCCTCGGCAGTGGGTGTGCCCATCATATCTTCAGGCTCATCCATCATTTCGGTTGTAGGCGAAGCCATCATGTCTTCGGGTTCATCCATCATCGCTTCCGAAGTCGCGGTGGGCGCATCCATCATCAGCTCTTCGGTGGGTGCGGATCGCCCGCAGGCGGCGACGACGAGCACAAAGACACTCAGCAAAACAGGTAAGATTTTTCGGGTATTCATGGTATCCTCCAGGTGAAATTCGGTTTTGAATGTTGCCCAAAGGATAGCAAATATCTCTTACGAAAATTGCAGCAGACTCTTACGCTTCGATAAACAATCGAGCGCGCCCGGTAAGACTTTCGTAATGATTTCGTTTGGAGGGCGTAAGCGGGGCGTGGTATGGTTGTTTCAGATAATCAGCGGAGCTAATTCATGAGCGATCTTTCTATCATTGTCATCGAAGATGAGCCATCCATTGCGGAAGTTGTCCACCTTTACCTCAAGCGCGCCGGCTACCAGGTGACCATCGTCGGCGACGGGCAGGCCGCGCTGGACACCCTGGCCCGCCAACTGCCAGATTTGGTCATCCTCGACATCATGCTGCCGCACGTGGACGGTTTTGCCATCACCCGCTGGCTGCGCGACCGCAGCGATGTGCCCATCATCATGCTGACCTCCCGCCGGGAGGAGAGTGACCGCATCGCCGGGTTGGAATTGGGCGCAGACGATTACGTGGTCAAACCATTCAGCCCGCAGGAATTGGTCAGCCGGGTGCGCGCCGTGCTGCGCCGGACGCGCGGCAGCCAAACGGGATCAGATACCCCGCTGGTTTTCCCGACCCTGACGATTGATCCCCAAACCCGGCTGGTGACCGCGCTCAGCCAGGAAATCAACCTCACCGCACGCGAATTCGACATGCTTTACTGGATGGCGCGCCACCCGCGCCAGGTCTTCACCCGCAGCCAGTTGCTCGAAGCCGTGTGGGGACTTTCCGAATACATTGATCCCAGCACGGTCACGGTGCATCTGCGCCGCCTGCGCGAGAAAATCGAGCCAGATCCGGCCAATCCCGCCCACTTGCTCACCGTGTGGGGCGTCGGTTACAAATTCGAGCCGTGAGAATAAATTGTAATCCGTAAAACGTAAATCATCCTCCACCCTCCACGCTACACCCTCCACCCATGCCTCATCTTCCTCCCATCCCCCTCCCATTCCGCTACGCCCTCGGCATCGTCACGATCGTTGTCGTGTCTCTGGCGCTGTTCTATTGGCTCCTGCGCCCGCCGATGAGCGATCTTGGCCGGATGGCGCAATTCCTCTCCATCACTGCCGTGATCTCGGCCATCGCCGGGTTTGCCGCGTACCGGCTGGGCTGGATGGAGCGCTCCCCCAGCCTGCGCCTGACGTTGCTCGGCATCTACGCCCTCGCCAGTGTTCTGGCCTTCTTCAACGTGTGGATTACGGCCCGGCTGATGTTCGCCAGTCAGCACGATTTGATGCTGGCCACGGTGCTGCTGATCTTTGCCGGCGGCATCGCCATGGTGTTGGGTTACTTCCTGTCGTCTGCCATTACCCACCGCATTCGCGCCCTCGACCAGGCTGCCCGCCAGCTTCAACATGGCAATCTCGAAGTGCGCCTGCCGGTGCGCGGCAGCGATGAGCTGGCTGCCCTGGCGACTACTTTCAACCAGACCGCCGCCCGCCTGCAAGATGCCGCCGAAAAGCAGCGTGAGCTGGAAACTTTGCGGCGGGATTTGATTGCCTGGGCCGGGCATGATCTGCAAACCCCGTTGGCGTCGGTGCGCGCCATCGTGGAGGCTCTCGCCGACGGGCTGGTGGACGACCCCGAGACCACTCAGCGTTATCTGCGCACCGCCCAACGGGACATCAAGAATCTCTCCCTGTTGATTGACGACCTATTCCAGATGGCGCAACTCGATGCCGGGGGCTTGCAGCTCGACCGTGAAACAGCCTCACTCTCCGATCTGATTTCCGACACGCTGGAGAGTTTTTCAGAGCTTGCCAGCCGTCAGGGGGTGACGCTTTCGGGGGCGGTCGAACCCGGTGTGGATCTGGTTTCGATGGATGTGCAGCGCATCGGGCGGGTGTTGAACAACCTGGTGGGCAATGCCCTGCGGCATACGCCTGCTGGCGGCGCGGTCAGCGTGCGGGCGAGTCTCGACCCGCAGGCAATCGCCGTAGAGATACGCGACACCGGCGAGGGCATCCTCCCCGAGGACTTGCCCCACGTCTTCGAGCGCTTCTATCGAGCCGAAAAATCCCGCAGCCGCCAGACCGGCGGGGCCGGGTTGGGGCTGGCCATTGCTAAAGGCATTATCGAAGCGCACGGCGGGCAGATTGGGGTGGAGAGTTTGCCAGGAAAAGGGACGCGTTTCTACTTCGCGCTGCCGAGTAAGACGGACGAATAGCTTCTGCTTCCATCTCCCCAATTTGGAGACGAGCCAGGAGGAAGGGGGCAACAACAGCGGACGGCGGCGCTGGCCCGCTCGAAACAAAAAACCTCCCCAAAACTCGGGGAGATTCGAGTGAATGCGCGCATGGCCACCTCCTTAGAGTGGTTGTGAAATTAGGAACGAATTGAGATTGAAGAAATTGTAGCATAAAATCATCAGAAGCAATTGGTGGAGTATGGCAATTGCCGTGATGCTCGCGTCGGATGACAATCCGACGCCCCATATCTGGCTTATAAATTCGCTCGACCGCCAGATACGGGGACGCCGGTTGTTCTGCAACCGCATCGTCCCCAATGAGCGAGTTAATCACGGCAATTCCTTGAGAACTCATATTAATCAAACCTTTTCCTCCACGTAAGGGTTTCGTAATCTATTTCAGGTAGACTTTCTTTATTGAATTTCCCGGTTTTCAGGAGCAGACCCAATGCGTGTATGGCTGGTCATTCCCTTTGTAATCTTTTTGACAAGCTGCTCGGCCATCAGCCGGAACCAGCCAACACCTGCTGCCCCTGGCTTATCTGGCCGGGTGAGCTTGCCCAAGCTTGGGCCGGCCCCCGAGCTGACCAATGATACCTGGCTGAATACCGACCAACCGCTGCGCCTGGCTGATCTACGCGGCAAAGTCGTCCTGCTCGATATGTGGACGTTTGGCTGAATTAACTGCCGTAACGTGATCCCCTCGTTGAGGGGTTGGCATGAAACTTATAGCTCGCAAGGGTTGGTAATCATCGGCAATCACTTCCCTGAGTTCGGCTACGAGGAAGATCTGGAAAACCTGAAAGCTGCCGTTGCCCGGCTCGAAATCCCTTACCCGGTGGCGCAGGACAACGATGGCGCAACCTGGCGGGACTACGACAATATCTACTGGCCCACGCTTTACCTGATTGACAAGCAAGGTTACATTCGCTATACCCACATTGGCGAAGGCGGCTACGGCGAGACCGAAGCGGCGATCCTGACCTTGCTGGCAGAGTCCTATCCCTGACAATACAGACCCATTATTACCGGTCGGAGACAACCCATGAAAACCAATCTCTTCAAATCCAAACCAATCCCTTCATCGGAGATCACTCCCGAATCGCTCTATCTCAACCGCCGCGAGTTTCTCAAAGCATTGGGCATCGTCAGCGCAGGCTCGCTGATCCTGGCGGCCTGCGGGGGGCGGACCACCACTCCCGCCGCAGGATCCCCTCCGGCCCCCACAGTCACTCAAGACACCACCGCCCCCTCGGCATCAGCAACAACTGATGAACTGGGTGATGCCTTGACCTCCTATGATGATATTACCAATTATAATAATTTCTACGAATTCACCACCGATAAAGCCGGGGTCGCCCGGCTGTCCAAAAACTTCAAAACTACCCCCTGGACAATCGAAGTCGGCGGGATGGTGAATAACCCCAAAACATACAGCGTGGACGATTTGCTGGCAAAATTCGGCCAGCAGGAACGCGTCTACCGGCTGCGCTGCGTCGAAGCCTGGTCTATGGTCATTCCCTGGATGGGTTTCGAGCTGGCTGGATTGTTGAACGAAGTCGAGCCGATGGCAAGCGCCAAATACGTGTATTTCGAGACGATTCTCGACGAAAAGCAGATGCCGGGCCAGAAAAGCGGCCTCTACCCCTGGCCTTACACCGAGGGGCTGCGGCTGGATGAGGCCATGCACCCGTTGGCCATCCTGGCGACCGGGATGTACGGCAAACCCCTGCCGCCGCAGGACGGCGCGCCGATCCGTTTGGTTGTGCCGTGGAAGTATGGCTTCAAGAGCATCAAATCCATCGTCAAGATCGAGCTGACCGACAAGCAGCCCGCCACGATGTGGAACACGATTGCATCTAATGAGTACGGCTTCTACTCGAACGTCAATCCCGAGGTGAGCCACCCGCGCTGGTCACAGGCTTCTGAGCGCCGAATCGGTGAGGCCGGCCGCCGCAAGACGCTGATGTTCAACGGGTATGAGGAAGACGTGGCGTCGTTGTACACAGGGATGGATCTGAAGATGAACTATTGAGAATGATGGTCAGTAAAACGGAAAACGTAATCCGTAAAGTGCATCTTACGTTTTTCGCTTTACGCTTTTCGTTTTACGGAATGCGAGCGCCGCCTATGTCCCACCTGAAATTCACCCCCCTCCAAATCATCGTCCACATCGCTGCCTGGCTGCCGCTGGCCTGGCTGGTTGGCGCTTACCTGACCGACAACTTGACGGTCAACCCGGTGCAGGCCGCCACCCAATGGGCCGGGCGCTTTGCCATCACCCTGTTGGTGCTGTCACTGGCCTGCACACCGCTCAATACCCTCTTCGGCTGGCGCGAGGTAACCCGCGTGCGCCGCGCCCTGGGCTTGTACGCCTTTATGTACGCCGCGCTGCACTTTACGATCCTCATTGGCCTGGATTACGGTTTCGCCCTCGACCTGGCCTGGCTCGATCTGGCGACCAAACCGTATATCCTGGCCAGCGTGCCGGCCCTGCTCATCTTGACCGCACTGGCAGCTACTTCGTTCAAATGGGCGATGAAACGCCTGGGCAAAAACTGGAAACGGCTGCACCGGTTGGTGTACGTCGCCGGTGTGCTGGCGGTGATCCATTACGCCTGGGCTAAAAAGGGCAATCTGTTCACGTTGAGCGGCGACATCCTCCCGCCGTTGATCTTCGGCTTGATCGTCGCGGCCATGCTGCTGGCGCGGGTTCCGGTCGTCAAGAGAGCGGCCAGCCGGTTACGCGCATCTTTCCCGCCGCGCCGCGCCGTAAAACAGGACTACGTAAAACGCAATGTGTAAATCATAGCGCGGCTTCCGGCCGCAGCCAAAGAATCAACGCGGAGACACAGAGTTGCAGAGACGCAGACTTTTTTCGATCCTGTTGCTCGTTTTGATGAGCGCGCTTCCCCCCGCCTCCCTTGCCCAACCGGCGGGTTACACCGGGCCGATATACGATGGCTCGGAGTTGGATTACCAGCCGTCGCTCCTGCGGGTGCAGGAGGATGGCAGCCTGCTGATGATCTTAGAGCGCATCGTTGACCTGGGAACATTCTCCGGCGATTTGTATGTGACTACCTCGACCGATGGCGGGGAAAGCTGGTCGCTCCCGAAGGAGGCGATTGCCTCCGCCGAGAACGAGCGCCACCCGGCGTTGGTTCAGCTTGGTCCCGGCGCGTTTGCCCTGTTCTACCTGAGAAGCGTCGGGGCCAGCTACCGCATCTTCCGGGCGACATCAGCCAATGGGGAGGTGTGGACCGAAGCGGGGATGGTCAACCTGGGTTGGGCGACCCCCGGCGAGATCAACCCGTGCGTCATCCGCGAAGCCGACGGCTCGCTGACGATGACCTATCACCGCCTGTCGGGGCCGGCGTATCTCGCCCGCTCGCTGGATGGCGGCGTCACCTGGGATACGCTCAAAACCCAGGTCAGCCCCGGCAACGCCCAACTGCCGCGCCTGGCAAAACGCGAATCTGATGGTTTGTATCTGGTCACTTACCAGGTTGGCGGCAGCAACCTGGATATTTACGCCAAGATCAGCGCCGATCCCTACGATTGGAGCGGCCCGCAGTATTCTTTCTCCACCGCCATCAACAGCCACGACTCGCAGCCCATCGTGCTGGAAGACGGGACATTTTTTGTGCCGTATGCCCAGCAGGTCGGCAGCGTTTTCGATGTCTACTACCGCATCAGCCCCAATGGCATGAGCTGGTCGTCCGAAGTGCGCCTGACGACCGACCCTGCTCACTACGACACCCAACCGCATCCGCTGCTGACCGGCGCGCCGGGGCATATCATCCTGGCCTGGTCGCATCAGGTGAGTGACGACCCCTACGAAGATCACGATGTTTGGATCAACACCGATCTGCTCATCCCCTCGGATTTGAGCGCTTCCAGCCAGTCGCTCGCGCCCGCGCTCATCATCCCCGGTGATGCGTTGACCTGCACGCTCACCCTGCGAAATTCCGGCCCCGGCCCGGCAGCCGCCGTGCTTACCGACACGCTGCCGCTCGGCGCAGTCTACCAGCCCGGCAGCCTGTGGGCAACCAGCGGGGATTACGGATTCGACCCGGCGCAGGGCGTCATCACCTGGACGGGGATGCTCTCCGGCTCCGGCGAGGCGACGGTCGGTTTTCTGTTGGCGGCTGACCTGGATTTGGCAGATGGGACAACCATCACGAACGTTGCCTCGCTCGCCAATCTCAGCATGGGCGAGACGCTCACCCTGACCGCTGCCGCCCGCGTCGACGCGGCGCCTCCCGCAACGACGATCACTGATCCATGGCCGGGACAAATCATCAGCACGACCACGTACACGGTACGCGGCGTCGCGGCGGATACCGTGTCCGGCGTGGCGCAGGTGATGGTCAGTGTGGATGGCAGCGAATGGATGGCGGCTGCCGGGTTGGAAAACTGGTCGTTCCTGTGGGATTTGATGGCTGACGGAGAGCATTCGCTTTACAGCCGGGGGGTGGACGCCCTCGGGCAGGTGGAAAGCCCGACCACAGGGGTGACTGTGACCGTAGATACTACCCCGCCCGAAGTGATGGCATACAGCCCGATCACCGGGACTACGGATGCGCCGCTCACCGCCACCCTGACGATTACCTTCAGCGAGCCAGTCATCACGACAACCCTGGAATTGTCCGTTTTTCCCGACCCCGGCGGGTGGACGGCAGCCTGGAATCCGGCGGGGACGGCAGCCACGCTGTCGCACGCGCCATTCGCACCCAACCAGACTTACACAGTTACACTGAGCGGGGCGCGCGACCGCGCAGGCCATATGCTGATGCCATTCGAGTGGGTATTCACGACGGTGAGGCGCTATTGGGTATTTCTGCCGGTCATTGGGAAAGCTGTCCCGTGAGAGAATCTCCAACGGATTTGTCGCGGATTCGTGGATGGCGCGGATAGCGTGCACTTGTTTTAGCTCTCTGCGGCTTGCCCCATAAGCAAAAAGGTGACAGTCACTTCCAAAGTGACTGTCACCTGATCTGCAACCTTCCACTTTCAACTTGCAACCCAAAAACTACTCAGTCGCCAACGCTCCTTCTGCTTTCTTGTGCCCGTTGCCTGAGATGGCCTCGCTGAACTGCGGGTCGCGGCGGAACTGGCTCATGTACAGGTTGTAATAGAAACCTTTCTTCGCCAGAAGCTCGTCGTGCTTGCCGCGTTCGATGAGTTTTCCGTCGTTGATCACGAGCAGCAGATCGGCGTTGCGGATGGTGCTCAGGCGGTGGGCGATGACGAAGCTCGTGCGGCCTTTGAGCAGTTTCTCGAGGGCTTTCTGGATCAACCGCTCGGTGCGGGTGTCCACCGAGGAGGTGGCCTCGTCGAGGATGAGGATCCTCGGATCGGCCAGGGCGGCGCGGGCAATTGCCAGGAGCTGGCGCTGACCCTGCGAGAGGCCGGCCCCCCGCTCTCCGAGAACGGTCTGGTATTTGTCGGGCAGGCGCTCGATGAAGGTGTCGGCGTGCGCCAACTGCGCCGCAGCCACCACCTCTTCGTCGGTAGCGTCTGGCCTGCCGAAGCGGATGTTCTCCAGCACGCTGGCGCTGAACAGGAAAGTGTCTTGCAGCACGATGCCGATCTGCTGGCGCAGGCTTTCGGCGGTGACCTGGCGCACATCCATCCCGTCTACCAGCACCGCCCCGTCGCACACATCGTAAAAGCGCGGGATCAGGTTGATGATGGTGGTTTTGCCCGCCCCGGTGGGGCCGACGATGGCGATGGTCTGCCCTGGCTGCGCTTCAAAGCTGACGTGTTCGAGCACCAGCTCGCCGGGTTTGTAGCAGGCGCTCACATCGCGCAATTCAACCCGCCCCTGGATTTGAGACATCACTTTGGCATCGGGGGCGTCTTCGATTTCCGGTTTCACATCGAGCAAGCCAAAAATGCGCTCCGCGCCGGCGATAGCGTTTTGGATGTTCGTCCACAGCACCGAGATCTGCTGGATAGGCTGATTGAAGCGCTGGACGTAGCTCATGAAGGTGATGACCAGCCCGAGGGAGACGGTGGCGCCCATGAGGGAGCCGCCGCTGAGCAGGAACAGCCCGCCGGTGACGGTGACGATGGCCATCGCCAGGTAGCCCAGCGCCTCGAGGGTGGGCGACAGGGCGGAGGTGAAAGCCACGGCTTTGACGTTGGCGTCGCGGTTGGCGGCGTTCACCTGGCGGAAGTTTTCGATGTTTTCCTCCGCCCGGTTGAAGGCCTGCACTTCACGCACCGCAGCGATATTCTCTTGCAGCTCGGCGTTGACGTTGCCCATCTCTTTGCGGGATTTGCGGAAGGCTTTGCGGGCCTGCCCGGAGAACCACACCGTCGCCACGATCATCACCGGCGTTACCGCCATGCTGAGCAGCGCAAATGGCACGCTCTTGGTGAGCATATTCCAGGCGATCCAAACCAGCAGCAGGATGCCGCTGGCGACATTGACCAGGGCGAAGTTGACTGCCTGGGCAATGGCTTCGGTGTCGTTGGTGATGCGGCTCATCAGGTCGCCAGCCTCGTGGTCGGCGTAGTAGCCGATGTGCAGGCGGTGCAATTGCTCGAAAACCTTGGTTCGCAGGTCACGCAGCACGTGCTGGCCGGCCCAGTTCATGGCAAAGAAGGTCAGGCCGTTGAGCAGCGCGCCGGCGATATACAGCCCAAGCAAAACCAGAACGAGCCGTCCCAACCCGGCGATGCGGTCGGATTCGGTGAGTGTGCCGGAGGGGGATTTGAAGTTGCCAGCCAGGAAGATGGCTTTGACGAAACCCTGGGAGAAGCCTTTGGCTTCGTTTTCTTCTGCCAGCCAGCAGTTCGTTTCCGATGCGCTGACGGCGTTCCCCATGAAGCTGGAGGCTCCCTGGGCAGCGCTGCCCCCCGTGGCGGAGGATGCAATCTGCGTGAGATAACAGTCAACCAATTGGCCGTTCAACTCCGGGGAGGTGACCTGTGTCCAGGTCGAGACCACCACGAAAACGACGGCTAACAGCAGCATCGGCCAAAAGGGCGCGAAGTGTTTTCCCAGGCGCGCCAGCGTTTGCCCGGTATTCTTCGGCTTGACCGAGTCTTGAAACATTATGTGACGCGGGCCACCTATCATTGTGAACTCCTTTGATCGAGTGAAGCGGCCACAGCGCTGTTTCCAGCGGCGACCGGCTGTTCCCCGCTCTCGACTTTCTCATCACCAATCAACTGGGATGTGTAAATTTCGGCGTAGATTTCGTTTTCTTCGAGCAGCTCTTCATGGCAGCCGCGAGCGACGATCTGGCCTTTGTCCAGCACCAAAATCTGGTCGGCGTTCATCACCGTGCTGATGCGCTGGGCGATGACAAAACTGGTGCGGCCTTGCATCAGCTTGTCGAGCGCGACCTGGATTTGCGCCTCGGTTGACAGGTCCACACTGCTGGTCGAGTCATCCAGTATCAGGATGTGCGGGTCGAGCAGCAAGGCGCGGGCGATAGCGATGCGCTGTTTCTGCCCGCCGCTCAAGGTTGCGCCGCGCTCACCCACCGGGGTGTCGTATCCCTGGGGGAATTCCATGATGAAATCGTGGGCGGCCGCGGCTTTGGCGGCCGCGGTGATCTCGTCCATCGTGGCCTCCGACTTTCCGAAGGCGATGTTGTCGCGGATCGTGCCGCTGAACAAAGTTGTTTCTTGCAGCACGATGCCGATCTGCGAGCGCAGGGAGTCGATGGTCACGTCGCGCAGATCGTGGCCGTCAATGGTGATGCGGCCCTCGACGGGATCGTAGAAGCGCGGCAGCAGATTGATGATGCTGGTCTTGCCGGAGCCGGTCGCGCCGAGCAGGGCGATCGTCTGGCCGGGCGCGGCGTCGAAGCTGACCCCTTTCAGCACCGGCGCGCCGTCGCCCACATAGCGGAAGGAGACGTTCTCGAATTTGATATGCCCCTCCACGGGCGGGAGCGGCGCAGCGCCGGGTTTATCGGTCACATCGTTCGGGGCGTCGAGAATCTCGAAGATGCGCGCCGCCGAGGCGGTCGCCTGTCCCAGTTGGGTGATGATCATGCCGAACATGGCAATCGGGAAGAACAGGTACATCACATACAGGCTGAATTCCTGCCATTCGCCGAGAGTGAGTGTGGCGCGGATGATCTGCTGCCCGCCGGCGTAGAGCACGGTGGCCTGCCCCAGGTTGGCGATGAGGAAGGTCAGCGGGAACAGGATGGTGAACAGCCGGGCGATGACGATTTGATGGCCCAT
Organism: Candidatus Aquidulcis sp.; assembly: GCA_020723385.1. GTDB lineage: Bacteria > Chloroflexota > Anaerolineae > Anaerolineales > UBA4823 > DYIZ01. The sequence continues at coordinate 23,624 of DYIZ01000101.1, forward strand.
CAAATCGTCGGCGGCCTTGGTGAACTTGACTTGCTCGCTTTTCTCGCGGGTGAAGGCCTTGACGACTTTCATGCCGGCCAGGTTTTCTTGCAGGATGGTGTTGAGGGTCGAAATTTTCTGCTGGATCTTGTTGAACATGGGCCGGACGACGCTGCTGAAAACGAGCACCAGGACGAGGACGACGGGCAGGATCCATAGCGTCACGACTGCGAGTTTAGCGTTGGTGGTAAACAGGATCACGAGGGTGGCCGAAAGCAGCACCACTGCGCTCAAGAGATGGATCAACCCCTGGCCGAGAAACATGCGTAATTTTTCGATATCGTCCGTGGCGCGGATCATCAACTGGCCGGTCTGATTTTTGTCGTGATAGGAGAAAGACAGGCGCTGGATCTTGGAAAAAAGGTCGTTGCGCAGATCGAAGGCGATACTCTGCGAGTTGCGCTCGGCCCAGTAGGATTGCAGGAACCCGAACACGCCGCGCAGGACTGCAAAAATCACGATGGCGATCCCAGCCTGCCAGAGGGCGGTGGGGGCGCCGGCAACCTGGGCGTTGAGGTGATCCATGAGCTGCTGGAAGGTCATACCGGAATCCAGTTTGAGGAATTCCAATATTTGCGGCAATGCGGCCGTCATGAACTGTGACGGGATTTCGGGCAGCCTGTCTATCAGCGTCTTGGCGATGACGCCGTTGGTCACCGCGTCAATGACGTTGCGTATCATGCGCGGCACGGCCAGCATGGAGAGAGTCGCTACCAGCATGAATACATAGGGCAGGGCAGCCTGGCCGCGATAATGCCACAGGTATTTGATGGCGCGGCCCATGACGCCACGCGTCGGCGGCCCGCCCGGTGTCGCCTCGCGGCGATGGGATGAGGAACGATGGTTCAAGGTTGGAGTCCTTTCTCTGGGTAAAAACGTACGAACTGGCGTGAGGCCAGGGCGCGTTCCAGGTCAGCCGTGGGTGCATCGGAGGGAACGCCGAACAGCAGTTTGAAGCTGCCCGCACGTTCACGGCAATAAAGCTCGAAAATTTTCTGCCGCTGAGCGGGATTGGTCACCGGCTCGGCCCGAACGTTCACAGGCCGGCCTTTGATTTCCAGTGTCGCGGTCTGGTTGTGGAGCATATTCCGGTACCAATTCGACTCGCCGCGGATCGAGAGGGCAATGATCGTATCGCCGTCCCGTAAATAGCCGACAGGGGTGGAAAATCTCCGTCCGGTCTTTCGGCCAATGGTGGTGACAACCATCAGCTCGTTGCCCAGCGGGCCGAGCAGATTGTGGCGCAGCAGGAAAGCCTGGAATTTCATGCCGGCCCTGGCGAGAGCAGGAAGTTTACGGGGTTTCGCTTGAGACATGTTTGAGATGCCTTTACGAGAGTCAATCGCCAACCGGCTGCGGGTGATTATTTTCCACACGACGGGCCGCTTCGGTGAGCGTGACCAGCGCGGCGCTGATCGTTGCTTGCTGCTCGGGCGTGAGGGCGGTGGTCAGCTCTTCCATCCACTTGCGGCGGGCTTCGATGCCGCTTTCGATGAGGGTGCGCCCGCCGGGGGTGAGCGTGACCTGCTTGCCGCGCCGGTCAGCGGGGTCTTCGGCGCGGGTGAGAAGGCCCATCTGCACCATCCGTTCGACCAACTGGCTGGCGGCGGCGTTGCTCACACCGGCGTGACCACCGATATCCGAAACGCCGCACGCGCCGCGATGGTACAACTGCATGAGGGTGCTCGCCTGCGATGGCGAAAGCCCGGCGTCATCCATGAACCGCTTGAAATCGCGAAACGAGCGGTGCATGAAGACTTCGGCCCACTGGTGGAGAACTTGCGTAAAGGTAGATTGCTCTGGCATAGTTAAGTCCGCTAATTAGTTAAGTCGGCTGAAATATAAACGGGACGAAAGGAATTGTCAAGGTGGGGGAGGGGTTTCTAACGAAACGCTAAC
>DYIZ01000102.1 GCA_020723385.1 Candidatus Aquidulcis sp.
CTCCCACACACCCCAAATCTGGGACATTTCCCGCCAAAGGCGGGAGAGTCGTTGTTTGTTATGGATAGGTACTGTACAATAAAAATGGGATTGGATAGAATGGCCTTCGACAATATCACCGATAAAACCAGTTCGAGGAAACCGGCAGATGGATGATCTTGAAATCCTATGGGACAGCTTACTCTCGCGTCAACCGGAAGCCATCCGGGAGGCATTCGAATCACTGGGTGAGTCTGACCAGCAGGCCGTCATCGCTCATTTGCAGCGCATGATCGCCGAGGATGGCTGGCACCCGGAACAGCGCCTTTCGGCCCAAGCGGCGTTACAGGCTTTGGGAATCGCTCCATTGCAGTTATAATCTTGGGGATGGACATCCGTGAGCTGACCACAGCCATGCACCGTTTCGTCGGCGCGATGGGCTGGTACGATCCAGACACCCGCCGCCCGCAGACACCGCGCAACCTGGCGATTTCACTGAGCCTGGAAGCCTCCGAGGTGCTCGAACATTTCCAATGGCAAGAAACGCCGCCGAATTCACAGGATTTGGCCGATGAGCTTGCCGATGTGACCCTTTACCTTCTCCAACTTGCCAGCTTGTCAGGTATTGACCTGGAACAGGCCGTGCTGAACAAGCTGGAAAAGAATTACCACCGCACGTGGGATGATGAGGGGATTGGGTGAACAGGTTATTAGGTAATTAGGAGATTTACCTATTTGTTGATTTGCTGATTTGCTTCTTTGCTCTTTTTGTTGATTTGCTTCTTTGCTGCTCCTATGTTCAACCCCCTCCTCTCCGATCCACGCCCCTGGATTTTTAGCTCCTCCGAGCTGACCGCCGGTCTGCGCTCGTTCAGCGGCGATCCGACGCTGGTTATTACCGGTCTCGCAGAGACAACCATGCCTCAGCGCCGTCCAGCCATCGGGCGTATTCGCGGCGTGCGCGCCTCCTGCGAAGGCATTAGCGGGCAAAAATCCTTCACACTCGTCATCAAGGAGCCTCTGGGGACGACACGCACCGGTATGGCAGGCGCAGGTTTACGCGAAGTCTCCTTTTACCGCAACCTGGCCGAGCAGCTTCCCGTTCAGACGCCGCGGCTGCTGGCAGCGCATCCCAATGGCGATTGGCTGGCGCTCAATCTGCTGCCCGGGGGACGTAACCCTGATAAATGGACCGCCGATGATTATCTGTTGGCGACCGATCAGCTTATCGCGCTGCACGACCGCTTTTGGGGGCTGGGCGATGATTTAGTCGCCTACGCCTGGCTCGCCCGGCCTCTCGACACCGACTTCGAGATTCACGTACAGGCAGCAGCTACTGGCATCCAGCGTCTTGCCCGCCGCCTGCCGCCGAATCTGCTCAACGCCGATACCGATTTGATGGCGCTGTTAGATAAGATTATCGCCCATGCCGATGATATTCGAGCCAGGTTGCGCCCGCTTCCGACAACGTTGCTGCATGGCGACTACTTCCCTGGGAATATCTACCTCTACCCAGATAGCAACCCCATGATTTTTGACTGGCAGCAAGCGGCTATCGGGCCGGGTATTCTGGATTTATTTTATTTCGTTCAGTCATCCCGTTGGTGGTTCGATCCTCTTCCACTTGCCACCGAAGACCTGGTTGCCCGTTATCGCAGCCGGCTGGCAGAAGCATCCGGGAACAAATGGGACGATGCCGAGTGGGCCGTACTCTGGGATTACGCCCTGATGTGGACTTTTCTGGCAGGTTGGATGGATTTACTCGAAGCCATTCCCGACTCACTCCTTCAAACACGCCACAAAGAACTGCAAACGCTATGGCTGGAACCTTTGAAAGCTGCGGCTGCCCGCCAACTCATCGGGGGCGACCTACGATGAATCGAATTACTGTGTTCGGCGGGGCAAACCCGAAGCCAGGTGAGCCTGATTACGATGAAGCCGTCCGTCTGGGCAAGATGCTTGGCGCGGCGGGCTTCACTGTGTTGACCGGCGGCTACATCGGTACGATGGAGGCAGTCAGCCGCGGGGCAAACGAGTCTGGCGGCCACGTGATTGGAGTGACCTGTGAAGACATCGAGCGCTGGAGGGCCGTGAAGGCCAATCCGTGGGTAAAGGAAGAATGGCGCTGCGTGACGTTGATCGAGCGGCTCTCCCGCTTGATCGAGGCCTGCGATGCGGCCCTGGCATTGCCTGGGGGACCCGGAACCCTGACCGAGATCGCCTTGACCTGGAATCTCCTGCTCACGGATTCGATTCCCCCGAAACCATTGATCCTCATCGGCCCCGGCTGGCGCGCCACCTTCGAGACGATGTTTCTTTCCTTCGATGGGTATATCCTTGAGAAGCACCGTCAATGGTTATCATTTGCACAAGACATCGAAGAAGCCTTTATGCAATTGCGTAAAGCGTAAAAGGTAAGCCGTAAAGAGCCTCTTACGTTTTACGTCTTTACGATTTACGAATTACGCACCACTAATCCCACCAACCGAAAGTCACCACCCATGTCCGACGATAAACTCCCCATCCGAACCGAAAACTTTCCCGAATGGTATAACCAGGTTATTTTACGTACCGAAATGGCCGATTACGCCCCGGTGCGCGGCTGCATGGTCGTACGACCGTATGGCTGGGCGCTGTGGGAAAACATTCAGCAGGCGCTCGACCGGCGCTTCAAAGCCACCGGGCACGTCAACGCGGCCTTCCCGCTGTTCATCCCGATGTCTTTCCTCGAGAAGGAGAAAGAGCACGTAGAAGGCTTTTCACCGGAGCTAGCTATAGTCACGATTGGCGGCGGGCAGAAGCTGGAGGAACCGCTGGTCGTGCGCCCCACATCGGAGACGATCATCGGGTATATGTATTCCAAGTGGATCCAGTCGCACCGCGATCTGCCGGTGCTCATCAACCAGTGGGGCAATGTTGTCCGCTGGGAACTGCGCACCCGGCTGTTCCTGCGCACACTGGAATTCTACTGGCAAGAGGGTCACACCGCGCACGCCACCGCCAAAGAGGCCGAAGAGGAAACGCTGCGCATGTTGGACACCTACGCCGATTTCGCCATCAACGACGCTGCGGTTCCCGTAGTGCCAGGCCGCAAATCCAACGCCGAGAAATTTGCCGGCGCAGTGCGCTCGTACACTATCGAGGCGATGATGGGCGACACGAAGGCGCTGCAGGCCGGCACATCGCACTTCCTCGGGCAAAATTTTGCCAAAGCTTTCGACATCAAATTCTCCGACTGGAACAATGAACTGCAATATGTCTGGACCACCTCCTGGGGGCTGAGCACTCGTTTCGTCGGGGCGATCATTATGACGCACGGCGACGATCAGGGTCTGGTGCTGCCGCCCAAACTGGCTCCGATCCAGGTGGTCATCGTCCCGATCTACAAAAGCGACGAGGATAAGTCGCGCGTGATGCCCGTGGTCGAGGCGATCACGAAAGAGTTAGTTGATTTCCGGGTGAAAGTGGATGCCCGTGAGGAAGTCACCCCAGGTTTCAAATTCAACGATTGGGAGATGCGCGGCGTCCCGCTGCGCATCGAGATCGGTCCAAAGGATGTAGACAAAGGTACGGTGGTCTTCGCCCGGCGGGACATGCTTGGCCGGGCAGGGAAATCCTTCGTTTCGATGGATCAGCTTGCCGCTCAGGTTGCCGAGATGTTGAAAACCATCCAGGCTTCGCTGTTCGACCGGGCGCTGGCTTTCCGCCAGGCGAATACCTTCGACCCGCAGAATTACGACGATCTGATGCAGATCACCGAAAAAGGCTGGGCGCTCTCCTGGTGGTGCGGCGACGCCGCCTGCGAGGCGAAAGTCAAGGAGGATACCAAAGCCTCCACGCGCTGCATTCCGCTGGAACAGCCCGGCGGCGCTGGAAAATGCATCGTCTGCGGGAAACCAGCAACAGAAAAGGTATTTTTTGCAAAGGCGTATTGACGTGGATCACAAACGTTACCACCAATTTCTGCGAGACTATCTGCAAGAGGCGATTGCCAATACCAACCGCACCACCCCGGCTGTGATGCTGTACCTGACCGAAATTCCTGCTCCGGGTCGGTTCGCCCGCAACCGGGCTGAGCGCGTCAAAGCGATTGCCACCCTGCGGGAAGCATTCGACGAACACCGCCACTGGCCGCTGGATATCGCCATCTCGCACTTGGGGTTCGATCCGAAAGAACTGCTGCCCTGACCATTAATGCAATAATTAACCCACGATACCATCGGTAAAGAATAGCCCGCTTTTCAGATTCCTTGAAATTTTTCGGGGCTTCCGCCTTCGGCGGGAAAGCCGATTTTTTAAGTACACAAATCTCATCCATCTTGAATTTGGCGGGAACGTAAAAGCGGATCATGTCGTCTGATTTGAATCAACCCATCACCTATCCACCATCTAAATCCAGGAATGACTTTATGACTGACATCGAACTTGCCCCTCTCGAACGGCCACGCCGATTCCATTTCAACCTGGTTCCGGCGGCGCTGTTCACCCCCCGAAAAGCTTTCGATAAAATCACATCACTCAATGGATGCACCTGGCTCACCCCGCTGCTGATCCTGACGATAACGGCAATCATGCTCGCCATCGCCTCTGGCTTTCTCAAACAGCAAGCCGCTGCCATGGGCCAGATTACCTTTCCCCCGGATTACGAGTGGTGGACCCAAGAACAGCAAGCTCAATACATGCAAGCCATGCAATCCATGCAAGGGCCGGTTTTTATCTACGTTTTCCCGATCATCGGTTCGCTGTTGAGTGTGTGGGTTGGCTGGCTGCTGGTGGGCGGGCTGCTGCATCTGGTGCTCACCCTGTTCGGCGGGCGCGGCGGCACAGCTTCAGCCATGGCGGTTGTGGCTTGGGCCGGGCTGCCATTCGCATTGCGCGATTTGGTACGCTTCGTATACGAGCTTGCCGCTCACAAGCTCATCACCAGTCGAGGCGTTGCCGCATTTGCCCCAGCGGATGGCGCAACGTTGAGCCTGTTCCTCGCCAGCCTTTTCGCCCTATTGGATGTGTACATCATCTGGCATATCGCCCTCATCACCCTGGGGGCCCGCACAGCTTTCAAATTATCAGCAGGTAAAGCCCTGGCTGGCACGCTGATCACGGTATTGTTCATCATCGGCTTGCAAGCCCTGCTCGGCTTTGGCATGGGCCAGGTGCAGAATCTGAACATCGTCCGGCCGTTTTTCTTCTAATGGCTTCACCATTCATCCGTATCACCAGCTTGCAAAAGCACTTCGACATGGGACGCGTCGTCGTGCGCGCCCTGTCCAGCGTCGAGCTTACCGTCGAGCCGAACTCTTTTACGGTTGTGATGGGGCCTTCTGGCTCGGGCAAGAGCACCCTGCTCTACCTGATCGGCGGGTTGGATCGCCCGACGGGAGGGCACATCGCTGTCAATGGACAATCCATCGAGACGCTTGATGAAAACCAGCTTGCTGTGTACCGTCGCAGAACGGTGGGATTCATCTTCCAATCGTTCAATCTCATCCCGACGATGAGCGCGCTCGAAAATGTGGCTTTTCCGATGCGGTTTGCCCGCATCCCCCGCCGCAAGCGGCTGGTAAAAGCCGCTGAACTGCTCAAGCGAGTGGGATTGGAAGACCGCGCCTACCATAAACCCACCGAGTTATCGGGCGGCCAGCAGCAGCGAGTCGCCATCGCCCGCGCACTCATTAATGACCCGCAGCTCATCCTGGCCGACGAGCCGACCGGCAATCTCGACACACACAGCGGGTACAGTATCATGCAACTTCTGTCTGAGCTGCATCGCAGCGGGCGCACCGTTTTCGTGGTCACCCACGATACGCGCATGATCCATTTCGCCACCCACAAAACCTTTCTACTCGATGGGCGTGTGGTAAGCGAAGCCGAATATACTGCCGCTTCGACACTGATCACCGATGCGGAAAACACTGAGAAGATGAACCTATGAAACTAAAATTCATTTTGATCCCATTCATTTTATGCCTCATAATAGCCTTTACCTTGTTTGCAGCACCCCAATCTGCGCTGGCCGCCCTCGGCGTCAGCGGGGTGACGCCGAACAACGTCTCGAATGGCAACGCCGTTATCCTCACCATCAGCGGCAGCGATTTTGCCGATGGCGCGGTCGCATCGTTGAACGGTTACGGCAGCCTGAGCACCACTTTCGTCAACGCCAATACGCTGACCGCAGTCCTCCCGGCTGGCGTCCCGGTGGGCAGTTATACCCTCACCGTGACAAACCCCGACACAACCGCCGCATCCTTGCCTAACGCTCTGACGGTGCAGGCGCCTGTCCCTACTGCCACCGCTACGACAGCCATTTCGGGTTACGAGCGGCCCCTGCTCGTGGTGCAATCCTCCGGGGCCAATGTAGATGCCATCACACCCGGCAATGATTTCACCCTCGATGTCAGGCTGTTCAACGCTGGTCAGCTCACCGCTAATAATGTGGTTGTCACTTTTGCGGCCAGCACCAGCCTGGTTCCGCTCAGCACCGGCGGCGTCATCGCTCTTGGACAGGTGCATCCCAACAACCGCTCCGATTTGTCCCAGGCATTCACCGCCAGCAGCGACTTATGGGGCAGCGCCGTCGTGACCGTGGATATGACTGTATCCTACACCGACGAAGGGGGCGCTGGCTACAGTGAAAAATTCACCCTCACTCTTAGCGTCAAACAGCCCAATTACCGCGTCCCAACCGGCACCCCCTCCCCAACGCCGACACCCACCGCCACAACCGCACCTGTGCTGCGCCCGCAGCTTGTCATCACCAATTATTCGACCACCCTGGATCCATTGCAGCCTGGCACGCAGTTCATTCTGTCGCTGGAAATTCAAAACCTGGGAAATGCAGATGCCAAACGGGTGACGATGATCGTCGGCGGGGGGAGCAGCACCTCCGGCAGCGGCGGTGAGGGCACGCCCACTTCGGGCGGCATCTCCGGGGGAGGCGGTGAATTCACCAATTTTGCGCCTCTCGGCTCTTCGAACGTTCAATCCCTTGGGGATCTCGATACCGGCGCTTCCACAAATGCCAGCCAGGCGCTTATCGTCAACGTTTCCACAAATCCCGGAGCCTATCCGTTTAAAATCTCGTTCGTATACACGAACGAGCGCGGCGTCACCTTCACCGACGATCAGGTCATCACCTTACTGGTCTACGCCATACCGCAGGTTGAAATCAGTTTCTACACCGACCCCGGCCCATTATTCGCCGGCCAGCCCGGCATGTTGCCGTTGCAAATCATCAACCTGGGTCGCAAAACTGCCATTCTTGGCAATATGCGGGTGGATGCTGTTGGAGCAACGCTGGCCAACAATACGATCCTGATCGGTGCGCTCGATACCGGCGGTTATTTTACCCTCGACGCGACCATTATCCCCGACATGCCGGGAACGCTGGAACTGCTCGTAACGGTCAACTACACCGATGATTTCAACCAATCGCAGCAAATCAGCCGGTCGTTGACGGTCGAAGTGCTGGAAGGCGGCGAGATCGGCCCAATCGGACCAGAAGATGGCGGCGGCGGGTTCGACAACGGCGGGGGTGAGCCAATTCCAGCCGAGCCGGAAACTTTCTGGCAAAAAGTCTGGCGCTTCATTCTGGGTTTGATCGGGCTGGACAGCGCCCCCTCACAGCCAGAAGTGGGCATCCCCGTCGAAGGTGAGATTCCCATCGAGGGCGAACCCATTAAAGTCAGTCCACCTATGAAAATGCCGTAATGGGATTCTTCGACCTCTTCACACTTATCTTGGATAACCTTGGCCGCCGTAAAGCGCGCGTGGCGCTGACGGCGGTGGGGGTCGTCATTGGGACGGCGGCAGTTGTCGTCCTGGTGTCGCTTGCCATCGGGCTGCAGCGTAACGCAACCGAGCAGCTTTACGGCATCGGCGACCTGACGCAAATCCAGGTCTATCCCAATTATGACGATTCCGGAGGCGGCGGTGTTGTCATGAGCATGGGGGGAGGCGGCGGTGGAGGAGGCGGTGAGACGCCGCCAACGCAAAAACTGATCACCAACGACTCTCTGGTTGAGTTGGCGGCGATCCCAGGCGTGGTCGCCGTCATTCCGCGAGATTATCTGTATGGCCCCGCCATCCTCAACTACAACCGGTTGGAAAACTGGGCGAATCTGATCGGCGTTGGAACGAAGGACCTCACCCAGCTAGGGTTGGAAGCTCAAGCCGGAACGCTGACTCTCGAAAAAGGCACTGCCATCATTGGGGCCTATGTACCCCAGGGATTCTACGATCCCCAGTACCGTCCGGGCCAGGAAACGCCCGCTCCCCCCGAGCTGCTCGGCCAAACGGTCAAGCTAAACGTCATCAAATGGGATGCTGAGGGCAACGAGATCCGCAAGAGTTATCAAATCAAGATTGTGGGCATCATCGCTGAATCGCGCGGCGAGTCGGATTACTCGATGTACATCTCTCTCGATGAGCTGACATCCTATAACGAATGGATCAACGGACGGCGCATCAACCGGAATAAAGATGGCTACGGCCAGGTGATCGTCAAAGTCGAGGATGTGAATCAAGTGCTCGACATCACCGATCAAATCACCACCCTCGGCTACCAGGCTTACACCCCCCAATCGTTCGTCCAGGGCATCAACAGTTTCTTCTTGATCTTGCAGGTGATCTTCGGCGGCGTGGGGGCGATTGCACTGCTCGTAGCGGCTATCGGCATTGCTAATACAATGGCAATGGCTATCCTCGAGCGCACGCGTGAAATTGGGTTGATGAAAGCCATCGGGGCAACCAACCGGGATGTGTTGAGCGTTTTCCTGGGAGAAGCCGCTGGAATCGGCTTCATCGGCGGGCTGGGAGGCGTGGCGCTGGGCTGGAGCGCCGGCCAGTTGATCAATGTTGTCGCTCTGGCATACCTGGCTGGCCAGGCCGCCCAGCAAGGCGGCCCGCCGCCGAGTGTGGCTGTCTTCACCCCGTTGTGGCTGCCGATCTTCACCCTGGTTTTCGCCACATTCATCGGGCTGCTATCCGGGTTGTACCCTGCGCTGCGCGCGGCCACGTTAGTTCCTGTAACAGCGTTGAAATATGAATAGCTGTCAGCTTTCAGCAGTCAGCATTCAGCTTTCGATGAATAAACTGACCGCTGAAAGCGGAGTGCCAAAAGCTAAACATGATCGAAATTGATGGTTCTATCGGTGAGGGCGGTGGGCAGGTACTGCGCAGCGCCCTCGCTCTTTCTATCCTCACCCAACAGGCAATGCGCATCAACGCTATTCGCGCACGGCGCAAGAAGCCGGGTTTGCAGGCTCAGCACCTGAAATCGGTGCAGGCGGCCGCGGCGATCAGTGGAGCGATGGTCGAAGGGGCCGCGCTGGGATCGCAGGAACTCACTTTTCATCCCGGCGAAGTCCAACCCGGCAAGTATCACTTCGACATCGGCACGGCTGGCTCGACGTCGCTCGTGCTGCAAACCATTTTCCTGCCGCTGGCGCAGAGCGGGGGAACGTCCACCGTCACCATCACCGGCGGGACGCACGTCTCATGGAGTCCCAGTTTTCACTATCTCGACTGGCAGTGGCTGCCTCATCTGAACCGCATGGGATTCGAGGCCAGCCTGGCGATGGAGAAAGCCGGTTTCTACCCGCAGGGGGGCGGAAAAATCAAGGCGGTGATCCACCCCGCGGGGAAAACCTCCCCGCTCGACTTGATGGAACGCGGCGCATTGACGCGTATCACCGGTCTCTCCGCCGTCGCCAACCTCGACCTGGAGATCGGCAAACGCCAGAAACACCAGGCGCTGCGCCGCCTGGAGCCAATCTGCCGCGAGACGAAGATCCAAACCGCGGAAGTCCCCGCGCCGGTGAAAGGCACATTCATCGTGCTGCTGGCGGTGTTCGAGCGTGCCCAGGCATGCTTTACAGCACTCGGAGCGCCCGGCAAACGCGCCGAAGCTGTGGCTGACGAAGCGGTGGACGCGCTGCTGGCGCACCTGGCGACTGACGGGATGGTTGACCTTCATCTCGCCGATCAACTGCTCCTGCCGCTGTCATTCGCTGGCGGACAGTCACAGTTCCGCACATCGAAAGTGACACAGCATTTACTCACTAACGCAGCAATCATTCAGGCTTTCCTGCCAACGAATATCCACATCGAGGGGGAAGAGGGCCAACCGGGGGCGGTGACAATTTCTGCCTGACCCGAAACTTTCACCTTTCACCTTTCACCTTGCAACTTGCAACCTTCAACATCCCTCCCATGCTTTATAATCAGCGGTGAGGAAAATACCCTATGATCATTGATCGTCCTGACCTGACTCACGTTGACCCCGCTGTGCGGGACTATATCGAATCCCTGGAGGCGGAGTTGAATCACCTGCGGGGCAAGCGCACCCCGGTCGAAGCCGCTCCCCCGCTGCCTCCGTTGGAACCCTCCGAGCCGCCGACCACTTTCAACGTCATCACGCTCACGGCATCAGGAATCGCCAAGCGGACGCCGCGTCATCTCTACACCCGCCAGCGGCGCGGGGGTATGGGCATTTTCGATCTCGACGCCCCCGACGATGAACCACCCGCCATTTTGACCGTCGCCGACGAAAGCCAGCATCTGCTGATCTTCACCAGCCTGGCACGTTGTTATCGCCTGCCGGTGAGCCAGATCGTGGAAGCTCCCGTGCGCGCCAAAGGCCAGCCGGTAACCGGCAAAATGACGCTGGCAGCCGGTGAAACGTTGGTGGCGGCCTTGCCCGATGAAGCGAAAGGGGCAGTGGCGCTGGTGAGTCGAAGTGGATTCGTCCGGTATCTGCGGCATCACGTATTTGGCGAATATATGAAGCCCGGCGCGAGTATGTTCGATGCCAATCGTATTGGGCCGCTGGCCGGTATCTGCCGCACACCAGGCGACGGCGATCTGTTCATTGCCACCCGAATGGGTAAGGCGATCCGCTTCTCGGAGAAGCTTGTGCCGCCCCAAGGCGGGCCGGGCATCCGGCTGGAAGCGGGAGACGAGGCGGTAGCAATTGCATCGGTTTATTCAGACGGCGGTGTTTTTCTGGTGGACGCCGATGGAAAAGGCACCATCCGGTTGATGGAAGGTTTCAACCCGAACAAGTCGGCGGGAGGCGGGGGTAAAATCGCCATGAACACGGATTCGATGATTGCAGCCATCTCGATCCAAAACCGTGACGATATTTTCATGATTTCGCGCCTGAGCAAGATCGTCCGTTTCCTGTCGGAAGAGGTGCCCGCCAAAGAGGGTGTGGTATCGGGTGTGAATTGCATGGCCTTCCGTGCGGATGCGGTAGTGGCTGCCGTCGCAAGCCCGAAGATTTGATTTCATGCTCAACCGCAAAGCGTTGCCGGTAGCGGCCTCCTGGCTTTTCCATCTCCTTTTGGCGTTGGCAGCGGGAGGCTGTTTGGCAACGCTGGCGCAGATCGAGTCGCACTTTGCAGAGGAAGAATTTTTCGTTGCTTTGCAAGCGCTGGTGTTGGCTGGGTACTGGCTGGCGGGGGTGGCCGTGTGGAAGCTGGCGAAGTGGGGAGTAAAGCGAATAAAGGGCAACCCCCCTCCAGCTCCCCCCATTACAGAAACGGCAATGGGGGGAGAGTCTCACCACTCGCCTCTTGCCCACGGCTATTCGCCATTCGCCATTCGCCATTCGCCATTCGCCGCAATCGGCTTGCTGGCAGTGTTCGCGGTCGCTTTTATTATTCTGGCTATACGCAGTTATCAGACAAGTTTTTACCCGGTGGAAGCGCCCGCCTACCCGGGCATTTCCGCCGAAACGCCTTTTCTATGCGGCGAGGCTCCCCCCGACTCACAAACCTATGACGGGCAGGAAACATTTCGCCGGATATTAGCGCTGGTCGCCGCTAACCCATACGCCGGGCCGCCAGAGTTCGGGATGCTGGCGCTTGGGACAGGCGAAAGCCGCTGGCTCGATACTTTCCACGATGCGCTGCTCGCCGAGGCGCGCCAGGGAGCGTTCACCGGCGCGGCGGGCAGCGTCAAATCCGTTCAGCACGACGCTGCCTTGCGAGTGTACTACTATTCCCGTGTGCAGGCTGCCTTCCCGGATTTGTTTACACTCACTGAGCAAGACGAGCTGCGCCAATGGTTCGCAGCCATCAATCACCGGGCGCTGACCATCGAGCCGGTGGACTGGATGTACGCGCTGGCGTTCACCAAATGGCCCGCTGGCCCCTATGAAAACCAGGAAAGCGGCGCGGGGCTGCTGGCGCAGCTCGAAACCACCGGGCTGGCCGACCCGGCGCTCTCGCCGCGCAACCGGGCTTACCTCGACGACAACCGCCGCGGCTGGTCGGCGCGCTTCCGCGTCACCGACGACGCGGCTGTCTACCAGCCCGAATGGCTGGACAACGCCTTTTTCCAATCACTTTACACCGGCGATGCGCCGCCTGACAACGTGAAGCGCTCATTCGAGTGGCTGCTCTTACAAGCTTTGCCCGACGGCGCGCCGCTGCAATACAACCACCCCGGCGCGGCCATACTGGATGGGATCGCTTACCTGGGAGCCAAGCTGACCGGCGACGATCGCTTTGTGTGGCTTGCCGGTCGGACAACAGATTATCTGACCGGCAGCGATGGCTATACTTTTGCACAACCCGGATTGGATGCGGCTGCCGGCCTTGTGGGTCACTCCCCCACCCAGGGATCGTGCCTGCTCTACGGTGACTCGGGCTTGCCCAACCAATTGGGGCCGCTGGCTCCCGATAAAATCGTCTTTCGAGACGGCTGGTCGACGGATTCGGCTTACCTGCTGCTCAACCTGCGCTTCACCGGCTGGCACCGTTACAAAGCAACAAACACCGTCACGCTGATTTACCAGAACGGCGCGCTGACCGGCGATCAACTGAGCGGCGAGACCTTCGGCTGGCTGCCCACCGGACGCAGCCTGTTTCGCGACAAACGCATTCCCCGCGAAAATCTCAACGGGCTGGTGATCGAGCGCAGCGGGCTGAGCGCCATCGTCGCCGCGCTGACCGGCATCGGCGGAAAGTGGGCGCAAGATCCGCCGTATTACGCCAGCGTGGAAGCGTTCGCGACCGGGCCGGACATGGACACGAGCACGACCGTGCTCACCGGCTGGCGCGGCTGGACGCACCGCCGGACGATATATTTTTACCACGATGGCCCCATCGTGATCATGGATAACGCCAACGGGCCAGCCGCGTCCTCGGCGGCGGTGGTCTGGCAGCTCCCGGAGGGTGTGTCTGCCAACGAGGGGCGAGTCGCTCCGATGGAGCGCATCACCCTGCGAGCAGGCGATCACCCGGCGGAGATGGTCATCATCCCAATCGCGGGTGAAATCCACGGCGATGAAGGCGCTGTCCAAATCCAGGGCAAAGGGAAAATATCGGCTGTAACAGTGTTCCTGACAAAAAGCTGGGTTGGGGCGCAGGTGAGCGTGTCGGAAGGGAAGCTGATAGTAACTCAAGGCGAACAGCGAGTAAGCCTCGATCTGGTGCTGCCATGACGCAGCGGCAAAGCCTGAACCGCCTTAATCTCGGTGATGCGCTTCAGTCTGCGGCGGCCGTCAGTTCTGCATTATTCGTACTTTTACTCGGCAAACTTGTACTCATCGCATGGCTTTACCGCTCCGGTTTCGTGGCGCTCACGTCGGATGATTTTGGCCGTGTTTTTTTGGCGGCAGATTGGGCGCGGGCGCCCTATTTTTACCGGCCTTTCCTTTGGCTGCCATTTCACATGTACCTGAATGGCATCCTGTTCAAGCTGGTTTGGGAATTGTTGTGGGCGCCGCGTGTATTGACGATTATCATTGGCCTGGTTTCGATTGTTTTGATGTACCATCTGACCCATCATTTATTCGAGAACCGGCTGGTTGGATTATCGAGCGCCTTGCTATTAGCCGTGAACCCGGTGCACTCCTGGTTGAGCGCCGCGCCGCTCACCGAAATGTATCAATTCACCTTGAACGAGGGAGCCATCCTGGGATTTATCCTGTACGCAAAAAACAAAAGGCTGCTGCCCCTCGGCGTGAGCGCGCTCTGCCTGGCGCTGGCAAATGGGTTTCGTTATGAAGCCTGGATTTTCAGCGCGTTGTTCGGCCTGACTTTTCTCACTCTGGCAGTGACCCTGGTTCGAGCAGATCGTCATTCTCGCTGGCGGGCGCTCCCTTTGGTTGGCGCTGTCATGCTCATCTGGATTTTCCCCCTGGTCTGGCTGAGTACCAGCTATATTGTCACCGGCAACTTTCTCTATTCGATCCAGGCCACGCAATCCTTCCTGACAAAATGGTATGGCAGCGGATCCAGCTTCATCCCCTACCTGCAGGTGTTATTCCACTCTGACCCCTGGGCAATGTTGATTCTTCCGGTTGCGGCTGTTGCCTGTCTGTTGTCACTGCGCAAAGCGCGCTTGGCGCAATGGTACATCGGGCTGGCCGGTTTGGCCGCATTGGGTTTCGCCCTCATGCAAAGGGGGCAGGACAATCCCGAATCAAATCTTGTCCGTTACCTGGCGCCATTCTTATTTCTTGCCTATCCCATTGTTTCCTGGTTCATCGTGAACGTATTCCAGCGTCTCACACTTTCCTGGGTTGGGAAGACAGCCCTGGCTTCGATCTTGCTCGCCGGGATTTGCTTCGCCCAATTGCGATCTACGTTCAATTTTGTAAATGACCCAGCCTCCGAAGGGCTGAGCGTCGGGCTACGCATCCGCTCGATGAGGGATGCAGGCACCATTGCCCCCGACCAAAAAGTGATGATCGAGCTGACCTATTGGGGCTTCGTTGCCACCCACATCGGGGCTAATGATCTGGCTGGCGTCATTTACGACCGCGAATATGATCCAGCCAACCGCCAGACTGCATCCATCTTATCTGGCGATCCCCAGACTGCGCGCGACTGCCTGGCAAGCAATCATGTTAGCTTCATCGTAGTGAAAGATCCACAACTTCGAGCAGCGGCGACTCAACTCCTGGGAGCCAGTTCGACCGACGAGATCAACGGCTATAGTTTTTTCTCTATACCATCTGGATTGGCTTCGGACAGGCCCTGCCCGTATAATCTGACCTATCTTCAACCCTGATTCAATGGACATCGTCATCATTGGCCCAGTTTACCCTTATCGCGGCGGCATCGCCCATTTCACAACGCTGCTGGCGCGGGCGCTGGCGAAGCGTCATGTCACGCGGGTTGTCTCGTTCCGGCGGCAATATCCGGCCTGGCTGTATCCCGGCGCGTCTGACCGCGACCCCAGCCAGCAGCCGCTGCGCGTCGAAGCCGAATACCTGCTCGACCCGCTCTACCCCTGGACATGGTGGAAAGCCGCGCAGCGCATCGCCGCTCTCGAACCGGATGCGGTCATCTTTCAGTGGTGGATCACCTTCTGGGGGCCAGCTTACGCCGCGCTGGCTTATCTGCTCCATCGCCGGGGTATTAGGTTGTTGTTCGTCATTCACAACCTGATGCCGCATGAGGCCCGCCCATGGGATGGCTGGCTGGCCAGGCTGGCGCTGCGCTACGGCCACAATTTCCTGGTGCAGACCGAACGCGAAAAAGACCGCCTGCTGGCGCTATTACCGCACGCCGCGTGGACCATTGTCCCCCACCCGGTTTACGATATGTTCGCCGGGGGACGTATCCCCACCAGCGAGGCGCGCCGCCGGTTGGGGCTGCCGGAAACCGCTTCGGTAGCGCTATTCTTCGGCATCGTGCGCCCTTATAAAGGCCTGCGTTATCTGTTCGAGGCGATTGGTAAATTGCGCCAGCGCGGGAAAACCATCCATCTCGTGGTTGCCGGGGAATTTTGGGAAGATGCGGCGGACTATCAACAGCTTGCCGAATCTCTTGGCATCAGCGAGCAGATCAAGATCGAGGCACGTTACATCCCCAACGAGGAAATCGGCCTGTATTTTTCCGCGGCGGACGTTTTCGCCGCGCCCTACGTGGATGGCACCCAGAGCGGCGCGGTGAAGATGGCGCTGGGCTTTGGCCTGCCGGTGATCATCAGCCGGGCGATCACCAGCGACGAACTGGCCAACGACAGAACCCATCGGTTGTATTGGGTAGACTCAAAAAACGCCGATGATCTGGCAAACGAGATAGCACACTGTCTCGATGATAATCGCACCGCCGCGCCCGCCGGAGCTGTAGGGGGCACGCCCGACGAGTGGGAGACTCTCGTCGAGAAGATCGAAGCGATAATCAGCCCCGCCATGGATTGAAATCCACGGCTCTTATGCTAAAGTCCGCTAAAGCGGACTGAAACCACTATCGGGTCAAGAATAAGTTATGACAGCCGTCTTCAGGCGGCTTCCGCAGGACAATTCACCCCCTGGTGCTATAGTATAATCCGCACGGTTTCGACCTATGACCACCACCCCATCCCTCCCCTCCCCGAAAGGCATCGAATACGTCCGCTGCAACCTGTGCGGCGCAGACGACACTGAAATCTATCGCCGCCAGCCGGTGAGGCCGCAGCACGTTGGCGTTTACAACCGCGACGTGTGGGACATCGTGCGCTGCCGGCGCTGCGGGCTGATCTACGAAAACCCGCGCACCGATGCGGCTGCGCTCGACCACATGTACCAGTTCGATAACGCCGCAGACTACGACTACGTCCAGCGCTGGTTCATCCAGGGCGCTGACTTGAACCGCGCCTACTGGCAGCAAGTGCTGCGCGCCATGCGTCGTTATCCGGTATCTGGCAAATTACTGGACGTGGGCTGCGGGGCGGGCACATTCCTGGTCGAGGCGCGGCAGGCGGGTCACCAGGTGGCCGGGCAGGAGGTTGCACCCTATTTTGTCCGCTATTGCCGGGAGCAGCAAAACCTGACCATCTACGACGGCGAGCTGGACAGCCTGGGGATCGAGAGTGGCAGCTTCGACGTGGTCACCGCCTTCGACATGATCGAGCACCACCCGGACCCGAAGCGGCTGGTGACCGAAATCCGCCGCCTGATGCGGCCGGGCGGGCTGTTTGTGATCAGCACCCACGACATTGGCAATATCTTCGCCCGGCTGTACGGCACGCGCTGGCGGCACATGGGCGCTATCGGGCATATTTACTATTTCACCCGGCCCAGCATGGCGAAGCTGCTGCGCGCCTGCGGGTTCGAGATTCTCCACCAATCCAGCGCCCACATCATTGATCAAACAGCGCTGGCCGAATTCCGCAACTTCATCAGCGGTTTTTTCAAGCTGATCGTGCTGCGGGCGCTGATTTTGGGCATTTACAAACCGGTTGTCACCCTCATCCCGGCGCTGGCGCGCTGGCAGTTCCACTGGCGCGGCAAAACCCTCGATCACAGCAAACTGATGACCCGCGTCGGCACACAGATCGTCATGGGCGACGATATGGTTTTCCTGGCGAAAGCGGTCTAGCCGCGCGCCATTGGAGCAGGAAAATCCCGGATGGCATCTTCCCCCACGCTCTTCGCGGTCACGGTCAACTGGAACCGGCCCGGTGACACTATCGCCTGCGTCGAATCCCTGCTCGAGCAGACGCCCGCCGCGCCGGAGATCATCATCGTGGATAACGGCTCGACCGACGACTCCGTCACCATCTTGCGCCAGATGTTCCCGCAAATCGAACTGATCCCCAGCCCCACCAATCGTATGTTCGGCGGCGGGTATAACCTGGGGATGCGCCGCGCCCTGGAACGCGGCGCGCGAGCCGTGTTCATCATCAACAACGATGCCTTCATCGCCCCCAATGGGCTGGATATTCTGATGCGCTACGCCTCGCCCGAAACCGGGCTGCTCTCCCCAATGATCTATTACGCCAGCCAGCCGGAGCGCATCTGGTCGGTCGGCGGGCGCACGCACCCCTGGACGCTGGAAAAATCCGACGATCACCGCAACGCGCTGGATCGCGGCGGCTGGCCGGAAGCCATCGAGCAGGATTTCGTCACCGGGTGCGGGATGCTGCTCACCCGGCGGCTGTTGGAAACCGTGGGGCTGTTCGACGAGGCATTCACCCATTATTACGAGGATATGGATTTCTGCCGCCGCATCCGGCTGGCGGGCTTTCACATCCGGGTGATCCCGCAGGCCAGGATGTGGCATAAAGTGGCGCTGAGCAGCGGCGGGAGCGATTCGGTCAACGAGCGTTACTGGATGGCGCGCACAAGTATCCGCTACTTTCGCAAACACGGGCGCGGCTGGCGAATGCTCGTCATCATCCCCAACCGGCTGGGCAGCGCGGTCAGAACCAGTTTCCGGCTGCTGGCTCGCCGGCGCGGCGATTCGCTGCGCGCCTACTGGCGCGGGCTGCGGGATGGGTTGAGGGATATTTGATGGTTTCACTGACAGTCATCTGCCTGGATTGCGGCAACCCCCTGGATTTATCCCGGCCCGACGAGGCTGTCTGCGCCGGATGCGGGCGGCGGTATCCGATGACCTTCGGCATCCCCGATTTGCGCGGCCCGCTGGCGGTCGTTGACCCCGTGGAGGCCGCCCTCACCGAGCGGCTGTTGGCGCTCTACCCGCAGTCCGATTTCGCTGCGCTGGTTGACGCCCGCCTGCGATACGATTCACACTTCGGGGATGTGCGCGGCCACGAAGCGGGCTACCTGCTCTCGCTGGCCGAACGCGGCCGCGGCATGATCGCCATGTTCCACGCCCGCGCCGCGGAATTCTTCCCCCCCGCCGAGAGCGGCGCCGCACTGGACATCGGCTGCGGCTCCGGGGCCAGCCTGCTGACGCTTGCCGGGCGCTACCGGACGATCGCCGGTCTCGACCCCAGCCTGCCCGACCTGATCCTGGCGCGCAAGGCGCTGGAAACCGCCGGGGTAGCCGATTTTTCGTTGGTGCAGGCTTACGGTCAGCGGATTCCCTTTGGCTCGGAAACCTTCGATTTCGTCAATGCCCTCAATGTGCTCGAGCACGTCTTCGACCCGGAGCCAGTGCTGAGCGAGATTCGCCGTACGCTGAAACCGGGCGGTATCTTCGCCGCCGACTCGCGCAACCGGTATGATCTTTTCCTGCCGGAGCCGCACGTCAAGATCCGCTGGGTGGGCTTCGTCCCGCGCCGCTGGCAGAAGCGGTTTGTGCGCTGGCGCGCTGGCGTGAGCTACGAGACAACCCGCCTGCTCTCCTACGCCGACCTGCGCCGCGCCCTGCGCTCGGCCTTCGAGCGAGATTACCGCATAGCCTTCCCGCTGGTCAACGCCTACGGCGGGCCCGAGTGGGTGAACGGCTGGCTGCGGTGGCTGGAGCGGCTGCCTATCCTGCCCACATTGGCGCTTTGGTTTTTCCCCGCGCATTTAGCGCTGGCGCGACGGAGCAAATAATGCCTTATCCCGGAATATTCCGCAAGCTCGTCAAAAAATTACTGGCATCCCGCGGGCTGACCATCACCAGTCTCAACCCGGGACGCCCAACGATGGACAACGCCTGCCGCGCCATCGCGGCGCGCGGCCATTCGATCAGCGCAGTGATAGACATCGGCGCGTCGGATGGGCGCTGGTCGCTCGACTTCATGCGTTATTACCCCAACAGCCAATACCTGCTGATCGAGGCGCAGCCGGTTCACGAGCCAAAGCTGAAAACGTTCTGCCAGGCGCACCCCAACAGCCAGTATGTTTTGGCGGCGGCGGGCGAGGCCGCCGGGAAAATCTATTTCGACGCCGCGGTCCCACTGGGCGGGCAGGCGTCGTACACGCCTTTCGCCGAGCACAACCTGGTCGTACCGGTGACCACCGTGGACATCGAGGTCGAATCCCGGAAGCTGCCCGGCCCCTATCTCGTCAAGCTCGACACCCACGGGTTCGAGGCGCCCATTCTGCGGGGGGCGCAGCGCACCCTGGCGAACACGGAAGCCATCGTGATGGAATGTTACAATTACCGCATCGCCCCCGAATGCCTGCTGTTCGACGAGATGGTCGCCCACCTGCGCGGGCTGGGATTCCGATGCGTTGACCTGGCCGACCCGATGTTCCGCCCGCACGACGATACGCTCTGGCAAATGGACCTGGTTTTCGTGCGCACCGATTGGCCGGGGCTGGATTCGCTGGATTACGATTGACTGCTGACGAGGGCAAGACCAGGCTGTGAACCTGTTGATGATCCTGTACAACCCGACCGGGAAGGGCACTTACTGGCGGGCGTTGGGTTTTGCCAAAGTGCTCGCAAAACGCGGCCATGCGGTGACGCTGATGTGTTCGTCGCCGCGCCGCCGGATGGGAGTGATCGAAAGCAAGATTGACGGCGTGCGGCAGGTGGAGATGCCCGATGCGCTTCCAGGATCGCTGCGCTCCGGCTGGGATGTGTGGAACACGCTGAACCGGCTGGCCTGGCTGAAAGGCAAAACTGTAGACGTCGTTCACAGCTTCGAGACCCGCCCGGTGGCGATCTTCCCGGCGCTGGCGGCCCAACGCCGGGGGGCGCGGCTGTTCTTCGATTGGTGCGACTGGTTCGGGGCGGGCGGCTCCGTGGAGGAGCGCCCCAACCCGCTGGTGCGCGCCATCCTGCGCCCGGTGGAGACGTTTTTCGAGAACCACTACCGCACACAGGCGGATGGCGTCACCGTTATCAATACTTTCCTGCGCCAGCGGGCAGTCGAATTTGGCGTGAAGCCCGAAGCAGTCCGGCTGATCCGCAACGGGTCGGACACTGCCATCCAGCCGATGGAACGCCGCGCGGCGCGAGAAACGCTGGGGTTGCCGCCTGAGGGGTCGATCATCGGCTTCGTGGGCGGGACGTTCACCCGTGATGCGCGTTTCATGGCGGAGGCGTTCAACCGGGTGCTCGAATCGCTCCCGGCGGCGCGGCTACTGCTCACCGGCTATTTCAACCGCCCCATCGAAGCCTGGGTGACCAACCCGGCGGCGATCATTCGCAGCGGGCCGGTCAAGTACCATACGATGTACACCTACCTGTCGGCCTGCGACGTGTGCTGGCTGCCGTTGTGCGACAGCGGCGCCAACCGCGGGCGCTGGCCGTTCAAGCTGAACGATTACATGACGGTCGCCCGCCCAGTGGTGTCCACTGCCGTGGGCGACCTGGCGGAGGTGATCGGCCAGCACGGGCTGGGCGTGACGACTCGCGTCGAGGCCGGGGAGTTCGCCGCTGCCACGCTGTCGCTGCTGGCGGACTCCGCCCGCGCCGAAGCCTTTGGCCTCGCCGCCCGGAAAGCGGCGGAAACGGTCTTCGACTGGGAAAAGCTGACCGACGAATTGGAAGATTTCTATAGAGCAGGACTTTCGTGATGGAATCGGTCCCCTGTAACCTGTGCGGCGCAGACGACGCTGAAAAATTGTTCAGCGGAGCAAGCTGGGAGCAGATCGCTCCGGAAGGCAGCGCCATGCTCCGCTGCCGGCGGTGCGGCCTGGTCTATCTCAGCCCGCGCCCGTCCGCAGGTGAAATCGAGGCCTATTATCCGCCCGAGTATGCTCCTTACCGGCCCGCCATCGAGGATGAGCGTTCTCCGCTGATGCGGCACATCCGCCGGGGCAAGATGGTCAAACGCCGTCAATTGATCGAGACATACAGCAGGCGCAAGACCGGGCGAATTTTGGATGTCGGATGCAGCACGGGCGTGTTCCTGCACGAGATGGCGCTGGCGGGTTGGGAAACCCAGGGGGTCGAGCTGAACCCCAAGGTGGCCGAGTATGCCCGCACCCGCTTTGGGCTGGAGGTCGTCACCGGGATGCTGGCCGATGCGCCCTTTGCGCCACAATCTTTCGATGTCATCAGTTTTTGGGATGTGCTGGAGCACACCTTTTCGCCAGCGGATGATCTGGCGCGGGCAGCGCAGCTCATCAAACCGGGAGGGTTACTGGCGGTCAACATCCCGAACTACCATTCACCCGACCGAACGCTTTTCGGCCCGCATTGGATCGGTTACGATCCGCCGAGACATTTGTACGTATTTCCTCGACCGGCGCTGACCCAACTGCTGCAAAAGGCCGGATTCGAGCCGGTGAAATGGGTTTGTTTCATGTCGTCGTATTACGCGTTCATTATCAGTTTGGAAAACTGGCTGACCAACCGCGCCCCGCGGCTGGCAAAACCGGTCAGCCGGATTGTAAACTTCCCCGGCGTACGCTTTCTCTTCGAGCCGTATTTCACCCCGATGAACTGGCTCGGCCACGGCGGGGTGATCGCGGTGTTTTCACAGAAAATGCTCAAAGGGGACGATAGTCCCCGCATCTAGCGGTTTCAAACGGTTCGCACACCCTACGATGCGTCGGACTTTCGTCCGACGCGAGCGATTTGGAGTAAACCTTGAACCCACGTAAATCATTTCTGCTCGAAATCAGGCTGGATGCCGAAAGCCAGGATGCCCGGCAGGGTTACGATGCCCTATACGAGGAGACCAGTCTGTCGCAGATCGAGTCATTTTACATCTGGCTGATGAAAAAGCTGCGCCTGCCGAGACAGGGCCGCCTGCTCGATGTGGCTTGCGGCGGCGGGGAAGTGGTGCGGCTGGCCGGGCAGCACGGGCTTCGAGCTGTGGGGCTGGACATCTCGGAGGTCGTCGCTCGCTCAGCGCAGCAGCGCATCCAGCCCCTCTGGTGGATGGGGGTCAGCCGGGGCGAGGCCGTCCCGTTTGCAAATGAGAGCTTCGACATCGTGACCAACATCGGCAGCCTGGAGCATTTCTTCGATCCGGCGCAAGGCGTGCGCGAAATGGTGCGCGTGCTCAAACCGGAAGGGAAAGCCATTATTCTCGTGCCCAACACCTTCAGCCTGCTGACCAACGTCTGGCACGCCATGCGCACGGGGGAAACGCCAGTGGACGATCAGCCGATCCAGCGCTACGGCTCGCGCGCCGATTGGACGAACTTGATCGAAGGCAACGGTTTGCGCGTTGTGGAAACGCTCAAATACGAACGCCCCTGGCCCTACAAATCGTCGGATTGGGGGTATTATCTGCGCCGCCCGAAGGAATTGGCGCGGCTGCTGGCCGCGCCGCTGGTGCCGCTGAATTTGTGTTTTTGTTTTTTGTTCGTTTGCTCTAAAAAACAAGTGGGCAGGCATTAAAACTCTCCTGGAAACGCGCAGCGTCCAGACCCGCCTGTATTTCCCGCCGGTGCATTCACAGCCCTGTTATAATGCCGTGGGGGATTTCCCCAATACCAAGGCGGTCTCTGCTCGAGGCGTCTGGCTGCCGGCGGCCTTCTCATTGAGCGATGCGGATATCGAGCGGGTAAGCCAGGCAATAAAGGAGTATTCGATGTCAGAATGAGGAGGAGAAAATGGCTGTTATCAACAGGCAGGCCATTTACCGATTGTTGCTGGCTGTGGGCAGTTTAATCTGTATTTCACAAGGATTCCTGACAAGCGCCGAGCCGCTGCGCAGCCCAAGCGGATTGGTTTTCGAGGACAGCGGGGCGCAATTTATCCCGTGGACAAACGGCTCTGTTAACTGGGGTG
The DNA here is from genome assembly GCA_020723385.1 of Candidatus Aquidulcis sp. Lineage (GTDB taxonomy): Bacteria > Chloroflexota > Anaerolineae > Anaerolineales > UBA4823 > DYIZ01. Next base: position 23,295 of record DYIZ01000102.1, read on the forward strand.
ATTTCGACAACGATCACGACTTGGACTGTGTCATCGCCGGGGAAATGTATACAGGCCAGGAGTGGACTTCTGGCGTTGATCTCTACCAAAACGACGGCGGGAACTTCGTGGAAATTGAGGCAGGCCTGGCTCCAGTGCGGGCAAATGATTCTGCCTGGGGAGATTTCGACCGAGACGGCGATCTCGATCTTCTGATTGCCGGCGAAATTACTACGCTATATCGAAACGATGGAACATCACCAACTGGATGGGGCTTTACACCCATCACGACTACCCTCCCTGGTATTTCATTTGGCTCCGTGGATTGGGGCGATTATGATAATGATGGCGATCTCGACATATTGATCACGAGCAGCTTTTTAGATGGCACCCGATCGAAAATTTATCGAAACGATGGAACAGCTTCGGACAATTCTTGGCAGTTTACCAATGCGAACGCCGGGCTGGTAGGAACTGGGTTCAGCGATGCGAAGTTCGGGGATTACGATAATGACGACGATCTCGATATTCTCATCCAGGGCTGCCCTGAATACGAGATCTACTGCCAATCTCTGATCACGCGTGTCTATCGAAATGATGATGGCGTATATGTCAACGCGAATGCCGGGTTATTGGGCTTGTGGAATGGCTCGGTAGATTGGGGAGATTTCGATAACGATAGCGATCTGGATATTTTGCTGACCGGCGACAACTGGTCCACCAGTTTCACAAAAATCTATCGAAATGATGGCTCACACTTCACCGACACGAACACAAATCTTACAACAGTCACAGGGAGCGCAGCAAGCTGGGGGGATTACGACAACGATGGCGATCTCGACATCCTAGAAACCGGCAGCCACGACCGGTATAGCCAGCAGCCCATCACAAAAGTTTACCGAAACGATGATGGTCTATTTACCGACATCGAAAACGAGACTGGCATCAAGCTGACAGGAGCAGGCGCATCGAATTGGGGCGATTACGACAATGACGGCGACCTGGATATCCTGTTAAGCGGATGGACCGGGCAAACCGGAATTGGGATTGCGAAGCTATATCGAAACACGAACGAAGTCGCTAATACGCCGCCATCATCCCCGATCGAATCGATTCAGACGATAACTGGCGTGATGGCTACCTTATCATGGCAGCCATCCACAGACGCTCAGACGCTCTCCGCCGGGTTGACCTACAACCTGCGGGTCGGCACGACTCCCGGCGGGTTGGATGTCGTCTCCCCGATGTCGCTGGCAGATGGCTACCGGCTGGTCGCCCAACCAGGCAATGTCGGACAGGCGACAACCGCAATCCTGGTCAATTTGAAATTCGGCCAAATCTATTATTGGAGCGTTCAGGCGGTAGACACTGCCTTCGCTGGATCGGCTTTTTCTGAGGAGGCCAGCTTTATCATCTTGCCAGCCGCCACGCTTTATTTTCCGCTGGTCAGGCGCTAATTTTTTATTCGATTGGGAGGTAAATATGAACGGGAAAATCATCAGAAGCATAATTTGTCTGGCGCTGGCAGCCTGCGGGCTGGCATCGGAACGAGCGGTGTATGCTACACGCGAGAGTGTAGATGTTCTGGCAACCGGCCTATCTGGACTCCCTGAAATGATTGCCCCCGCCGGATTCGAGGACAGCGGCGTGAGTCTTTTGGGTGGTTGTCGAGGATCGTTGGATTGGGGAGATTTTGAAAACGATGGGGATTTGGATATCTTGATTTCGGGTTACGTTTCTTATGGTCAAAAATACCCCATTGTGACAAAAATCTACCGCAATGAAAATGGCAATTTCGAGGAAATTCAAACTAGCATTATTCAACTGTTCGACGGCGCAACTGCCTGGGGTGATTTCGATAACGACTCCGACCTTGATATCCTGATCACCGGTTATGATGGTACAACTACCTATTCAAAACTCTACCGAAATGATGGTCAAACCGGTGAATCTGGGTGGATATTTACAGATATGAATGCAAAATTCGTAAATGTTGGTGCAGGCTCATTGGATTGGGGTGATTATGACAACGATGGCGACCTGGATATATTGCTCACAGGCCTCAGCAGCACAGTACCGATCACCAAAATTTATCGAAATGATGGTGCATCAATCAACTCTGGCTGGCAATTTACAGATACCAATGCTGCCGTAGATGGTGTGATGAAAAGCGGCGCTGCGTGGGGCGATTACGATAATGATAGCGATCTAGTTTGACAATGTCAAGTTACCCTCGCCAAAAAGGCGGGGATGTGGCATAAATA
>DYIZ01000103.1 GCA_020723385.1 Candidatus Aquidulcis sp.
CCCGACTGGAGCAGATGGATCACCGGCGCCCCCGATCGGCTGATGTCCACCAGGCTCACCCCGCCGTCGGGGGCGGGAACCGGGATGAACGGCTTGCCGTGCCTGCCCCAGCGCACCACGAGCAGCCGGGCAGCGATCAACCGCCGGAACGCCCACAGCGACCAGAGCAGGATAGCCACCACCCCCAACAAAGCCAGCCCACTCAGCAGACGCCACGCCCATGTGCGCCACAGGCGGGTCTGGCGCTCGCTCTCACGCTGCTCGCGGATGCGCTCGATCTCGGCCTGCGCCGAGGCCTGGATAACCGCCAGGGCAGATTGAGTTTGGGTAGCGGAAACTGCTTCACTTTGGGCCTGCTGCGTAGCGGTACCGCTCTCGAATTGCGCTTGACGTGTGGCAGTGAGCGCCGCTGCCTGAGCGGTGGCGCTGGCAGCGATGACTGTGCCGGTTGCGTCGGAGGCAGATTTACCGGCGGTGGCTGTGAGCGCCTGAGATTGGACGGTTTGGGCACCGAATTGGGCTTCGGTGGCTGACGAAGCGGTCATTTGCAGCGCGACAGCAGTGGATTCGGCGGCCAGCTCGGCCAGCCGCCCCTCCCCGGCCTGGATGGTGGCGCGTGCCTGGAGCGCCGAGGCCTGGTCGGTGGCGACAAAAGCCGGGATGGGGGTGGAAAGGCTCTGTGCAGTGAGACGAAGCGCAGGAGTGGCTCCGAAATGCACCGGTTCGAGCGGCGCGGCGTCGCATCCCTGGAGGAGCAGCAAAACCAGGAAGATCGAACCCCAAAACAGGCTGCGCCGAAAATCCTTCAACATTCCAACCTGCAACCTTCGACCCTCATTGCCAGCCCCAATTCTGGGGAGAGACGAGAATGTCCCGCACATCCAGCCAGGCGAGATCATCTGCCGCGACCAGCGTGCCATCGAGCCGCACAGGCCGGGCCGGTGGGTGGATGTGCTGCCGGATGAGTGAAACCGCCACGCAGCCAGCCGCGCCCACGAAGACGCCGATGACGAACATCAGCGTCCCCACGACGCCGGCGGCGAGCCAGGCGGGGTGGGAAGTGGCCGGATGGGAGGCGCTTGCTGCCGGAGCGAGCGTGCAGCGCCCCAGCAGGAACGCCAGGAGCAGGACGACCACTCCGATGGCGCCGATCACGGCCAGGCGGCGGTTTCGTTTTCGCTTGCCGAGGTATCGCCTTTGCATAGTCACTCCGCTGTGGGTATCCAGAAATGAATCCACTCATCGTGATGGCGCACCATGAACTGCGCGCCTGCGGTGGGGGGTTGGATGGATTGGTCAGCCAACTCATATCGCCGGTCAGGATCAGCGATATGGCCGATGAGGCGCGTGTTGAAGAGGCCGAGCAGGTCCGGCAGATCTGCCAGGTCTCCATCCATCATCGTTGTTGTGTCCAGGCTGGCAATCGGCCAGACGCCGGACTCCGGGCCATGCCGGATCAACCAGGCGAGCGCGTCACGCAGATTGCCATCGAGCTGCTGCCATAGATTGGCCAGGTCGTCTATGGCCAGGATCACGGCTGCGCCTGGCAGCCGCCCGGTGCGGCGCTGCTCGGTCAGCTCAACCATGCCGGTGAGCAGATCATCCATCTCGGTGGCGTATGTGGGGATCACTTGGAAGCAGTGGGGGGCAGATGAGAAGCGCGTATACTCGTCTGGCCTGGGGGTCAGCACGGCAAAACGAGCCTGTCGGGGCGTGTTGACCAGGATGGCGGTGGTCAGAATGGAGGTGACAAGCCGTGTCTTGCCGCTGCCCGAATCGCCGGCGATCAGGAGGGAGCCGGGGTGAGGATCGGTCAGGTCGAGGAAGAGATGGCAGCCATCATCGCAAGCGCCGATGACGATTGTATACGGGGGAAGAGGGCCAGTCGAAGCAAGCAGATCAGCTAGAGAAGGGGTAGGGATTGTCTCCTGGGAGGCAATCATGAAAAGCGACTTGTGGACTAAAAAGGGAACTACTTTGACATCCATACAAATTTCTCCATAAAGTCATTGCGTCTCAGATGACTATGCCTAGTATGCCGGCTATTTCGATGATGCGATCTCGTGACGCGCCACTCATCACAAAACGCCAATCCGAATCCCATGGATATCGATACTCTAATTCCCATTGAACGCATTGCTGCAGTTTCTCTGACGGCCAATTTGCAAGTCTATCGAATGGCCCTCCAGCGCCCTGAGTCGACTTCTCCAGTATCCGGCTAATGGCATAACTCACTCGATTATTTAGGCCCTTACCCTGCGCGCTTACTCCATACAACAACCACGAAATAAACACATTTACCGTCACCCCTTTGGTAATCAATTTTTGCTGAACAGTTTCACGAACGTTGCACCGATCAAGTAATTCGGGCAAATTCCACCCTTCCACCACCTTTTGGACTGATACCTTGTCATCAGAGAGTGGGTCTGGTAAGCAAGAGGTGGGAGAGGTTGAATTGAAGGTGTTAATGGTGTTTAAAGAGTTTAAATCTGTCCCATTCGCGCCCGCTATATGAGTCCCATTCGCGCCCACCTTATGAGTCCCATTCGCGCCTGCTATGTGTCCCATTTCCGGACACCTATGAGTCCCATTCGCGTCCGCTATGTGTCCCATTTCCGGATGACTATGCATCCTGTTCTCAGACACGATTGGCTCATCCAACATCACACGAAATCGCCGCGGTATCGCAGCTGCGCATTTCCCATCATCATTATTTATTTGACTTGGAATTTCAACCTCAACCATGAATGGGGCAAACGCATCACTTTTTCTCAACCACTCCCAAATTGTCTTGTGCCGCTGCAAGCCAACCAATGATGCCATTTCTGTGTAACCATTCCAGAATGTAACCTCATCACGCACAATTCCTGTGATTTCATCCCGATACGTCATGTCGCGGGCAATTGTGATCAGCCAGGCTTGGGCTGGCGTCAGACAATTTTCGGGAATTACGTGTTGTATAAAGTAATGGGTTATGAAAATTTTCCCAAACGCATTAATAATGCGTCGGTGGATCTGTTGCGCGAGGTTGTCAAGTTCATCAGGTAATGGATTTTGATCGCACAATTTAGATACAATATCCATGACGGTATACATATTAGTCACATCAGGATTTGGAATAGGCCAGATGCCTTTTGGGGGATCGAGGAAATCAACAATATCACACGCAAGTATCTCCTTCAGCGCTTCGCTAATACGAATTCCATCGGCTAGACGCTGGTTTATACGTTGATAAACGGCTGTTGCATCTCCATGTGTCAAACGCGGAGTCATGAAGACACGATAACGGTTTGTTACGCGATGTGGGCGGCCATCTCGACCACGACGATACCGTTTTTCAGACGACTCAACTTTTTCAACTAACCCGCTCATGTTCTGCTTGATCTCGGGATTTTGGAGATTACGCCAAAATGTCCCGTGGCTCATCCCGGTATATTTTCGAACTATCTCGCTCCGGAGACCATATGCTGGAGAACATGACCTAGACATCCAGGCGCACTGATGGAAACCGACATACAACCAAATTGCTCGCGGACCGACCTCCCTACCCAGTCGCTTCAAATACCCTGGTACAACGACCACTTTAGTCGGCATTACAACAGCGTCATAATCCAACGTATGTATTGGTTCCAGAGTCATTACAGTGTTTGTTGATACGTCAACCGGTTCTTCTCCAAATTCATCTTCCTCGGCATCAGTGTTGTTATCGGCCACTGTGATGAAATGAACTTTCACATTGCAATTCACCAATCCTGTCAATAACCGGCATATTATGTGGGTGACACGTTCCTCAAGCCATGCTCGTGCATCCTCATTTGGCGCGCTGATGGTAAAAACGCCATCGGTGTAGGCGATAAATTGGGTGTCACGCATCCACGTTTCGAAAGTGGACTTTGGCGTCTCTATCTCAAGTTGTACTTTTGCTGCTCGCCACGCCTCTTCCGGTGTCATAGAGATTTCCCCTCTTCCTCAATTAAATTCAGGTAATGATTTGCTCGTGCTATATCAATCAAACGAGATAGCGTAGTCAGCGTTTTATTGGATACCTGGTTTTGTTGCATGATTGTTTTCCTCATTTGTCCAGCATTTTTGTGAACGCATGAGAGGAAATGCACCATATCCAAGAAAATACTATTTGGGGGCATTGATGCACGACTCAACTCACTCAGGTCGAGTCATTGCCAGCTTTTTTGTTTTCCCGCCTAAACTTCAAGATAATGATCGCATCCGACGGTTTAGTACCCGGCGAGATGATCTCTATAGGGACGTAACTCTGGGATTGCCGCTCGTCGGGTCCGCTGAAATCGCTCAGTAAAACACTGAGCGATTTCGTTTTTAACCCGATGCTTGCTTTCTTTGAAATCAAACCTTCAGCCGCTGATTGATCAAAGTCACCGCTTGCGCTACGCCGGTTTCAAGGCGAATCCGCTCTCCCAGCCGCGCCGCGCGGCTCCGCATCATCTCGTCTCGTAGAGCCATGTCAATCGCCGCGGCAAGACTCTCGGTTGTAAGCTGTTTGTGGGCTATGGGCTTGGGCGAGACCCCCATATTGTAGACAATCCGCCCCCATCCAAATTGATCGGCCATGAATGGGATGATGATGGACGGCTTCCCAGAGCGCAGCGCCGCCCCGGTGGTTCCTGCGCCCCCATGGTGGACGATCGCCGCCATCTGCGGGAACAGCCAGCCGAACGGAACCGATGAAATCCCAAAAACCGAATCGGGCAATCCCGCTCCTCCCAGCCCGGCCCAACCTGAGAGCAAGACCCCGCGCTGACCCGTAAGCCGCATCGCATCCACCGCAATCTGAGTAAGCCGCTGAGGATTCTCGTCTTTCATACTGCCAAAGCCGATGAACACCGGCGGCGGGCCGCTCTCGATAAAAGCAACCAGGCCCGCAGGCGGCTGCCAGCCCGGCGGATTTTCCAACTCCCAATAGCCTGTGACCGTGTACTCGCTCGGCCAGTCTGCCGGTTGGGGGATGACCGATGGGCTGAAGGCAAACAATTGAGGAATATGGCTTGCGCGCAGATAGGGATAAAAGCCCGATGCCGGGATCGGCGGCAGCCCCAGGGTTTCTTTTCGCCAGCGATTGACCGGGCCGCGGTTGGAAAGCCATAGAAAATACTCGACCATCCGATGGGTCAGGCGGTTATAAGTTCCCCGAAAGACAGGCGGGGAAGCCGACAAACAGCCAAATTCACACGTTGGGCCGAGCGGCAGATAGGAGACGCAGATGCAAGGTACGCCCAGTTTCTCAGCGCAGTCGAACGCCCCGGTGGGAACCGCCTGGCAGATGATCGCATCCGCTCCCTGGCTGGCCTGCCAGAAATCCTCGAAAACCAGCTCGTACTGCCGCCACAGAACCCGCTGCATCTCCCGCAGCATACGCACAGGATTGCGGTCTTTCAAGATTTTGTGCAGTTCGGTATTTTGAGGATCGAAGCGTACCGGGGCAAAATCCACCCCGTATTCCCGAACCCAGCCTTCAAATATTTGCGGAACCGCCAGCTTCACGCGGTGCCCGGCGCGCTGCAGGCCCACGCCTAGCGCCAAAAAGGGCTGAACGTCGCCGCGCGAGCCGTTGACCGGGATCGTGAACTGCATCGCTTACGATTTCCCGCGCCGGCCGAATACAAGCCCCAGCGCCAGCGCCAACACCCCGGTGATCGCCCCTACCATGATGAAAGTGTCCCGCCAGAAGCGCTCCGGGAACAACCGGATGAGGGTATCCGAATACAGGAACATCCACGTGTCGCCGGTGAAAAAGATCTTATGGAAGAAGACGAAAAACCAGTCGAACAGGAACAGCACGCAAATCAAAATGACGCCCAGGAGAAGCAGCATCAGCCAGCCGCCGCGTCCCAGCCCCCGGTTGAAAAACGGCTCCCACTTGCCAAAATACGCCCACAGCCGCAAACCGAGCAGCGCCAGCAGCGACCCCAGCCACACCCACTCCGCCCCTTTGACCACCGCTTTCACGTCTGCCATGTGGCGCAGTTCACGCTCGTTATACATCAAATTACAATCTTCCATAGACTGGCAGGTCATCGGCGGGGTTTGCTGGCCCGCTGGGAAGCGCTGTTCCGCCAGAAACGAAATGTCAGCGTTATTGACCAGGTATTCGATGTCAATCTTCGAGTATTTCAACCGCTCCTCGAAAGAGAAACCGAACTCGTCCGCCGGGAAACCCGGTGTGCGGTACTCGAACTCCACAAACCACGGATTGAGCACCAGCCGTACTGCGGTCAGCATCAGCGTCACCGGGATGATGACCGCTACCAGCCAGGAGAGAATCTGGTTGAAGGTTGAAGGTTTGGAGGTTGAAAGTTGTGTCATGTTATATCTCCAACTACTCTGAAGACTCTGTGATCTCTGAGGCTTTTCTCCATAATCACGGCAAATTTTCCACCTCGCCCGATAGGACGAAATTCAGCACCATTGCATTGGTGACCCACTCGATGGGCGCCCAATCATCGGTGTAGACCTTCTCCACCGGCGGTGTGGGACGCTGGTTCAGCACAACCCGCTCCATGGCAGTCATCAGCAGCGGGTGCGCCGCGCCGCTCTTCGACAGCGCGTCGTAATTGGTGTAGAAATCTAAAATTTCCGTTGGCTGGTTGGTGGCGTAGACAATCGTGTTGAAGGATTCGGGCACATCCATCACATACACCGACGGGAACACTGATCCGATGGTGCTCGCCAGCCCGTCAATCAGGCTGCGATCGGTGGGCGAACGGCCTACGTTGATCACCAGCACCCCGTCCGGGGTCAGGCGATCCCGGCAAAGCTGGAAGAATTCCCGCGTCGTCAAATGCCAGGGGATGTACGGCGGGCGGTAGGCGTCCACCCCAATGAGGGTATACTTCTCCTCCAAGCGCGCCAGCCCCACCCGGCCATCCTCCGCAATCGGGTTCAGGTTGGGCATCGTCATCCCAAAATACTCCCGCCCAACGGCGATGATCTGCGGGTCAATCTCGTACCCGTCAATCGGTACCGGCCCAAAGACATCCGTCGCCTGCCGGGCAATCGTCCCCGCCGCCAGCCCAACGATGGCGATGCGTTTCACATCCGCAGTGGTGTACGGCGCGGGGTTGAAGAACGGCCCCGCCAAAAACTGCTGCCACGGCCCGCCGTAATCCAGGGAGGTGGGATGCCAGATCGAATGTACCCCCTGCCCCTCGTTCAGCCGCAGCAGCCGAAAATCTCCCTGCTGGAGCACCTGGATGTAATTATAGGCCGACTCACCCTCGTAGATTTGCCCTTGAGTGGCTTTGATGCCGCCGCGCAGGGCAAAAATTGCCAGCAAGATCAGGACGACCGGCATCCATGCCAACCACAGGGCTGCGCGCCCCCCGGCGAAGCGCCACAACCCGATGAGCGCCACCAGAGTCAGGGATACGCTAAAAATCAGGAAGGTGATCGTCGTCCCCAGGAGCGGAATCATCACCAGCACCGGCAGAAACGTCCCGATGAACGATCCCAGCGTCGAGATGGCGTAAATTCTCCCGGAAATTTGCCCGGCGTGGCGCGAGTCGGTCATCGCCAGCCGGATAGCGAAGGGCGAGATCGTGCCGAGCAGCGTCACCGGCACGCAAAACAGGATCAACACCGCGGTGAACGAGCCGAACAGGATACCCACCTGCAACTGATCGAAAGCATCGGCAGCGAAGCGCAGCACCGGCCGGGCGACGAGCGGAACCAGCCCGGAGGTGAACGCCCCCCAGGCCAGCACCGTGTACATCGTGCGGTGATGGGGTGAGCTATCTGCCCACCGCCCCCCGACAAAGTAACCAACGGTCAGGTAGATGAGAATCAGCCCAATGATCGAAGCCCAGACGAGATTGCTCGTGCCAAAGGCCGGCCCAAGCAGGCGGGATGCCGCCAGTTCAATAGCCAGCGTGGTCAAACCGGAAGCGAAGACGGTGAAATACAGGTATCGATTCATAATCAAGTTGGCAGTTGATGGTTGGTAGTTGACGGCTACCGGCGGCAATTGACTCCATCAGCCAACTGCCAACCACCAACCGTCAACCGGAAAAGTCTGCCGGATTATAACGTAAATCCACCAAGGTCTGGACAAGCAAACCCACTTACAGCATAATTGCCCCGTGCAAAAGCCCCCCGAACCGACCAATCCACCCGCCGGCCTGCGCATCGGCGTTGACATCGGCGGCACGTTCACCGATTTCGTCGTCTTCGACCCCGTCTCGGGCAGCCTGACCACCTTCAAGCTGCTCTCCACCCCCCGCGACCCGGCGGAGGCGGTGCTGCAAGGGCTAAAGCGAATCAGTGACCAGTTATCAGCCACCAGTCATCAGTCATCAGTCATCAGTAATCAGACATCAATCATCACTGATCACTGCTCACTGCTCACTGATCACTATTCACTGACCCACGGCTCCACCGTCGCCACCAACGCCCTGCTGGAGCGCAAAGGGGCGCGCACGGCGCTTGTGACCACGCAGGGCTTCGGCGACGTGCTGCAAATTGGCCGCCAGAACCGCCCGGCGCTGTACGATTTCACCGCCGCGCCGCCACCGCCCCTCGTCCCGGAGGCGCTTCGACTCGAAGTGACCGAGCGCGTCGCATCCGATGGGAGCATCCTGACCCCGCTCGATCCGGCCTCGCTCGACAAATTGATCGCCGCGCTGGATGAGATCAAACCCGAATCGGTGGCGGTGTGCCTGCTGTTCTCGTTTGCCAACCCGAGCCACGAACAAGCTATCACTGCCCGGCTGCGCGCCGGCGGGTATCTCGTCTCGGTTTCCAGCGAGATCCTGCCTGAATACCGCGAGTACGAGCGTACCAGCACGACAGTGGTCAACGCATACGTCTCCCCGGTGCTGGACAGATACCTGGCTAAACTAGAATCTGCTCTTACGCCCCTATCCCTTATCCCCTATCCCCTAATAGGGAAAGGTGATAAGGGAATAGGGGAAAAACCGGCCAGTGGTATATCCCTCCGCATCATGCAGTCGAACGGCGGCGTAATACGGGTTGACGAAGCCCGCCGCCAGGGCGTACGGTGTATCCTCTCCGGACCGGCAGGCGGCGTCGCTGGGGCGCATTTTGTCGGCAAAATAGCGCCCCCCTCGGTCCCCCCATTTTCGCCTGCACAGGCGCGGCGCTCAGAATTACAAATAGAGGGGCGAAAATGGGGGGAGGACAGGGGGGTACGCCTCATCACCTTCGACATGGGCGGCACATCCACGGATGTGTCGTTGATTGACGGTCAGCCGCAAGTGACCACCGAGGCCATCGTGGGCGGCTGCCCGATCCGCGTGCCGGTGCTGGATATTCACACCATCGGCGCGGGGGGCGGCTCGATTGCCAGCGTGGACGCCGGCGGGGCGCTGCGCGTCGGCCCGGAAAGCGCCGGGGCAGACCCCGGCCCGGCATGTTACGCACGGCCCGGCAGCGCCATCTTCCCCACAGTGACCGACGCCAACGTGGTTTTAGGCCGCCTGCCTGCCGATCACTTTTTGGGCGGGCAGATGGCGCTGGATGCGGCCCGCGCCCGGCTGGCGTTCGACCGGCTGGGTGCGGCGCTTGGCATGGACGCCGAATCCGCCGCGCTGGGGGTGATCGAAGTGGTCAACGCCCACATGGAACGTGCCCTGCGCGTGATCTCGGTCGAGCGCGGGCACGATCCGCAAGGCGGCAAGGGGCAAACGCCCTTCACGCTGCTCTCCTTCGGCGGTGCAGGCGGCTTGCACGCCTCAGACCTGGCGCGGCGAATGGGAGTGTCGCAGGTGCTGATCCCGCCGCTGGCCTCGACCCTTTCAGCGTTCGGAATGCTGGCAGCGGACATTATTCGTGACTATACGCATACTGTGATGCTGCGGGGAGACATACCGCCCGCTGAGATTGCGGCTGCCCTTGAACCGCTGGCAGAGCAAGGGATGACTGATATCCAAGCGGAGGGATTCCCCCCAAAAAAAATCCATATCGAGCGCCTGCTCGACATGCGCTATCGCGGCCAATCTTACGAGCTGACGATCCCCTTTGGGGCGGCGTTTGCCGACGATTTTCACACCGCTCACCATCGGGTTTATGGTTACGCTCGCCCGGAGGCGGATACCGAGATCGTCAATATCCGCGTGCGCGCCGTCGGACGGGTGACACCCCCGCCGCTGGTCGCGCTGCCCTTCGGAAGCGATGATCCATCACCGGCTCTGCTGGATTCCCGCATGGTGCGATTCCCATCCGGCCAGGTACGAGTTCCTCTTTATCGAGGCGAATCACTATCCCCTGGCAATCATCTGACGGGGCCAGCCATCGTCGTCCGCTCCGATACCACTATCCTGATCAATCCCGGCGACCAGGCGGTCGTGGACGCCTATCGCAATCTGCTCATCACCGTTGGAGGCTAATCGTGGCTCATTATCCAATGCGCATTTTCTCCGGCTCGGCCCACCCTGCCCTGGCGCAGGAAGTGTGCAGTATTTTGCAAACGCCGCTGGGCAAGGCTTCGAGCGTCCACCTCGACGACAGTGAAGTCTACGTGACGATTGACGAGGTGGTGCGCGAGCAGGATATTTTCTTCATCCAGCCCTGCTCGGTGCCAGTCAACGATAACTTGATGGAATTATTGCTATTCCTGGATGCCTTCCGCCGCGCCAGCGTCCACTCGATCACTGCGGTGATTCCCTATTACCCCTATGCCCGGCAAGACCGGATGGCGCGTGGGCGGGAGGCGATCAGCGCTAAAGTGGTCGCCAGCCTGCTCGAACACATGGGTACCGATCGGGTCATCTTTGTGGACATCCATAATCCCGCCATTCAGGGTTTCTTCAATATCCCGGTGGATCCGCTTTCGGCGCTGCCGCTGCTGGCCGATTTTTTCCGCAAGCCCGAATATCGCAATGCGGCCATCGTCAGCCCGGACGTGGGCCGGGCCAGCGTGGCCGGGCGTTACGCTGGGATGCTCAACCTGCCGCTGGTGGTGATGCACAAACGCCGCACCAGTTTCACCACGACTCACACGACTCACGTGGTAGGCGACATCAAAGGCCGCCGGCCCATCGTGATTGACGACATCATCGCCGGGGGAAGCGTGCTGAAGCAGCTCGATATCCTGTACGACCAGGGGGCTGAGGGCCAGGCGTGCTTTTCGATCACGCATCCGGTGCTGCTGCCGCGCGCCCTCGAGCTGCTCGATATGGACGAGCGCATCGAAAAATTGGTGGTGACGAATTCCATCCCGGTTTCATCGGAAAAACGCCACGATAAAGTAGAGGTAGTCTCGATTGCCCGCCTGCTGGCCGAGACGATCCTCAATATCCACGAAGGATACAGTATCTCGGAAAAGGTGATGAAAGTCTGATGGCGGCTGACCCGATCCGGCTGGAAGTTTTCAAGCATCTCTTTGCAGCAGTGGCCGAAGAAATGGGCGTTGTGCTGCGCAAAGCCAGTTACTCGCCGAATATCAAAGAGCGGCGGGATTTTTCGTGCGCGCTTTTCGACCCGGCAGGAAACATGATCGCCCAGGCGGCGCACATCCCCGTTCACCTGGGCGCGATGCCGATGTCGGTGCAGGCAGCCATCAAGAAATTCCAGACCCGACAGACGGCCAATAATTTTGGCAGCCAAGAGATGCATCCCAAAACAGACCAGTTGGGTCTTTTCCCCGGCGATGTGATCGTGCTCAACGATCCGTTCCTGGGCGGGACGCATTTACCGGACATTACGATGGTGTCGCCGGTTTTCACCCCTGATCCCCTATCCCCTATCCCTTCTTCCTCAAGGGAAGAAGGGATAGGGGATAGGGTGCTAATCGGCTTCGTGGCCTCGCGCGCCCATCACGCCGACGTGGGCGGGATGACGCCCGGCTCGATGCCGGTGGCCCGAGAAATATTTCAGGAGGGTCTCATCATCCCGCCGGTCAAGCTGTTCGAGCAGGGAAAACTGAACCAGGCGGTGTTCGATCTGATCTTGTCAAACGTGCGCACCCCGCAGGAACGCGCCGGCGACCTGTGGGCGCAAATCGCCGCCAATCAACGCGGCGAAACCCGGCTGCAAGAACTGGCAGCCCGGTACGGGTTATCCGAAATTTCAGCCTATATGGGAGAGCTCCTAAGCTACACCGAGCGCATGACGCGCCGCTTGTTAGCCAGCCTTCCGAGCGGCGCATTCTCCTTCACAGATTATCTCGACGACGACGGGATGGGCAGCGGCCCAGCGGTCATTACGGTCACGGTCGCCTTTTCGGGCGATGAGGCGACAGTGGATTTCACCGGTTCAGCGCCTCAGCAAACCGGCAGCGTCAATGCAGTATACGCCATCACGCTGTCGGCGGTGTATTACGTTTTTCGCTGCCTGATCGGGCTGGATATCCCCAACAATTCCGGCTGCCTGGTGCCCATCCGGGTGATCGCCCCCGAGGGAACAATCGTCAATGCGCACAAGCCGGCGGCGGTGGCAGGCGGCAATGTGGAAACCTCGCAACGCATCGTGGATGTGCTGCTGGGGGCTTTGGCGCAGGCCTGCCCGGAACGCGTCCCGGCGGCCAGCCAGGGAACGATGAATAATTTGACGATCGGTGGGAGGAATGAAAGACGGGATGCGCCGTTTGCCTATTACGAAACAGTCGGCGGCGGGATGGGCGCGCTGCCCGAAGCAGGCGGGCCATCGGCAATCCATAGCCACATGACGAACACGCTCAATACCCCGGTGGAAGCGCTGGAATACGCGTACCCGCTGAGGATTCTGCGCTACGCGGTGCGGCGCGGCTCCGGGGGAAAGGGCTTGCACCACGGCGGCGACGGGATCCGGCGGGATATCCAGGCGCTGGTTCCCTGCCAGGCGACGCTGCTCACCGAGCGGCGGCGTTTCCAGCCTTATGGATTAGCCAGCGGGCAGCCAGGGCAATGCGGCGAGAATGCGCTGATTCGCGAGGGAATAGAAACGACTCTGCCAGGCAAAGGCACGGTTGACTTGCAGGCTGGGGATATTCTCAGCATCCGCACGCCGGGCGGCGGGGGGTGGGGTAAAGTATGAAGATGAGATGAACGGAGCGCCGGACGCCGGTTGCGCGCAACCGCGTCGTCCGGCGCGAGCGTATTCAAACGAGCAAAAATCAATCAACTTTCATCCTTCAACTTCTCATATGCCCCCACCCAGGGTGTCCCCAGCCGGTGGCGCTGCGGAACCTGTACGCCGTTCACTTTTTGCGTCACCTGCGCAGCGGTCTGCGCCACGGTCATCCAATCTTCAGTGAGCACGGCCTTTTTCATCGCCAGACCCAGGCGGGGCGCCCAGGCCCATTCCATGCGGAAACGATCGGCTTTGACCCAATAATCGCGCTTTTCCCACGCAGCCACCGATGACTCTACGGTTTCACCGATCGTCATCAATGCCAGGGCCATAAAAGCCGCCAGATCGCGTGTGGCGGCGTCGGGTTGAGTCTGATTCATCAACTCTCGCAAGGCCAACACAACGGCTCGTGTGAGCTGGGTGCGTTCTTTCCCCGCTGTTTCAGGATTGATCAGTCGTCCCAATAGCAACCTCCCGGAGTGATATAGAGGGGCGATTATATCGCATTTTATTGACGTTCTCCTGCCTTACGCTTATAATCCCGCCCGCACGGGGTAGTGGCGGAATTGGCAGACGCCCAGCACTTAGGATGCTGTGCCGCGAGGCGTGAGGGTTCAAGTCCCTCCTACCCCACAGATCGCTTCGAGCCATGCAGACCCCAGGGTTTATGAAATCCCTGGGGTCTGTGCAGCAGACTCATATCTTCCTCTTACATTGGCATGTTATAATCCCGCCCGTTTACGCCGGTACCCAGCCAACGGGCAGGTGGACCCTATTTGATAAAGGAATAAAGCCTTGAAGATCGAAACCCAAACCCTCGAAGACAACCAGGTCAAAATGATCGTCGAAATCGAGCCTGCCGAGATGGAAAGCGCCATGCATCGCGCCGCTCGCAAAATTTCTCAACAAACAAAAATCCCTGGATTCCGTCCTGGGAAAGCGCCCTACAATGTTGTACTCCGCTTTGCGGGTGAAGAGTATGTCTCCGACAAAGCCGTTGAGCTGCTCGTGGATGAAACCTATCCCAAGGCCCTCGATGAAGCCAAAGTTGAGCCTTACGGGCCAGGCGAGCTGAAAGATATCCCCAGCCGCGATCCACTCAAATTCGAGTTCATCGTCCCGCTGGAACCGGAAGTGACGCTTGGCGACTACCGCGCTATCCGACTGGATTATGAAGAGCAAATCGTCAGTGACGAAGAAGTCGAGCGAACGATCAATTCCCTGCGCGAACGGCAGGTCGTGGTCGAACCCGTCGAACGACCAGCGCAGGTGGGCGACCAGGTTTCGATCAAGCTGAGCGCCCAACGCAAGCAGGTCAACGAAGGCGAGAGTGCGGTATTGCTGCCCGAACGGCCGCAACTCATCACCGTCGCGGAAGGAACGACCTCAGAGGAATGGCCTTTCCCTGGGTTTTCCAGCCACCTGCTTGGCTTGTCCGTTGGCGACAGCAAAACCGTAAGCTATACCTTCCCGGAGGATTCACCCTTCGAAGCGCTGCGCGGCAAGGAAGCCGATTACATTTTCGTGATCGAAGCGGTCAAATCCCGCCATCTGCCGGAATTGAATGACGAGTTCGCCCAGTCTCAAGGCGAGTACGAGACGGTGGACGCCCTGCAAAAAGCGGTGCGTGACAGCCTGGAAGCCCAGAAAAAGGGCGATTATGACTCGGGCTACACAGAAAAGATCGTTGATGTTTTGCTCCAGGAGGCCGTTATCAAATTCCCGCCTCAGATGCTCGACCATGAAATTGATCACCTGGTTGACGATCTAAAAAACCGGCTGGCGCGGCAGAAAATGGAACTCGAAACCTATTTGAAGACGCGTCAGATGGATGATGCAGCCCTGCGTGAGGAGCTAAAACCCAGTGCGGAAAAACGGCTGCGAGAGACATTGGCTTTGCTGCAAGTAGGCAAGGCAGAAAATATCAAAATCGGGCGCGATGAAATCGAAACCGAAGCCAACCGCACCATTACTCAGCTCGGCAGCTATATGAATCCGCAGGACGCCCGCAAAATCTTCACTGACGAATTCATGCAGCACATGTTCAACGACATCACCACTGATCTCTTATTCAAGAAGACGGTGGCGCGCTTGCACGCGCTTGCGAAAGGCGAGACCATCGAGGCCGATGAGAGCGAAGCACCTGTCGAGGCCGAGACCCTGGTTCCCACCGAGGAAGCCGCGTCCGCTTCGGATGCAGAATCAACAACCGGTGAAACCGATCCCGAACAGCCAGTGGCCGAATAGTCCGCATGCCGAAGCGCACGTCCAAACGCAATCCGGCATAAGAAAAAATCACAAACTCAAAGCTACCAAAGGATGGAAATTCTATGAAACTTACCAACCCAACCGATCTGATGACTCCACAATCCCTCGTCCCGATGGTTATCGAGACGACCGGGCACGGCGAGCGCGCCTTTGACATTTTTTCGCTCCTGCTGCGTAACCGGATCATCTTTCTGGGCACGCCCATCAACGATCAAATCTCGAACCTGATCGTCGCTCAATTGCTGTTCCTCAACCAGGAGGATCGGGAATCTGCCATTTCGATGTACATCAACTGCCCCGGGGGGGTCGTCTACGCTGGCATGGCCATCTACGACACCATGCAGGTCATCTCCAACCCGATCCGCACATTCGCTGTAGGTGCGACCGCTTCATTTGGCACAGTGCTGCTCACCGCTGGGACAAAAGGCGAACGGTACGCTTTGCCCAATGCCACCATCCACATGCACCAGCCAATGGGCGGCGCGCAAGGCCAGGCATCCGAGATCGAGATTCAGGCGCGGGAGATATTGCGTCTCAAAGCCCGCCTGAACGAGATCATGGCCTACCACACCGGGCAGCCTATCGAGACAATCGAACGAGATACTGACCGCGATTTCTTCCTAAGCGCCGAGCAGGCGGTAGATTACGGCCTGGTGGACAAAGTGTTGCCGCCAGCAGATACCAAAAAGAAGTAACCGTCACATCCGAAATTGATGCGGTCGTAGTGGTCAGTGGGCAGATTCATCTCTTCACTGACCACTTTTTTTAGCCCAATGTCGCATATAATTAAGGTTCTCCCGCCTTCAGCGGGAACGATTCCCGGATTTGGGGTGTGAGCGTGGGCTTCGACAACGCTCACACCCCAAATCCGGGGGTTCTCCTGACCAACCATTTTCAAATATGAATCATAACCTCATCACTTCGATCAAAGCTCTTATTCTCGACATGGATGGCGTGCTGTGGCGTGAGCGCGAGCCTATCGGCGACTTGCCAGCCATTTTTGCCCAAATCGCCGCGCACGGTTGGAAAGTCGTATTGGCGACCAACAACGGCACGCGCACGCCGCAGCAGTACGTCGAAAGGCTGGCAGGTTTTGGGGTTATTGGATTGGAAACCTGGCAAATCGTCAATTCGGCGCAAGCGGCAGCGTTACTTCTCAAACGGCGCTTTCCAAACGGCGGGCAAGTCTATCTGGTTGGGGAGGAAGGCGTGAGAATTGCATTGAGCGAGCACGGCTTCACGCTGTCCGATACAGATGTTTTGGCAGTTGTTGCGGGAATTGACCGGCAGGTGACTTATGCCAAGTTACGCCAGGCCACACTGTTGATCAACGCCGGGGCGCTTTTCGTGGGCACAAACCCCGACCGTACGTTTCCCACCCCCGAGGGGCTGGTTCCCGGAGCCGGGTCTATCCTGGCGGCAATCGAAGCCAGCACCTACACCGCGCCTATCATCGCTGGAAAGCCATCGCCGCTCATGTATGAAATCGCTCTCGAACGATTGGGGCTGCGCGCCGAAGAGACCCTCGTGGTAGGCGACCGCCCGGAGACCGACATCGCCGGGGCGCAGGCCATCGGCTGCCATACGGCGTTGGTGCTGTCGGGCGTGACCACGCGGGAACAGGCGCTCGCCTGGCGTCCCGAGCCAGATATCATCGCGGATGATTTATCGAGCGTGGTGAATACATCATGGTTACAGGTCACAGGTTGAAGGTTGAAAGATGGCAAACCGGTTGATTTATGATCTCGATTTACTCGAGCTGAAAGAGACGCTTGCCTCGTGGGGTGAGCCGGGCTACCGGGCTGCGCAGATTTGGCAGGGGCTGTACCAGCAGTTGTGGGCCTCGCCAGACGAATTCACTGCTTTACCGAGAAGCCTGCGCGCCAAGCTAGAAGGTTCCTTCAGTTTTTCCAGCCTGCGGCCTTCGATCATCCTCGAATCAAAAGACGGCGAGACACGCAAGACTCTTTTCCACCTGCCGGATGACCGCCCGATCGAAGCCGTATTGATGCGTTACGCAACCCGGCGAACGTTGTGCATCTCCAGCCAGTCGGGCTGCGCAATGGGCTGCGTCTTCTGCGCCACCGGGCAGATGGGTTTTGGCCGCAATCTGACCAGCGGCGAGATCGTGGCGCAGGTATTGTATTATGCCCGCCAGCTTCAAGCCCAGGGAGAAACCGTTTCAAACATCGTTGTGATGGGGATGGGTGAGCCGTTCCACAACTATGAAGCCACAATGGCCGCCATTGACAGGTTGAACCACCCCGAGGGATTTAACCTGGGAGCCAGGCGATTCACCATCTCGACGGTGGGGCTTGTGCCAGGGATCAAACGCTTCACCGCCGAAAGGCGGCAGGTGAACCTGGCAGTGTCTCTGCACGCCGCAGACGATGATCTGCGCGCCTCGCTCCTGCCGGTGAATCGCAGATACCCTCTCGACGAAGTGCTGGCTGCCTGCCGTGAGTACGTCGAACAGACGCGGCGGCGTATCACCTTCGAGTGGGCGCTCATCCAGGGGGTCAATGACACACCCGAACAAGCCCAAAAATTAGCCCGCCGGCTGAAGGGGATGCTCACACACGTCAACGTGATCCCGCTCAACCCGACCACCCGCTACCCTGGCGCACCGACCACCCGTCAGAGAGCAGATGCTTTCCAGGCCGAGTTGGAGCGTCACGGTATCCCGTGCAGCATCCGGCTGCGACGAGGCATTGATATCCAGGCGGGCTGCGGGCAATTGGCAGGGCAAAACAACAGCGCAGCGACGCGTTAATCTCGATTGATGAAATACTTGACACGCAGGGGACTCATGTGGTATTAATGTCATATATCGGACAATATTTATCTAGTTACAAGCAACCCTGGAATGTGGTTACAAGGATAACCCTGCCACACATCTACAATCCCATACCCGCTCTCGAATGAGCATTGAAGGAATTTCCTTGACACAAACAAGGAAGGTATGGTATTTTTGAAGCGGCATGAAAAGGCCCGATTTGTTCCTCCACGCTCTGTTTTACTGATCGCTATACTACAACACACATCTCTCCCCGTTTCTATTAAAGGGAGAGATGTATCTGTCTTTCTTTGCGTGGACGCGCAACACACTCAGGCATTCCAAAATAGATTGCAAACTTGGAAAATATTTAAAAGGAGGCGATAAGAAGAAAACCTACCTGCTTTACCCAATAATTGGCTAACAGCTCATCAACACTAAATTCAGGAGGAAGATTACTATGAAGTCAAAACTGTTCCGGTTGTTTGCACTGCTGATGTTGGTCTCGATGACTTTATCATTGTCGAATCCGGCAAGTGCACAACCCGCCCTGCAGACCGGCGTCAATACTCCGGCTGCCGAATCAGCCCAGCCACCCGTCGCCAAGATTGGCGAGAGTGAGACTGGGCTTTATATTGTCCGCCTGGCTGACCCTGCTCTGGCCAGCTACCTGGGCGGCATTGCGGGCCTGGAAGCGACCAGCCCCATGGTCACCGGCGCCCGCAAACTGGATGCTAAATCCGAAGCCAGCGTGGCTTACCTCAGCTACCTGGATGCAAAGCAGGCCGAGTTGATCACTGAGATCAATGGCGTAGTAGGCCGATCGGTCGAGGTAGTATTCCAGTACAAGAACGCCCTCAACGGCATTGCAGTGCGCGTCAGCCAGGCTGAGGCTCAGCAATTAGCTGGCCTGCCGACTGTGAAAGCTGTTTACCCCGATATGGTGCGCCAGGTCGAAACCGACATAGGTCCCTGGTGGATCAATGCCGATGACATCTGGGAAGGCGATATCGGCAGCGGCCTGAGCACGAAAGGCGAAGGCATCATTGTCGGCGTGATTGACACCGGCATCAACCATGCTTCCCCCTCGTTTGCAGATCCCGGCCCCATTGATGGCTACGATCACACGAACCCCTGGGGAGCTGGCAATTACGTAGGTATCTGCAACCCGGCTGATCCCAATTACATCATTGGCTTCTGCAATGACAAGCTGATCGGTGCGTTTAACTTCACCGACGCCCCATCCGCCGAAGACGATCATGGTCATGGATCACACACCGCCAGCACGGCTGCCGGCAATGTGGTCACCGTCACGATCTCTGCTGAGATCACCCGCACCATTTCCGGCGTCGCCCCACATGCCAATATCATCGCATACCGTGGGTTGAACACCGCTGGCAGCGGCAACTCGACCACACTGGTGGCCTCGGTTGACCAGGGTATTGCCGATGGCGTGGATGTGCTGAACTACTCCATCTCCGGCGGCGACGATCCCTGGAACGACCCGATTGACCTGGCCTTCCTGGATGCCTACAACGCTGGGATTTTTGTGTCGGCTTCAGCAGGCAATACTGGCCCGAACCCCAACACGGTTGCTAAAACCGGCCCGTGGAATGCCGCAGTCGGCATGTCCACCACCCCGCGCTTGATCGCCAACTCGTTGGATGTAACCAACCCCTTCACGGCCACCCTGCAAGACCTGGCCGCGCTGCAAGGCAACGGTCCGCAGTTGACAACCGATATTGCAGCAGAACTCGCCTATAGCCCTGCTAATGTAATTGGTTGTACTTCCACCGGCGGTTTCCCGGCAGGTTACTTCACCGGCAAGTTCGCCTTGATCATGCGTGGAACCTGTAGTTTTAGCGAAAAGATCGTCAATGCGACGACCGCTGGCGCAGTGGCTGTTGTAATGTTCAACAACCGCGGCGGTCCCCCCATCGCCATGTCCACCCCCGGCACCACGATCCCTTCGGTGATGGTTGGGCAGGGTGACGGTCTCGATTTGATTGATTACATTGACGCAAATGCCCCGGTCACTGTACGATTGAATTTTGCACAGTCCGTGATTGTCAACCCCGACTTTGCCGACATTATGGATTCGGGAAGCTCACGCGGCCCGAGCGACTGGGAAGTTCTCAAGCCCGACTACGCTGCTCCCGGTGTGAACATTCTGGCGGCAGTGGCTGCTTCAGGCGGCGATCCGGTGCAGTATGCGTTCTACAGCGGAACTTCGATGGCAGCCCCGCACGGCGCTGGCGCAGCCGCACTTATGATTGACCTGCACCCGGATTGGAGCCCGGCGGAAATCAAGTCTGCTCTCCAAACAACCACTTTCCCGTGGTGGTTGATGAGCGCCACAACTGCATCGAGCGTCGTTGCAGCCAATCCGTTCGACACTGGCTCTGGCCGCCTCGACCTCGAGGGCGCGGCCAACGCTGGCCTGGTTTTCGATGAGACTTTCGCCAACTACGTGGCAGCCAATCCCACGGCAGGCGGCGATCCCAAGACCCTCAACCAGCCCAATCTGGTGAACTACAACTGCGTGGGCACCTGCACCTGGACGCGCACCGTACGCAGTGTGCTTTCCACCTCTGCCACTTACACCGTTACCTTCGTCAGCGATGTTCCAACCCTGACGGTCACGGCTAACCCGGATGTCTTCACAATCAACCCAGGTGCAACGCAGGAAATCGAGTTCACCGCCAGCGTGGTGGGCCTGCCGCTGGATGTCTTCGCTTTCGGCGATGTGCTCTTCGAGACGAATGCGACCTTCCCAGGCGAATCGCCATTGCCAAATGAAAGCTTCACCGATGTCGCCTTCCCACCCACCGGTTGGGCTACCTTCAGGGGAGCCAACGGTCTGGGCATAGCGCAAGACTGGGTACGAACTACGACGACTCCAAATACTGCTCCCGCGGCTGCGTTTGTTCGATATGAAGCCGTTTCTGGTGGTTTGGCGCAAGATTGGCTGGTAACCCCGCAGTTCATGCCGACGGCCTCGGCGTCTACCCTTCAATTCTACGCCAGAGAGAGCTATACAGCCGATTACGGCACCACGTATACCATTCGCGTTTCGACTGCTTCTCAAATCACCCCGACCGATTTCACAGTCGTACAAACTTACGGTGAAACTTTTGGCACTACGTACTCACAGTATTCTGTAGACCTGAGCGCCTATGTCGGCCAAAATATCTACGTCGCTTTTGTGATGGAACAAAATGACGGCGATAACTGGTTTGTTGACGATGTGAATGTGATTGGTGCTGGCGCCCCCGTGGCCGATCAGCGTCTGACCACGGTTGTCGCCCCGGCCTCGGCATACGTTCCTGACACCGCAGTCATCAACACCGACCTGAAGAGCGGCTCGCAGATCGTGCCCGACCTCCAGGTTGGCGCTCCAGTCATCACCCTCACTGCCACCGTAGACGGGCTTACCCCGGCGACGGTCATCAGCGAGGAAGTGCCGCAAGATCCGACCACTGGCTCGCCCTACAATGGCGACGGCGGCACGGTCGTGCAGCTCATCACCGTTCCGGCTGGCGCGCTGCGCCTGGTAGCTGAAATCGTCGCCAGCACATCGCTCGATGTAGATATGTGGATGGGAACCGGCAGCACACCAGGCACAGGTATCGCCTGCACCAGCGCGACCGGCGCAGTGCTCGAATACTGCAACATTGACAACCCCGCTCCGGGCAATTACTGGGTGCTGGCGCAGAACTTTGCCTCATCCACACCGGGCGGAAAGGATGTCATCTCGCTATCCTTCGGTGTCGTACTGCCCGGAGATGTGGGCGACTTAACCGTAAGCGGCCCCACAGCCGTTCCGGCAGGCATGCCGTTTGACATCGCCCTCAACTGGGATGAGCCGCTGCTCTCCGGTGTGGATGCCTGGTACGGCGTCGTCACCCTGGGCACCGAGCCAGCCAGTCCCGACGATATCGGCCAGACCCGTGTGAACCTGCACTACTTCCAGCCGGTGCTTGTTTCGAAGGATGCACCTGCAACGGCGATGCCCGGCGAGGTGATCACCTATACCATCGTACTGGATGGCAATGGCTCACCCATCGCGGATCCAGCCCTGCTCACCGACACCCTTCCGGCTGGCGTAGAATTTGCTGGTGGATTGTCAGCAACCTATGGTAACGTTTCATACAGCACAGCGGACAATACTGTGTATTGGGATAATGGTGTGATCGTCACCGCTGTTCGACCCAATCAATCCACAGCAGCGTCATCGGTTGTAATCCCCGGTTTGACCGTTAATTCACTATCGCAGGCTGCGAACACACCTTTTGCACCAGAGGCAGTTCTGTGGAATCAGACACCCGATGGCTCTGGAAATGGAATTGTGTCAGATTTCATCCTCGGCAGTGGTTTCGGCAGCTACTCGGCAGATGATTTCATCAATACACAACCCTGGCTGATCACCGAAATCTACATGGGTGGTTTCGTGAACCTGAATGACCTTGCCACGAATGCCACAGACCTGAACTGGTATATCTATGCCGATAATGGCGGCGAACCAGCTGGCGTGCCGGGGGACGGTAACGAAATCTGGTCATACACGACTGTTCCCACAGATACTGCGGTAACGATCGTCAATAACTCCCCCACACTGGATATTGTGGCGGCCAACGGCGCTCCGCTCGCTCTGGATCCCGGACATTACTGGATCACTTTCTTCCCGTCCGTTCAAACAACCGGAAATGAAAGATGGAACTGGTACCGCTCGTCGCAAACCAGTGGTAATGGCGAAGACGCCATGCTCGTTGACGAGGGAAACTTTGTTCCGGGTGGTATTCCCTGGACGCCAATCACTGACCTTGTTGGTCCTCCAGGATACTATGACCTGGTTTACTCGCTGTCTGGAGACATCAACGTTCCTGATTTGATCACCGTCACCTTCAACGTCACCGTGACCGAACCGGGAGTAGACATCACCAATGTGGCCGACTTCATGTACAACGGCGATCTGTTCAGCGCCGAGGCTACCACCAGTGTGCCAAGCGAAGTCACCTTCATCTACCACGATCTGGAAAATGAAGTGCCCGATGGCGAAGTGCTCCACATGGCCGGTAACTTCAACGGCTGGTCCACCACCGCCACCCCGATGCTCGGCGATGGATCCGATGACACTTACACCGCCACCCTGTACATGGACACACCGTACAGCTTCGAGTACAAATATGTCATCGGCAACTCGTGGGACAACCACGCCGGCGACCGGCTGAACTCCGTCAATCGCAACACAACAGTCAATGGCAACGCAATCGTAGACGACTACCGGTTGATGCCCTTCGGTTATGCAAAGCTCAATGGCGATGGTGAGATCACCATCAGCCTGGGCGATCCGACCGGCATCATCACCGGCGAAGTCTTCCTCAACGGCGTCACCAACTTCGATCCGATCAGCGACACGCTTGTCGAAGGCATGTTGGGCTACGGCACCAGCGCCGATGTGAATGCCTGGACCTGGGTTCCGATCACAGTCACTCACCGCCTGTACGGCGCTAACGATGTCTTCGCGGGTGAATTCACCCCGATGGCTGTGGGCGTATACTCCTACACTGTACGCTTCGAGTTCGACGGCTTCGATCCTGCCAACCCCAACATCACCGACTGGTACTATGGTGATCTGGATGGCGTGCATCCGGGCGATCCGTTCGAGCTGGATCAGACTGGCGTTCTCACCGTTCTGGCTGCAACAGCAGACCTCGAAGTTACCAAGACCGGCCCGGATCACATCACCGGCGGCGAGAATATCACCTACACCATTGTGGTCAACAACCTTGGCCCGGCGGACGCCACTGGCGTTGTCGTTACCGACACACTCCCGGCAGGCGTCACCTTCGTCTCGGCCAGCGTTGGCTGCGATGAGACTGCGGGCGTGGTAGTTTGCGATGTCGGTACAATCGCGAATGGCGATGATGTCACGATTACCATCGTCGTCACCGCCCCGAAGGCCTCCGTCTCGCTGGTCAACAATGTCGAAGTTGCTTCCGACAATGATGACAATCTCGAAAACAACACCGACGTCCTGGTCACCGATGTGATCTGGTACAAACTCTTCCTGCCGATTGTCATGAAGGCCCCCGCGCCTTAAGCTCGGCTGGTAATCTCGTTCGTTCTCGCAAAACAGCGTGAGAGCGACAGCCTGCCCCCCAGCGACCGAGGTCGCTGGGGGGCAGTGCTTTGGATGTATAATTGCCCCTGACAGATTACACCGAGAGGAGAAACCATGACCGAGAAAACAGAATCCCCAAAGGCCGAAGAAACCAAAGAGAAAGAGACCAAGCCAACCCCTACCGATAACCTGGTGACGAGCCAGCAGCGTGTGATCATCGCCGGGCAAGAGATCAGCTATACCGTCACGACCGGCACGATCGTGCTCAAAGAAGAAACCGCCGACCGCGAGAAAGAATCCGAAGGCGAGAAGGCCAAAGCAGCGGTGTTTTTCGTCGCCTACACCCGCGATGATGTACCCGATAAGACCAAACGCCCATTGACCTTCTCGTATAATGGCGGCCCGGGATCTTCGTCGGTATGGCTGCACCTGGGATTGCTCGGCCCTCGCCGGGTATTGATGACCGAAGATGGCAGCCCGCTTCCACCGCCCTACCGGCTGGTGGATAACGAGTTTTCACTGCTCGATCAGACTGACCTGGTGTTCATTGATCCCGTCAGCACGGGATACAGCCGCCCAGTCGAGGGTCAGAAAGCCAAAGAATTCCATGGCTTCAAGAAGGATATCGAAACCGTGGGCGATTTCATCCGGCTGTACACCACCCGTTACCAGCGGTGGACATCTCCCAAATTCCTGATCGGCGAAAGTTATGGCACAACCCGCTCCGCGGGGCTATCAGGTTATCTGCAAGAGCGGCATGGGATGTATCTCAATGGCATCATGCTCATCTCGTCGGTGCTCGATTTCAGCACGCTGGAATTCGATCCGGGCAACGATCTGCCGTATATTGTCTTTCTGCCAACGTTTGCTGCCACCGCCTGGTATCACGGGAAGGCAGGTAAATCCCGCCGCCGCACGGGTAAACAATTGCGCGAGTTTCTTGCAGAAGTCGAAAATTTCGCTCTGGGCGACTACACTTTGGCGCTCATGAAGGGCGCTTCACTGCCGCCCGCCGAACGCCAACGCATTATCGAAACCCTGGCAGGTTACACCGGGTTATCCATAGATTACCTTGACCGGACCAATTTGCGTATCAATATCTTCCGCTTCGTCAAAGAGCT
>DYIZ01000104.1 GCA_020723385.1 Candidatus Aquidulcis sp.
CAATATATCCAGACGATTACTTCCGGCAAAGAGGAATCTCTCCCCGGTTTTGCCCGGCGTTCAAGACGAGACCCAAATATGGCGATGGGTCGAGTGTGTTGCGGATGTCCAGCTCGTTGCGGATTTGCCCGGTTGGATGCGTTTCATCCGCACCGCCGTCCAGCACTATCGAGAAGTGCAGGTGAACGCCCACCGGGTTGCCGGGATCGCCGGAATAGTTGCCCTGGTAGCCAAGCAGTGTGCCTGCGCCGATGAAAACCTCGGACGTGCCGGGCGGGAAAGCGTCGTCAATCAACGGGCTGCCGTCGGCGGTCGCTATATGGGTGTAATACAGCCAAATCTGGCGGCCCGGCTGGAGCGGGTCGTCGGGGATGCGGATGACGACGGTGGATTTCCAGTCCGGCAGGCGGGTGAGGTAGCCGGGATAAGCCGCCAACACCGGTGTCTGGCCCGGCTCGCCGCCGCCGAAGATGTCAAGCCCCTGGTGGCGCTGCCCCAATTTGAATGTGTCGCCCCACAGGTAGCCGATATAGCCGCTGGTGGGCATCTGGAAGGGCGCGTCGCCGCAGGTCTCCCCGGCGCGAACGGCCCAATCGGGGTGGGCGGCGCTCTCTCGCAGCCAGGTCAGCAGCCGCGAGGTGCGCGCGGCGTTGGTCTTGAGCCAGGGGTAGAGGAAGTAGGCGGCGAGGAGGGCGGCGAGGAGGGTGAGGGGGATGAGGGAAAATTTCAAGAAACGACGGTTCATAAAAGGGGAGGAGGGGATAGGGGTCAGGGGGTAGCTTCCAGTTTGGCGCGAGCGATGAGGGCATAGGGGCTTTCGGGATAATCGCGCCAGAGCTGCCAGTAGGTTTGTACGGCGCTGGCTTCGTCGCCGGTGAGGTCGTAGGCGAGGGCGAGGAGGTAGGTGTAATAAGATTCTCGATCAGGCTGCTCGACGCTTTTCAGCTCATTCAGGATTTTTGGTACGATGGGGATGACGCCAGCCGGGTTGTGTTCAAAAAACATCATTTCTTTCAGCCGGTTTACTGCGCTAAACGTTTCGGCTTGCGCATCCCAACGATACACTTGCCAGGGGTTATTCCAA
Source organism: Candidatus Aquidulcis sp. (assembly GCA_020723385.1). Taxonomy (GTDB): domain Bacteria; phylum Chloroflexota; class Anaerolineae; order Anaerolineales; family UBA4823; genus DYIZ01. The sequence continues at coordinate 1,085 of DYIZ01000104.1, forward strand.
TCATTGGGTAACGTCCAAAGCTCAATATCTATTGCGTTTTCGCCAGGAGTGACATTATATTGGCGAATCCCACTCTCGTCGTAAAGAGATTCCAGCGCCCCGTCCGCCACGGTTGCGTGGAAAATGTAAAAATATTCACCAACTCTGACTAATAACAGGGGTTTATCCACAGCGTTTGGCGAAGTCATTTCTATGCTGATGAGATTATATTGATCGCTTCCACTCCAATTCTCTGCATAATCCAGGTATTGCGTATGGAAACCGTTGGGCGTGCTGATGATCGCCCATAAATCCAGCCTGGAGTGCCCTACTCTCCTGCCTGGGCGCTCTACGATCAACACCCAGTCACTATCTCCATCGGAATCCAAATCCAGCATCGCCGACTTGCGAACGATAGCCCCTGCATTTTGGATTGCTGCGACCGGATCGGATGCTTTCTGAATCGAGTGAACTAATAGCCCAAAAGCTGGCCGCGGATTGCAGAGAAAATTAAGACCATTCGAATAGAACGGATCATATCCCCAGGCTTTTTGCTTGTCATCATACGAAACATTTCCTTCTGAATCCTGGTAAGGAGCAATGTCTTTTTCCATCGCTTTCAGCGCCGATTGGCAAGCGCGATAGACATCGGCATCACCCTCATAATTTTGGAGAAAGACACTGCTGGCGTTCGAAACAGCAAGTGTCAAAGGATTAACAGGAGAAGTTACGAGTTCTTGAAAGATGGCCTTTGCATCTGCTGCTTTGGATTGTAGAGCGAAGATCATACCCAGCTGAAAACGGAGATAGTCGGGATAGCTGTCCCCAAGCTGATCTTCTGAGTAATAGCTATCCGTCGGCGGCCAATCATTCAAAGTGGTCTGAATGATATTTGTGGCTTGCTCGTATTGACCATCTTCAATCACATCGGGCAATGCAGTAATGCTGTCTGAATATTTGTAACTGACCAATTCGTAGGAAGTACCATTCCAACCGAAAGTCTCCGTTCGTCCAGAAATCGGACTATATGTGGAGATGGTATCGAAACCATTCTGATCGGGATTTCCAAAGGCGGGGACCCCATCGCAACTTTCTGTCAGAATATTACCTCCGCTTAGTTCTACAAAACGATCTTCCTGCCATTCAAAAATCATAATAACCCCCTGACACATACTTCCACTGTGGTCCCCAAAGTGGAAAACAAGCTCAGAGACGCCATTTTTAGTATGATCAGTTGTGTCGAACAAAAAGTCTTCGCCAGTATCAAAACTCCAATGGCTGTAAATGGGGATAACGTTGTATTCCACGTGATCATCACTTATTGCGAAGAATAGACCATCCGCTGTCCAAGGATTCTGCGTTCCTAGCCTGTAAATGATGCCAGTTTGTCCGTTACCAAAAAGATTGGGCACTCTCTCGATATCGTCGCCCCATGAAACAGTGGTGGTTACCTGAAAACCATAAGGCCGCACGAAATTATCGAGCTGTTCAATTGGTATGTGCTTCTCATTGAGTATTTGCTCTAAGGCTGCCAAAAGCCATTCGTCAGAAGCATGACTGCCCCGAATCACTCGCGCCAGCGCCAGCCGCCACTGAAATTGGTAAGTATCCAGTTGTTCTGGGAATCGGCTCATCGCTTCCAGAAGCGCCAATTCGATGGGCGCTTGCGCCTCTATCAAACCATTGCGATTACATCCAAACGGGAAACAAACATCATTAGCGCGGGCATATTGCTCGAGTTCCTGGATCAACGTGATCGAATCAGAAGCGGTCCACTCCTTTAGCTTGAAATTGTGGCTGTCTGGGGTGTCTATGGGAGTGGGCGTCGCAAATGACTGCTGGTACAGATCCACCGGAAACATGCTGATCTCAGTGGGCAGCCAGGTCGCAGTTGGCGTTCCTGTTGGGCGGGGCGTCGCCGTGACCTTACGAGTAGCCGTCGCTGTGCGCGTAGGCGCTGGTGCGCCGCTCGGCGTCGCCGAAGCAGCCAGGATGGACGGCGCAGTCAAACTGCCCATCGCCGTCGGCAAGATCGTAGATGTCGGAGAAACCTCCCCTCTCCCACACGCCGCCAACAGCCCCATCGCTGCCACAAGGATGAAAACCAGCTTCTTCATCGCCAACCTCCCACCTTCAACCTGCAACTTTTCACCTGCTACCTGCCACCTGCCCCTTGCAACCTCTCCTCCGCCAGCCTCACATACGCCTCCTCCGTCTCATACCCCACGAAATGCCGCCCGCATTGGCGCGAAGCGATCGCCGTCTGCCCGCTGCCCATGAACGGGTCGAGCACCACGTCGCCTGCGAAGGTGTACAGTTGGATCAAGCGGCGCGGAAGCTCCAGCGGGAAGGGGGCCGGGTGGCCGATCTTGCGGGCCGACTCGGCCGGGAAAGTCCACACGCTGCGCGTGAATTCGAGAAATTCATCCCGCCCGATGGTGCTCTCGCTCTCGCCGGCAGGCTTGCGGCTGAACGAGCCTTTCGAGAACACGAGAATGTACTCGTGAACATCGCGCAGCGTGGGGTTGGCTGCCGACAGCCAGCTTCCCCAGGCGGTGGACGGGCTGGCGCTGGCGGCTTTGTTCCAGATGATCTCGCCGCGCATCAAAAAGCCCAGTTCCAATACGCTTTGCACAATAAAAGCGTGCAGCGGGATATACGGCTTGCGCCCCAGGTTGGCGACGTTGATGCACATCCGCCCGCCGGGAACGAGCACGCGGGACACCTCCTGCCAGACGCGGGACAGGAATGCCAGGTATTCATCGAGCGTTCGATTCTCATCGTAAGTTTTGCCGACGTTGTAGGGGGGCGATGTGACCATGAGGTGGATGCACGCATCCGGCAGTTCTTCCATGCACTCGGACGACCGCCGCAGGATGCGGTCCAGCGCTTCGGGTGGGACGCCCCGCTCGACGGATGTTGGGGCGCATTCCTGCGGCTGATCGTCGTATAACCGGCTGCCGTAGAACGCCGCCGCATCGTGACTGACGCGCCCCGGCGCGCCGAAAGGGCTGGTGCGGGTGGCTTTGCGTTTGTGCGCCCCGTCCGGCATAGAATTACCCCTCGCCCTGCGGATGGCCGAACTGCACCACCTCGATCAGATTCCCGGCGGGATCGCTGAACTTCACCCACTGAGAATCCGCGTTGTGCTCGATTCCCCACGGCAGCGCCACGTGATGGGCCTCCAGCCGCGCAATCATCGCCTGCAGATCGCTCACCGAGAGGGCCAGCACCGGGAAGGGCGGCTCCTGGGCAGGCGCGGGATGGCCTTTTTTGATGACGAGGTAGATTCCATCGAGCTGAAAATGGGGATCGTGCCCCGCTTGGAGCAGCAGATTCAACCCCAGTACATCGCGGTAGAAATGGGCGGTCGCTGGAACATCCTCCGCCCACAGGCTGATAACGGCAAGGTGAGTTTCCATAATTTTGTAAAGCTCCTTTTTTACCACGAAGGGCACGAAGGGGCGCAAAGGAATACAAAAATAGTGCTTTTACTTTTTCCTTTGTGTCACTTGGTGTCCTTTGTGGTGAGAAAATCAACCTTTTCGTCAGACAATTATGCTTGGAAAGCTGGTCAATGATAACACGACAGCGTTGCTGGCGCGCAGGATGTCTTGCGGATTCAGGCGTACCAGGGCGTTCTCGTCACCGCCGCCGGCGAAGACCTCGGCCTGATCCAGCACGCGCGGGTCGAGCAGGGTGGGCAGGGGTTTCCGGTGGCCGAAAGGCGTCATCGCGCCTACCGCGTACCCGGCGATGGCGATAACCTCCTCGGGCGAGGCCAGCTTCACCCGCTTGCGTCCCACCCCGTAATGGGCGGCGATGGCGCGCCGCTCGATGGTGGCCATCCCGCAGGTCACCGCCAGCGCCGGCTGGTCGTCAACCAGGAACAGGATGGATTTGACGATCTGCTCCGGCTGGCAGCCCACCGCCGCCGCGGCCGTCTCGACGGTGGGGGTGGGCACGCTGAGATGCAGAATCTCGCCGGGGAGGGCATGTTGGTCGAGATAAGCCTGGAAGTCAATGGAGGTCAGTATTTGCATCGTAGGTTGAGAAAATTGTAACAGGGATGTGCAGGATAATCAGGATTTGGAATGGATAACATCCCGTTTATCCTGCCTATCCCTGTTTAATCCAACTGGGGCTATCTTCAGCGCAGCGTGGATACATCGTAGCCCTGACTGTCGAGAAACTCGATGATGCTTTGCCGGATCGCAGCCTCATCTGGCAGATCGCTTTCGGCGCAGGGGGCGGTGTGCTGCTCGACGATCCAGCCTATCCATTCTTGAGTCCGTAAATTCAGCTCGTACCAGCGGTTGCACACAACGACCTGAATGGCCTGGAATTGGTAGAACGGAGGGGCCAGATTGTTGACATCCAGGCTGAATTTTCCCGCCTCGACCTCGGTAACACTGATCGGCTTGATCGAGAAGATCAGCCGGTCGTTGTCCGGATTTGCCGACAGGAGCGAGATGCCATTCATCCAGTTCGGAACAGCCTGGCCCATGTAGTCCAATATTGTCGGCGCGATGTCCAGGTTTTGGGTGTTGTCGCTGATCGTCGCGGCATACTGATCGCCAGGGAAATGGAAGATCATCGGGACGCGATCCCTGACGTAATATTTTGTGGCGTGATCGGAGTAAATGATCAGGAGCGTGTTATCGAATTGTCCGGTTGTCTTCAGGTATTCGACCAGCTCTCCGATATAGCTATCGAAAGCCAGGATGGCATCGTCGTAAAAATCAACCATCCAATCCTGGGTTTGTTCCTGGCCGAGCGAGTATTTGCCTTCGTCAATGGCGAATCTGGCCCCATGCGTGCCCATCAAATGCACGTGGACGAAGATAGGCGCATCGGTTTGGCCCAGCAAAGACAGCAGTTGATCCATTTTTTGGCGGTCTTGCAGCTCGGGTGTGGGCTGTGTCACCACGCTGAACGGATTGGCAATCGTCTCGAGGTAAAACGCGTGCAGCAGACGGTTGACCAGCTTTTCCTCGAGCTTATAAATAAAGTAGGCCGGCAAGTCATACCCGGCGTCTCGCCAGGCGCTGACCAGCGGGTCTTTCTCCATCGAGCGCTGGTTGACCACGTCAAAGCCATCCTGAACGTTCACCATATAGGCGTCAACATAGTAGGGCACGCCGATTTCTACGGTTTTATACCCGGCCTTCGACAAAATCCCGGGTAAATGCTCGAAAGCGTCTTCGCCTTGAAGAATATTCGGGGGATAGATCACGCCCGTTTGGGTAGACCATTTGCTGGTGAGGATCGAAACAATGGAGCCAAGTGTTGCGCTCGAATTCGAAAAGGCGTTTTCTGCCACCAGAGACGTGCTGCCCAGCGCCTTGATATTCGGGGTGGTATCCCGTTCGTACCCGTAAACCGACATATTCTTGGCAGTCAGCCCATCACTGCCGATGAGAATGATATTCGGGCGGCTGGCTGCCGATGCTTGACTTGCCAAATCGGAGGATGTAAAGCTCGGGTCGAAGCGTAGGAATGCTGTGACCAGCGAGATCGCGGCCAGCCCAAGGGTGATGCCGCCCAACATACGAACCCCCCGGGCGGATTTGTTGAGCCAGCTCTCCGGCTGCCATGATTTCAGCCTCTGCCAATAAACGCCGATCAATACGACGCCAATCAGGATGCCGTAGAGGGTGCGCCCGACTCCCATCGCTGTGAGTATGCCGAAATGGAAGATCACGTAAGTGAAGTTGTCTGCCATTAACACGATCATCGCTGTCATCAAAGCGGTGGAGACCAGTTCAGCAATCAAAAAAGCTATCCACGAGAGGTGGGAAATCCGCAAAGCGAGAGACAGCGCCAGCAATACCGTCAGCAAGGTCAGGGCCACACAGGTCAGGAATAGACCGGAAAGCAAAAGGATTTCCAGCTTTTGGCCCAGGCTCATCCCGCTCATGAAAGATGCACCTGTAACCAGGAAAAGCCATTCCATGAAAATCAGCCAGTAAGCTGCTGCGCCGGTGACTACATACAATTTGCCCCATGACAGGAAAAAGGAACGCCTCCCGGAATTTGCAGCCGATACGATGTTGGCAAAAAATGCCCCCTTTCGAGCCAGAAAGCGAACAACCATCTGAAATGATGATTTCACGCGCACCAGCCGGAGATGAAGCCAATTATTTGCTCGCCGAAACGCCGACCGGAAAATCGGAAGCAATCCATACAACAGCAATCCGGCCAGCAGAATGCCAAGATATTGGATTCCCTTTGCCCGCGAGAAGAAAATGGGTGCGTAATAGACCCGGTAGATTGCGTCGTTGCTCAGTGGATCGCTATTCTCGATGGGTGCGAAGTAAATTGAATAATCGCCATTTGCAGTGACCTCAACGGTAAACTCTCCATTCCCGGTAGTGCTGATCTGGCTGCGGGTACCCCGATAGAGTTGCTGCCCATCTTCAAAGAGCAGCACTCTCTCAGGGGAAAAGAGTTTGGGGGATAAATTTACCGGGCAGCGATACGCGAAACCGGAGTCCGGCGCGCAGTGCTCCATCTGAAGGGCCGCCTTGTAATAAAAAATTGCTGCCCCGGGTTTGATCACGAGCAGCAAACTTGTTATGACAGCCAGGATGTAAACGACCACAATGATCAAAAAGGCGATTTTTTTCATAGCTGAAAGATTATACCGCGCCCGTTTGCTTTCTTCCCCGGTTGCGGTATTGAAAGGAGAGCACAAAACCCAGCGACCATTACGTTTCACGATTTGCGTTTTACGCATTCCGTTTTACCCTACTTGTGGTATGATTCCGCCCTGCCTGGAGAAACCGTACTTATGGACGATAAAATCACCATCATCGAAGGTCCCCCGCCCACCTTTGAATCCACCAACGAGGGCTGGACATTTGGCTTGCACGATAGCCCCAACCTGGCGAATATCGCCATCACCCGCCTGCGCACCTTCAACGGCCTGGCGCTGCTCGAACGCTGCCACCGCGCCTGGCATCACCAGCAGCCAATGCACCTGGAATTCCGCGCCCCCGACGGGCTGATCCTCAACGCCCCCATCGTGGCGGCGCGCAACGTCGAGACCGATGAGGGCGACATGCTCCTCCTGTGGGTGCGCTTGAGCGAAGAAATGGCCAAACTGAAACTGGGCCACGACGACAACCCGGACGACGGGATGGGGAATTGACCGCCACCCTTTGAAACCTGGGCCGAATGCGGTCTTTCCAACCCTAAAAAGCGACCACCCGACAGGCATCCCCTGCCGGGTGGTCGCTTTTCATCACGCTGACTGCTGATCGCTGAAAGCTGATTGCTTCAGAGCTTTCAGTACGCCTCCCGCCGGTTGCGGCGGCGCGCCAGCTCGCTGGCGTAATGCACCCCCAGAGACTCAGCGTGCTGTTTGGCCCAATCGGTCAGTTTCGTCTCACCAGCAGGCGGCGACTGCGTGACCAGCAGATCGGCCATCAGCCCCTCGATCTCCTCGCGGGTGATCAGTACATCGCCCATCAACCTCCCGATCAGCGCTCCCGCCCAATAGCCGATCACAGGCGGGACGGAGACGACCAGCCTGCGCTTGCCGATGATCTCCCCGATTTGCTCCACCAACTCCCGGTAAGTGAAGGTCTCCGGGCCGATGGCGTCAACGATCACATTGTCACGCGATTGGCCTTGTTCGACTGCCAGCTTTGCCAGATCGTCCACGTAGATTGGCTGGAGGCGGTACTGCCCATCGCCAAACACGCCGAACACCGGCAGGCGGCGCAGCGCCCAGGCGATATTGTTGATCAGAATATCTTCCTTGCCGAAAAGCACCGTCGGGCGCAGGATGGCATATGAAATCCTGGACTCGATCAACGCCCTTTCCAGCCGCGCCTTGCCGCTGAAATATTCGAGCGGCGACTGCTCAGACGGGTTGGTGATGCTGACGTGGACGATGCGCGCCACGCCCGCTTGTTTGGCTGCCTCGAACAGCTTGAGCGTGTTTTCCACGGCGATGGCGTGCTTGAAATCGGCGGCGTTGAAGCGCACCCAATACGTGTTGTACAGCGTCGCCGCGCCGCGCAGCGATTCGACCAGTCCGGCAGGATTGTCGAAGTCGAAGGGGCGGGCCTCCACCTGCCCGTCGAAGGGGTTGGGGCGCTCCGGCGAGTTGGTCAGCGTGCGCACGCGGACGCCGGATTGCATCAGCCGGGAGGCAATGTACTTGCCCGAATAACCGAACGCGCCGGTGACAACGTGATATTCTGACATCACGATAAACTCCTCATCACAATCGTCGCCCCTGCCAGGATAGCAAACAGCATCCCGACGAATAGCCCGGCGATGACCGCTTGACGTGTTTCCCGCCGGTCTACCACGGTCAAGGATGGGAAGAGTCCCTCCACGGCCAATTGCGGCCCGCCGAACCAGGCGAACAGCGTCCCGCCCACCAGCCCGCCGATGTGCCCCCAGTTGTCAATCAAACCACCACCTGTAAAGCCATAAACCAGGTTATAGCCTGCCAGTAAGATGAGATAGATCAAATCCTGTTGCGCAAGGCGGCCAAACAGCTTGCGATTCTGGTATAGGAAGACTGCCTCCGCCCCCAGCAATCCGAAGATCGCGGTGGACGAACCGAGCGATGGGTTGGGAGTCATGATGAACGAGGCTACGTTGCCAGCAAATCCGCCCAACAAGAAAAGGATTAAAAAGCGCCAGTGGCCGTAGTGACGTTCCAGCGCCGGGCCAAAGCGGATCAGCCCGAACATGTTGAAAGCAATGTGAATAATGTCGGCGTGCAGGAACATCGGCGTGAGCAGCCGCCATAGCTCGCCGCGCACAATCCACTCGTTCACTTTTGCGCCCCAAACAGCCGGCAGGTCGCCGCCCAGGAGGATGTTGCTGGCATACTGGGCGATAAAGACCACCACGCACACGCTCAACAACACATACGTCACCACCGGGCGGACGGTGGGCAGCTTGACCGAGACGACCCGCGAGGGCGGCGGCTCTACCGAGATTGGCTGCCCTCCCCAATTCGAGGGCGTCTGTCCGGCGTTCATAGCGTCACCTTGCGGGGATTCACGCGATGGTGCTCGGCGTGAATGATCGAGAGGATGGTATCCACCGTCTCGTCGAGCTGAAATTCTCTGTTGACGATGACGAAGTCGAACTCATTGAGGCGGTTCAGCTCTTTGCGGGCGGTGGCGATGCGCAGTTTCAACCCTTCGGGGGTTTCGGTGCGGCGCGCCTTCAGCCGGTTGATCATCTCGCTCTCGTCTTTCGTGGTCAAGAAGACGAGCACCGCATCCGGGCACAGCTTGCGTACGGTGGCCGCGCCCTGCACATCGAGACGCATGACCACGTCTTTGCCGCTGGCGAGCGCCTCGCGCACCTGGGCTTTGGGGATGCCTTTGTAGTCGTTGTAGACGATGGCATATTCCAATAGCTCGTCTTGCTCGATCATGCGGGCAAATTCGTCGTGCGAGACGAAAAAATAATCCACGCCGTGAACCTCGTTGGGGCGGGCAGCCCGCGTGGCGGCGGTGACGACGAAGTGAAAGGGCAGGTTGCGCTCTTTCATGCGCTGAATGACGGTGTCTTTTCCCACGCCCGAAGGGCCGGAAATGACGATCAGCAGCGGTGAGGGGTGAAGGGGGTTAAATTCACTTTCGTGGCACATTCAAAACTCCGCATGATGCGATTATAATTTCGATCCACAGATACATTAACACGCCGATATTCTGGCGACCGATTCCGCTAATCCTCGCTAATCAGCGCGAATTTCCTCTTCTACCAAAGGGATTAGCGAAAATTCGCGAAGATTAGCGGATTCAGACAAGATCAATTAAAATGTCCTGTCAATATACGTACTAGCCAAACTACTCTTTAAGGATAGCCTAATGCCAACTTACCAATATCGCTGCCTGAATTGTAACCGACGATTCGACGTTTTTATGACTTTTAGCGAGTATGGGCAAAAATCCGTCGCCTGTACGTACTGCGGCAGCGAGCGGGTGCAGCGCCGCATCGGGCGCATCCGTGTCGCCCGCTCGGAGGAAAGCCGCCTGGAGAATTTCGCCGATCCCTCCAGTCTGGAAGGCCTGGAAGACGATCCGCGCGCCCTGGGGCGGTTGATGCGCAAGATGAAAAATGAAATGGGTGGAGAGACCGGCGACGAGCTTGGCCCGGAATTCGACGAGGTGGTAGACCGCCTGGAGAAAGGTGAAAACCCGGAGGATATCGAAAAGGCGCTGCCAGAGCTGGGGGAAGGAATGGGCGGCGGGATGGGGGATATGGGAGGAATGGGTGGGATGGGATCTATGGGGGGCGAGGACGACTTCTGAAAGCCAGTGAAAACGTAAAGCGTAAAACGTAAGGGGCTCTTTACGGATCACGTTTTACGCTTTACGTTTACTTTCAACCTTCAACGTTCAACCTCTGCATGACCACCCCCCTCAGCGCCTCCTGAACCGCCTCCGACGGCTGCCCGGCGTCAATCGTCACCCAGCGCTCCGGCTCAGCCTGAACCAGTTGGTGATAGCCCTCCCGAACCCGGCGGTGAAATTCTACTGTGTAGGCGTCCAACCGGTTCCAGTCGCCGCAGTTGACCTTGCGCTGCAAACCCATTTCCACATCCAAGTCCAGTAATAACGTCAAATCGGGTTTCAGCCCCCCCGTAGCGAAAGCGATGATCGCGCCCACCTGGGCCAGATCGAGACCGTGCCCGTAGCCCTGATAAGCCAGTGTGGCGTCAGCGTAACGATCGCTGAGCACCACCCCGCCGCGCCCCAGGTGCGGGCGGATCACCTGCTCGACGAGCTGCGCCCGCGCCGATTGGAACAGCAGCGCCTCGGTGCGCGGGTGCATGGCCGTATTGTCCAGCCGGTGGAGCACCTCGCGAATCTGCTCGCCGATGGCGGTGCCGCCCGGCTCGCGCGTGGTAAGCACATCGAATCCTCGCTGGCGCAGAAATTCTGCCAGCAGGGGAACCTGCGAGGTCTTGCCGGAGCCTTCGGGGCCTTCCAGGGTAATAAACATGGGCCGATTCCTTGATCTAAAACGTAATGCGTAAAACGTAAAGCTTTACGTTTTACGCATTACGTTTAGCATCCTGCGTTACGCCTCAATCCCTGAATATCCTCACCCTCCGGTACGGGTCTTTCCCATACGAGTGCGAGGTCAAATTGGCATCACGCGCCATCTGGTGCTGCAAACGGCGGATATAGGCGGTCGCCGGAGTCAGCTCTACCCAGCGCTCGCCGTTCATCACCGCGTCGATAGCGGCCTGCGTCTCTTCCAGGGCGGGGTCCACAGGCTGGTTGTCGGTGCTGGATTCGACCGGCAGGTTGAAGAGATCGCCGATAAATTCCTGCAACTGGTTGATGGTATTGGCGCGCAGCACATAAACCGGCGTACCGCGCTGCTCGGCATCCACCACCGGGCGTTGGCGTTTGCGATAGTAGGCGCGCAGCGTCACCAGTACATCGGCTTCGGTGGGCTGATCCACCACGATAACGGGCGCTCCCAGCCGCTTTGCCGCTGATTGCAGACGATTGCGGGCTACCCCGTAAGGATAGATTTTCACCGGCTTGAGTGACGAGCGCTCCGAGCGGGGACCGGCGGGTGCAGGCGCAGCAGACTCAGATTGATCGGGGTCGCCGCTTTGTGGGCGGGCGCGTTCCTCATTGGGGGCGCGGCGAAAACCCGGCGGGGTCGGGCGATTTCTCACAGGGGAGGGCGCCCGCTCGATTTGGACCTGCCCGCTCTCGTCGCGGTAGCGGATTTCCGGCGGGATTGGGTATCCCCGCAGCAGCGAATCCACCGCTTCGACCACATCCACATGGACAGCCACGCGGTCGCGCTCCTGGATTTCGATGAGCACGTCGAACGTGGGCGGGGCGCGTCGTTCGAGCACCGTCTTTTGCGTGCCGCGCCGCCGGGCTTCCTCGTCTGACAGCGTCACCGACTCGATGCCGCCCACCAGATCGGACAGGGTGGGGTTTATCAGCAGGTTTTCGAGCGTGTTGCCGTGCGCCGTGCCGATGAGCTGCACGCCGCGCTCGGCAATCGTGCGGGCGGCTTCGGCTTCCAGCTCACGGCCAATTTCGTCAATCACGATCGCTTCGGGATTGTGGTTTTCCACCGCCTCGATCATTACTTCATGCTGGAGCGACGGCTTGGCGACTTGCATCCGGCGGGCGCGGCCCACTGCCGGGTGGGGCACATCCCCATCGCCGCCGATCTCGTTGGACGTATCCACGATGACGACGCGCTTCGACTCGGCCAACAGCCGGGCAGCCTCGCGCAGCATGGTGGTCTTGCCAATCCCAGGGCGGCCCAACAAGAGCAGGCTTTTTCCGCTCTCGATGAGGTCTTTGATGATGTCGGTGGTGCCGTAAACGGCGCGCCCCACGCGGCAGGTCAGCCCGACGATGTGACCGCGCCGGTTGCGGATAGCCGAGATGCGGTGCAGGGTGCGCTCCAGGCCGGCGCGGTTATCGGCGTCGAACTCGCCTATCCGGCCTACCACGAATTCGATATCGGCATGGGTGACTTCGCTGGTGGAGAGCACCTGCTCGCCATCCAGATAGCGGGCAGTGGGGATGCGCCCGAGGTCGAGGATTACTTCCAGTAAATCGTCCCAGCGATCTAATTCGGTAAGCTTTTGTACGATTGATTCGGGCAGGATGCCGATCATGGCATCCAGGTTGTCGGTTATTCGTCGTTGTGTCATGGGTCTCTATTTTGGTTAAGGATCAACTATCGGGAAAATCTGAAAATTTGATGTTCGTGCGTGCTTCGCACGCACGAACATCAAATTTTCGGCCTCCCCATTCTATGGTGAAGTGTCGGTTTTGCCAACCGGGGTGAACGGCACGGTTGGCTCGGCCTGTTTGCCGTTCAAAGCTGGGATGGGGTATTGCTGTGCAGCCCGGCGGGCGATTGCCAGCCGCTTGACCATCACGGCCTGGCGGGGGCCGGGCTGCCCGCCCATATCTTCGATTGCCAGTTCCAGCCAGGATTGATAGGAACGCACACACAGGTACACTGGCCGCGAGCGGCGGCCAGGCAGGTTTTTCAGCAGTCCCGCCAGCCGGGCGGACACGTTGGCCGTGTCGGGATGGATGAAAGGCTGCATCCAGATGCCTTGCGGCCCCTGGCGAATCTCCACATACCCAAAGGTGTCGGTATCCTGATCGTTGACCATGCCTCTCATACGGCTGGCAGGCGGCGGTTCAACTTGCTGCACCAGGCCGGGCGCCAGGTTGCTGTACAGCGAGCGCACGGGGATCAAATCCCGGTCGGTATAGGAGCGCCAGATGGAATCGCTCGCTTCCACCGCAGGCTCCCCCGACAATTTCCAGATTCGCTGCCGGGCGTAGATGGCAAAACCGGCTCGGTGCAGCGACTCGAAAACCGGGTGCTTTTCATCCACCTCTGCCAGCACATGGAACGCGCCTTGCTCACCGATGCGGGCGGCGGCGTAATCCAGGAGTGCGATGACCCCGTCCGGTTCCAGGGTCTCCTCAGGAGCCAGAAGAGTCAGCCTGGCGGAGGGTGAACTGCCATTATACGTTACCTGGCCGACCAGGGGGTCGCCAGGCGCATCATCCCCGTTGCTGATGAAGGTGAAAACGCTGGCGGCGGCAGGCATCAGCGATGAGAGCAGCGCGCCAGTGGGCGCCAACACCGGGCCGCGCGTCAATGCCAGGGTGCTGTCGAGAAAAAGGCATTGGTTGCGATAACGGTGCAGTACTGGCAAATCGCGCCAGTCAAAAGGTCTAATATTCATAGTTGAAGGTTGGAAGGTTGAAAGTTGAAGGTTGATTTTCAAGGGGAAACCTTCAACCTGCAACCCTTCGACAAGCTCAGGGCAGGCTCTTCAACTTGCTAACTTAAGGAAATACCGGTGGAAGCGGTCGTCCTCGGTCAGCTCGGGGTGGAAAGAGGTTGCCAGCAGATGGCCTTGTTGGGCAGCTACGATGCGTCCATCGGGGAGGGCAGATAATACACGGGCGTCTCCGCTCACTGATTCGATCAGCGGGGCGCGGATGAACACTGCATGATAAGGCCCACTGCCAGGAGCGATCTCCTGCAAGGCAGGTATATCCAGATCAGTCTCGAAGCTGTCCACCTGCCGCCCGAAGGCGTTGCGCTCGACGACAATATCCATCAGACCGAGCAGAGGCTGGTTGCGGTGAATGTCGCGAGACAGGAAAATCGCCCCGGCGCAAGTGCCCCAAATGGCTTTCGACTGGCCGAATGCTTGCAGCGCCTCGATCAATCCATAGGCCACCGCCAGCTTTCCGAAGGTGGTGGATTCGCCGCCGGGGATGATCAGGCCGTCCAGCCCGTCGAGATGGCGAGGCAGGCGTACCTCGGCGGTTTCTGCGCCGATGTGTTTCAACCGGATAATATGTTCAGCAAAGTCGCCCTGCAGGGCGAGGACACCAATTTTCATAGGGGGGTATGTAAACAAGTAAACAGGTAGACAGGTAAGTATGCCAGGTGTTTACTTGTGTACTTGTCTACTTGTTTCCTTATGCTCCCTCACCATCCACGCCCGGCGAGGCGTTCGACTTCCGGCATCGTGGAGACGCTGCGGCCAACCATCGGCTCGCCCAGGTTGCGGCTGACCTCGGCCAGGATGTAGGGATCATTGAAGTGGGTGACAGCTTTGACGATGGCGGCGCCGCGTTTGGCGGGGTCGCCTGATTTGAAGATGCCCGAGCCGACGAAGACGCCGTCCACGCCGAGCTGCATCATCAGGGCGGCATCCGCCGGGGTGGCGACTCCGCCAGCGGCGAAGTTGACCACCGGCAGGCGGCCCAGCCGCGCCGTCTCGACAACCAGATCGTAGGGCGCGCCGATTTCTTTGGCGTAGGCCATCATCTCTTCTGCGGGCATGTTTTGAATGCGGCGAATCTCGCCCAGCACGGCGCGGGCGTGACGCACAGCCTCGACCACGTCGCCGGTGCCGGCCTCGCCTTTGGTGCGGATCATGGCTGCGCCCTCACCGATGCGGCGCAGCGCCTCGCCCAGGTTGCGGCAACCGCAGACAAACGGGACTTTGAAATCGTGTTTGTAAATGTGATGCTGCTCGTCTGCCGGGGTGAGGACTTCCGACTCGTCAATGTAATCTACACCGATCGCTTCCAGAATTTGCGCTTCGACGAAGTGCCCGATGCGGCATTTTGCCATCACGGGGATCGTGACTGCGTCCATGATTTGCAGGATGA
This sequence comes from Candidatus Aquidulcis sp., assembly GCA_020723385.1. Taxonomy (GTDB): domain Bacteria; phylum Chloroflexota; class Anaerolineae; order Anaerolineales; family UBA4823; genus DYIZ01. The sequence goes on from DYIZ01000104.1 coordinate 16,252, forward strand.
GGCCGGGGTCGCTCATGCGGGCCACGCCGCCGTCGGCGCGGATGTCTGCCGGGACGCGTTCGAGCGCCATCACAGCGCACGCGCCAGCATCTTCAGCGATTTTTGCATGGTCGGGCGTCACCACATCCATGATGACGCCGCCCTTCAACATTTGGGCCAGGCCCTTCTTTTCGGTCCATGTGCCAACTTGTGTTTCCATATCGTACCTCCTGAATTCGACAACTCGATTCGCAAACATTCTACCACGCTGGAGAGATGGTTGGCAATGCGAGGGAGCGCACACGCGCAGGGCCTTCTAAAACGTTTGGTGTGAATTAGCTCGCACATCGCTGCCAAACAGCGCCGCCGATTGAAATCGGCGGCTGAGAAGGCCAAAAACCCGCTGAAGCGGGTTCAAACGACTGCGTGGCAACCCGCTTTAGCGGGTTTTCGGTTCTTTAGGCATCGGATTCATCCGATGCCGGGCGCAGAGTGGTAACTGTCCCAAATTCAGCAAAGAACGCTGAATTTTGGGGAGTTAGGAGGGGGCTTGAAAACTGGGAGTTCATCTCCTAATTTTCACGGTTTACCGCGTTCAGAAAATCCGCCAACATCCCGTAAGCGGTCGTCTCGGGGCCGGGATTGGTCTCGACAATGGACAGGCCCGGCAGCACGTCGGTCTCGAACTGGACGATGCTGCTCGTCCCGCTGACCCCGTAGAGCGGCGAGTCCATTCCGACCGTCTCCGGGGTTACGCTTCCAATGACCCGCTCCCCATCTCGCCGGGCGGTGCAAACCAATTTCCATCGTTTTCCTTCGCTTTGGGCGCGGATGATGTCCTCGGAGGTGATGCTGCGAATGCCTTGCCGCTCGACTTCCTGCGGTTTGAGCGGCGCGTCCATCAGCACGGTCGCCAGCGCGGCGACTTTTACGGCCGCGTCCCAGCCATCCACATCGCCGGAAGGGTCGGTCTCGGCGATGCCGATGGATTGGGCATAGCGGACGGCGTCATCGAAGCTTTCGCCGGTTTCCATGCGGGCGAGGATGAGGTTGGTCGTGGAGTTGAGGATGCCGCGGAAGGCGCGCAGTTCGGCGGCTGGCAGCGTCTCGCGGAACAGGGAGAAGATCGGTGCGCCGTCCATTACGGCAGATTCGAAGTAGTATTTGACGCCTTTGGCTTCGGCCAGGGTGGTCAGCTCATGGTAAGCGTGTACCACCGGGCCTTTGTTGGCGCTGATGGCGTGCATCCCCTGCTCGAGGGCGGCGCGCAGGCAATCTATCGCCGGCTGGCCGGTGGTGTAATTGACGGGGATACTCTCGAAGAGCACATCCGCGCCGCAGTTACGAATAAAGGCCGATGAGTCTGGGGGCGCGGGCTGGGCTGAAAGAGTGGCTAGCGACCCTCGAGAGTCCATCACTGATAACGCGGCAGGCAGATCCAGCCCGTCGGGAGAAAGCGCGGCGCCATGCCGCCCGCTGGCGATCCCGGTGACTGAGAATGTGATGCCGTGGCGAGCGCGCAGTTCGTCGCGTTTGCGCAGCAACAAGCGGGCCAGCGCCCGCCCAACGTTGCCGAAGCCGAGCAGGGAGAGGGTGTAGTGGGGCATGGGGTACCTCGTGAAACATAATGCGTAAAACGTAAGTGAGCCGATTACGTTTTACGCATTACGTTTTAGACTGGGGGCCAGGGATATGGCCGCTGGCTGGGATCGGGGGCGGGGAAGGCGCTGGTTTTCAGCAGCGCGTCGGCGCGGCGGGCCAGGGCGCGGATTTCCCCCGGGCGGAGATGCTTCGACAAATCGGCGATCCCCTCCGGCTTAGGTTCCAACGTTTGGCGAAACCGCTCCAGGTCGGCGAGTAATTCGCCGGGGATGGGTTCTCCGGCGAAGTCCCAAATCACGGTGCGCAGCTTGTCGTCCGTATGAAAGCATATCCCGTGATCTATCAGCCAGAGATGGTCGTCGGCCGCGCACAAGACGTGGCTGCCCTTGCGGTCGGCGTTGTTGATCAGCAGATCGAACAAGACGACCGGACGCAGCCGCTGGCGGTCTGCGGGGGTCATGTTGAAATAGTGATATTCGGGGTCGTGTTCGATGAAGAGTTGGAGCGAGCCGGGGCCGGCGGGGCCGGTGCGGCGGTAGACGGTGGGCGGGACGAGATGCCAGCCCAGGGCCTCGCTGACCAGGTAAGCTGCAGCTTCACGGTGCGCCAGGCTGGCGGTGGGAAAATCCCACAGCGGGCGCTCGCCGCGAGTCGGCTTGTAGACTGCTTGCAGGGTGCTCGTTTCATGTTGAACTTCAGTCAGGAAGGTATAGTTAGATCCCCAAACGAATTGGCCTTTGAGGGCGATGTCGCCCTGTTGAAGGGCGGCGAGAATAGAAGCAATTTCCATGAAAAGATATCGAACATCAGCAGTCAGCCTGCTGAAAGCTGATCGCTGACCGCTGAGAGCTTAATGCTTGTGCCCGTTTTTCTTGGGGCAGAAATGGCCTTCGGGGTCCATCGGCTCGCCGCACTGCGGGCAGACGGGTCGGCCGCGCGAAGCGACTTCCATCCCCCAATGGGCCATCGCCCGCAATTGGGCGCGGGTACACCAGAAGCGGACGGTGCCGATCTCAGCGGGGTCAGCGCCCTCGGGCAGCAGTTCACGCGCCACCAGCACGAGCAGGTCGTTCTCAGCATCGTAACCCAGGCCAAACTCGCCCACGCGGAACAGCGGGTCAACCGGCGGGTTGATGCGCATGGCGTCTTCCTGAAATTCGGCGGGAGCATCCGGCAGGTCGGGGTAACGCTCGTTGACTTCGGCCAGAAATTGTTCGAGACCGATCGCCAGGGATTGGATCTGGATTTTCTCGACGATGAGAGTCACCGTGCGCTCGTTTTGCCAGGCCTGCAAGTAGAAAATTCGCTTGCCCGGCTGGCCGATGGCGTCGGTGGTGATATGTGAAACGGGATTCAGTTCAATCTCGATAGGAGCCATAACTGAAGTATACCAGAATCAAGGCTTTGTAAACGTGAATGCCAGATCAGAGTTCAACGCCAACAGCCGCCAGCCGTCTTCGCTGAAGTGCAGCACGGTAGTGGAAGCCGGAGAGATGGATAATCGCTGAAAATTATCGAGCGGCATACCCAAAAAATGGGCAACAGCCAGCTTGATTGGGTCGCCGTGGGAGACGCAGATGATGATGTCTTTCGGATCGCGCCCGGCACACAGGGATTCGATGGCGGCGGTGACGCGGCGCTGGCACTCGACGAAAGTCTCGCCGGAGGGGAACTGGAATTGCGATGGCGTCTGCTGGACGATCTTCCACAGCCGAAGGCGTTTCAACCCTTTGATGGTTTTCCCGGTCCACAGGCCGCAGTCGGTCTCGATGAGGCCCTCTTGCTGGGTGATTTCCAGCCCGAGGGATTGTGCAATGGGGGCGGCGGTTTCCATGGCCCGTTCGAGGGGGCTGCTGAATATCCCTTTGACCGGTGCGTCTTTCAGTTTGATATTCAACGTATTAGCGACGGCCTGCGCTTGCGCGCGGCCAGTCTCGTTGAGGTGAACCCCCGGGATGCGGCCAGCCAGTCGGCCTTGTTTGAGGTAGGGATTTTCAGCATGACGGATGAGCAGGATGATGGGCATTTTATTGGGAAACGTGGGTGATTGGCTCCTTTTAAGATCGAACAGAACCAATTCTATCCGATTTTCCTTCTTTGAGCGCATGGTTTTTGGGGCCAAAATGGTGTGATGACTTGTAGTATAGCCCCTTGTGGGCGGTTGGGTGGCGCAAACGGGTGCAAGGCCCAAGCTACTGAAATTACGGTTTCCAGGAGCTTGACAAAGCTCATAAAATCAGATAATATATCACTGTATGATATATCAATGACGGATGTATAGGTAAACTGATGATGACATTTGATGAGTTGCAAACCCATTTGCCATTGAGCGAAACCACCTTTTTCATCCTGCTCAGCCTGGCCCCTGCCCCAAACCATGGTTACGCCATTGCCAAAGATGTGCAGGTTTTGAGCGGCGGGCGGGTGGTGTTGAGCGTGAGCACGCTGTACACCACACTCAAGCGCCTGCTGGAAGATGGCTGGATCGAACGATCCGGCACAGACCCCGAACCGGATGAAACGGGCCGGCCGCGTAAAACCTATGCGCTTGCCGAATTGGGACGGCGCATCCTGGACGCCGAAACAGCCCGCCTGCAGACATTGGTGGCGGCAGCGAGACTGCGCGCCGTGGGAGGCGAGGCATGAGCGCCCTTCGACGCCTTACCAACGGCTACGCGCTGTTGATCAGGCTGTATCCCGCCGATTTTCGCGCCGAGTTCGGCGCAGAAATGGCGGCTGTGTTTGCCGCTACGTTGCATAAATCCCACCGTGCAGGCCTCGTTCCGCTGGCAGCCACTTGCCTGCGCGAGCTGATAGATTTTCCAGCAAATTTGCTCCGGGAACATGCCAGCAGTTTGCGAAAGGAGTTTTTTGTGGAGACTCGACAACTCTTGCTTGACCCAAGGCGCGCTTCGTTTTTTGGGGGGCTAGGCTTCGGGTTGGGATTCGCTCTGTTGATTCTGTTCAGAACGCTGCTTAACCCCACCAACGCCACGCTGCTCACAGATTTCGGCGCCAGCCTGGCCCGTGAGACACTGCTTTTTGTCCTGGTGGGTGTATTGGGCGGCGCACTGATCGGATTCAGCAGCGGGTCTGCCGGATTGATCAGGCGGCTGGCGCTGGCTGGGGGATTGGGCTGCGGCCTGGCAGGGGGCCTGGGAACCATATCCCTTTACTTGCTTTATGCTTCCGCAGCGAAAAACGCGCCCGATCAGTTCCTTTCCCCGTGGCTCAATTCGTCAGCCGTCGGGATGATGACCATCGCCATTGGTGGATTGACCGGAACCGTCATGGGATCTGTTCTGCGCCGCGGGAAACGGACAGCCTATCTGGCTTTGGCAGGCGGGTTGGGCTTTGGGGCGGCTCACATCGCCAGCCAGCTCACTTCCAACATCTTGTACAACCTTTGGATGAGAACGCCGTTCTATCAGCTTTGGATGATTCCCCTGGGATTGGCTGCGGCGATCACCGGGCTGGTTGGCGGGGCGGCGCTGGGTTGGGCAATGGGGCAGCAAAAAGAGTATGGGATGAACGCGCCTGAGAAATCTTTCTAATGGAGAGGCTGTATGTCGAAAAAATGCTTGTGGTTTATCTTGATTGCCGCTATTTGTCTGAGCGCCTGCCGTGCGCCAGCCTCTGCGATCCCGCAGCCAACAGCTTCCGTCGAAGCAGCTCCAACGCCCAAGCCCTTGCCGGCATCTTTTCCATACATCGAGCGCTATCCAGCGGCGGCGGATTGGGGACGCGGGGCGATGAAAACGATGCCGACCTATGACCCTAATTCGGAAGATCTATGGCAGATGGATTTGCGCTCCTATGATCTTTCCGCCCTTGACCTGCGCAACTCGCTGGACGATCTGATGTTTGCCGATTTCGATGACCTGACCATGTGGCCTCCCGCCGACCGGATGCCGTCAGACTTCGATTGGCAGCGCATCATGGAGCTGGGGAAGAATCCCGGCCTGGGGATGCGCAGCCTGCACGAGCAGGGCATCACCGGACGCGGCGTCAGCATCGCCATCATTGACCAGCCACTGTTGATTGACCACCAGGAATATGCAGACCGGGTGCGCCTCTACGAGGATATCGCTCCCGATCCAGATGGCATGGCCTCGATGCACGCTCCGGCGGTGGTTTCGATTGCGATTGGAAAGACCGTTGGGGTTGCGCCAGAAGCAGATCTTTATTTTCTCAATGGTTTCACGGGGCAGTGCTTTAAAACCCCTGAAATGTATCATTGCCTGGCGCGCGGCATACGGCGGCTGCTACAAATCAATGCAACGCTGCCCGTCGAAAATAAAATCCGGGTCATCTCGATCTCCCGCGGTTTCATGCCGGGCGACGAGGGCAGCGATGATTGGGCCGCCGCAATCCAGGAAGCGCAAGCGGCGGGCGTGATGGTGGTGTATTCGAATTCGGAATTGTTAGGAGGCGGGCGAGCGCCGCTGGCCGACCCAGACGATTATCAATCCTTCGAGCCGGGCTTATTCTGGGCGCAGGAATTCTATTCCGGCGGGTCTCGTGTCGAGGAATTCTATTCGAGTTTTTTGTATGTTCCGATGGACTCACGCACCACTGCCGCTCCGAATGGGACAGACAGCTATGCCTTTTACCGATCAGGGGGGATGAGCTGGGCGATTCCCTACGTGGCCGGGATGTATGCATTGGCCTGCCAGGTTGATCCGACGATGACCCCTGAACGTTTCTGGAAATTGGCGCTGCAAACCGGGCGCGCCATCGAGTTCGTCCACGAGGGCCAAACCTACACCCTCGGCCCGATCCTCGACCCGGCAGCCTTGATCGAGGCGCTGAAGCAATAGCGGAAACCCTCCCCAGGCGGCAAACAATACGCGGCGGCAGCCATCAATTGGCTGACGCCGCTTACTTTCAACCTGCAACCTTCAACCGTCAGCTCGCCTTGTGCTTACGCTTGATCTCGTCCACCGCCGCCTCCGGGAGGGTCGGCAGCTCGCGGGTCTCGGTGACCCCCAGGGCGGCGCGCTGCGCCTCGCGCCAGCGGGCCAGCCGGTCAACTACTTGCGTCTCGTAGCCCTGAACGGATGGTTTGTAGAAATACGTCCCCAGCAGCGGTTTGGGCAGATACTGCTGGGGCAGGAAGTGATCGGGCTTCTCGTGGGGATACTGATACCCCTTCCCGTGACCCAGTGCCGCCGCATCCCGGTTGCCATCTTTCAAATGTTGGGGGACGCTGATCTTGCCCTGCTCTTCCAGCAATTGGAAGGCAGAGAAATACGCCAGCGCGCTGTTGGATTTGGGCGCGGTTGACAGATAGAGCGTGGCCTCCACGATGGGGAAGATACCCTCCGGGAGACCGATGAACTCAAAGGCTTGCGCGGCGCTGTTGGCGACCACCAGCCCCATGGGGTCGGCCAGCCCGATGTCTTCCCCGGCGAGAATGATCAACCGCCGCAGGATGAAGCGCGGGTCTTCCCCGGCGTAGAGCATCTTCGCCAGCCAGTAGAGCGCCGCATCGGGGTCAGAGCCGCGCACCGACTTGATGAACGCCGAGATCGTGTCGTAATGGGCGTCGCCATCCTTATCGTACAGCACGGCGCGGCGCTGGATGGATTCCTGCGCCACGTCGAGGGTGACGTGGATCGCGCCATCCTCGCCCGGCGGGGTAGATTCGACTGCCAGCTCAAGGGCGTTGAGGGCATTGCGGGCGTCGCCCGTGGCAACAAGGATGATGTGCGCCAGGGCGTCCTCATCCAATCGAATTTTGCGTTCCCCAAAGCCGCGCTCCGGGTCGTGTAGGGCGCTCTCCAGGATGCGGCGCATATTGTCGTTGTTGAGAAATTGCAATTGGAAGACTCGGCTGCGTGAGACCAGCGCGCCGATCACGTCGAAATAGGGGTTTTCGGTTGTCGCGCCGATGAGGGTGATTGTGCCGTTCTCGACATGGGGGAGCAGACCATCCTGCTGGGCCTTATTCCAGCGGTGGACTTCGTCCACGAAGAGTGTCGTAGAAACACCGTAAAGTTTTCTGCGTTCCAGGGCCGCATCAATCACTTCCCGAAGTTCGGCCTTGCCAGCCAAAACAGCCGAAAGAGTAGTGAAATTACTTTTAGTATGATTGGCGATCACCTGGGCCAGGGTCGTTTTTCCCGTACCTGGTGGCCCCCAAAGAAGAATTGAAGAGAATAGTTTATCAGCTTCAATAGCGCGACGTAACAGCTTACCTGGCCCGAGGATATGTTCTTGCCCAACATATTCTTCAAGAGTGCGTGGACGCATTCGAGCGGCTAAAGGCGCTTCGGTTTTCATACGCTGTTCATGGGCGTGGTCAAAGAGATCTTTTGCCATACTCCCCATTATACTTTCTTACCAACCAGGCACAGTTCTACCTTTGGGGCAGGTTCCTTCGACTTGTAAGGGCGTTGATGACACAAGACTTTGATTCGCCCAGTTAATACCGAGCGGATGTTGTCAGGATCATCATTCGTGAGCCAATCTTTTAGATTGCTGATGGCAAGCATCTGCTGGAGCCATGAGCGAATACCCTCAAGATTGGGGATATGCACCTGGTTGATTTCCAATTCGGTGATCTCGGCCAAAACCGCTTTCTCGGTTTGAGCTAACTCATTGAGCACCAGGTCGAATTCTTCCCTCGCAATCTGGTAGTCAAGTTTGAGTTTGATCGCTTCTACTTTCTTCTTCCGGATTTTCTCCAACCGATCTCGTGCTGCATTGAGCTCAGCTGTTCGATCACGCGGGGAATTTGCTTCGGCTGACGCGATGATGTCGTCTACTGGTTGCTGAAAAAAGTCGACGATAGCATCAGTAATTGCATCTGTAGAGTCTCATAAAGTCGTATCCATTGAACTTTAACAAAGTCTCATAAAGTC
>DYIZ01000105.1 GCA_020723385.1 Candidatus Aquidulcis sp.
CAAACTCAACCGGCGTTTTGGTCACCGTTGATAGCGACTTATGCGGTACTGCGTTAATTCTTTTCCGGCTTGTCCAGGTTAAGGTTTGTGTCGTCTAATCCACCGTCAGCGTCTTGCTCAAATTACGGGGGAAATCGGGATCGTAGCCGCGTGCCACGCTCATGTGATACGAGAGCAGTTGCAGCGGGAGAACAGCCAGGAGTGGGTTGATCGCCGGGTTGGATTTGGGGATGACGATCATATCGCTGGCGTTAGCGCTCAGGCTGGAATCCGCCTCCCCGATGGCGATAGCCCGCCCGCCGCGGCAGGTGACCTCGTTGATGCCGCTCACGATCAGGGGGACATCCTCCGGGGGTGCGACGAAAATCACCGGATAGCCCTTGCTCACCGCCGACAGGGGGCCGTGCTTGAACTCGGTGGACAGCATCCCCTCGCAGTGGGCGTAGGTGATCTCTTTGAGCTTGAGCGCCCCTTCGAGCGCAATGGCGTAATTGGCTCCGTATCCCAGGCAGTACAAATCGTTCCAGCGGTTGATCTCCCCGGCAATCGCCGCGATTTGCGGGGCGGTCTCTTCCAAAGTCTGGCCCATCAGCTCGGGGATTTTCTCCAGCTCGCGGGTGTCGCGCCCGGCCATGCGATAGGCCAGGTAAAGAAAGGTCACGATCTGGTTGGTGAAAGTCTTGGTCGCCGGGACACTGATCTCGTACCCGCAGCACAGCGGCAGCCAGCAGGCGGTGGATTTGGTCAGCGTCGAGCCGATCACGTTCGCCAATCCGAAGCAGGTCATGCCGCGCTGTTCGGCAATTTGCAGCGCGTTGAGCACGTCTTTCGTCTCGCCCGATTGACTGACGAACAAGCCCACATCCTCGTGGCTGACCGCGGGAGCATACTGCGGTACGAACTGGGGAGCCAAGACGGGGATCACCGCACGGCCTGCCAGTTGGGCGAAGAACACCGCCCCCGCCAGGCAGGCGTGATAGCTTGTCCCGCATCCGATGAAGTACAGGTGGCGGGCGGATTTCATCTTGTTCAGCATGGTTTCCACATCCCGCGAGCCTTCGAGCAAATGCAGGACTTCGCGCGCAACCTGGGGCTGCTCGTGGATCTCTTTCAGCATGAAGTGGGGATAGCCGCCTTTTTGCACTGCGTCCATCGTCTCGGTGACGATCTCCGGCTCTCGGTTGATGCACTTGCCATCTTTGACCGAGCGCACCTCGACGTGGTCGGGCCACAGGGTGACGATCTCGCCATCCTGGATGCGCACGATCTTGCGAGTGAGCGGCAGGATGGATGGCAAATCCGACGAGACACAGGTGAACGTACTCCCTCCGGGGTTGCCCGCAGCCGGAAGCTCGCCGATACCCACCACCAGCCCGGAGCCTTTCTTGAAGGCGTACAGCCGGTCATCGTTGACGCGCCCGATGACGAAGGCGTAATCGCCCGCCAGGTCGCCGTAGGCCAGGCGGATGGCGTCAATGATGTCGTAACCTTTGTTAACGTAACGCTCGACGGCGTGGACGCAGGTTTCGCCATCGTTTTGCGAACGCACGGTCATCCCCTCAGCGATAAACTGCTGCCGCAGTTCGACGTTGTTAACCACGTTGCCATTGTGCGCACCGACCATGTCGCCATCCGAATCCAGGTGGGGTTGGGCGTTGATCTGGGACGGCTCGCCAAAGGTGGCCCAGCGCAGTTGGGTGATGCCGCGCCGCCCGCTCATCTCGGCGAAGTTGTATTTCGCGGCCACATCGTCCACGCGCCCCACATCTTTGCGCAGGTCAATCGTCCCATCATCACTGATCGTAGCCGCGCCGACCGAGTCGTAGCCGCGATAGGTCAGCCGCCGTGCCGCGTCGGTCAGGATGGAGCCGAGGGGTTGCTGCTTATTGGTCACAATTCCGAAAATACCGCACATAGATTACCTTTCTTGGCTATCCCGTTTTCAACGGGATGGATCCCCTTTCCCGCCGAAGGCGGGAGAAACTATCACTTTACCGGCATCAGCACGCCGAAAATCAGCCAGGCAACGCCCAAGGCCAGCAGCGTATTGAATACCGTTACAATCAGGTAAACGACCAACGGCGACCAGCCCATTTTCTTCAAATCCGTCAGCGAGACATCCAGTCCCATGCTCACGAAAGCCAGGCAAAAAGCCCAATCTTTCATGGCGACGATGGCATTGGCGGCATTGAAGGGGGCTTCTTTGGCCGCAGCCGGGATGACGCCCAGGGTAAACAACAGTGATGCAGCGATGAAACCGAGCACGAACTTGGGGAAGCGCTGCCACATCATCAACGCGCTGGGGCGCTGGCCTTTCTTCTCGACAACGGTGGTGAAATACAGCGCCAGCAAAAAAGCCACCACCCCGATGAACGCATTTTGCGCCGACTTGACGATGGTAGCAGTCGCCTGGGCCTCTTTGCCGTAGATCGTACCCGCCCCGACTACCGCCGCGGTGGTATCCACGTTGCCGCCAAACCACGCTCCGGCGACGGTTTCCGGCAGATTCATCCAGCCAGCCAGGATCGGCGTCAGCACCATCATCGGCAGTGCTACCAGGATGACCAGCGTCGTGATGTAGGTGATCTCCTGCTTCTTGGCCTGCACCGATCCGGCAGCGGCGATGGCCGCCGAGACGCCGCAGATCGAGACCGCCGTCGCCATGACAGCCCTCAGCGTGTTCGCCAGGTGGAACTTGCCAGCCAGCCACCAGCAGAAGAAGTATACCGCAGTAATCATCACCACGGCCTGGATCAGCGCCCCCCAGCCTTGCCGGGCCATGTCGCGGAAATTGATCGTCGCGCCTAACAGAACTAACCCGACTTTCAGGAACAACTCGGTGCGGAATCCTGGCCGCAAGGGATCGTATAATCGCAGGATTTTCAGCGTCCCGTTGGCGATCAGCCCCAACAACGCCGCCCACAGCGGAAATTCGAGCGCTTTGCCGGGAATCCCGAACGGCAGGGGGGTGCTATATACCTGGAGCTTGATCCACCGTGCGGCAAAAGCCAACACGATCACCAGCCCCAGCCCGGCGATTGTCCATACCCAGCGCGTGATCTGTCTCGGCTCGGTTTGTGTGGTCATTTGGCCCTCCTGAAATCAAAACTTCATCCATGTTGGGCTGATCAACCCCACCAGCGCCAGCACGGCGAGAATGAAGGCTGCAAATACAGCCAGCCAATCTTCGGATAGCTTGATTTTCATGATAACCTCCTCTTTGATTATGCACCTCGTTGATCCGGCTGAATGGGCTTGAGCAGAAAGATTTCCCGCACGCTGAAGAGCAAGCGAACGAAGATCGGGAGCAATAAACTGCCGCTGAAGAAGTACAACATCGCCAGCGCCAACCCGGTGAAAGCCGTCTCGAGTAATTCTCCGCTGCCCGTGGACATGCGCGATGTGCCATAGATAACCGTCGCTGCCACGATGACGAACAATGGGGGCACGCCGGGAAAGTGTCGTTCGATGAAGAACCAGAAGAAGCCCAGGTAGAGCATTCCTTCGCAAAAGGCGGCGCTCAACAAGGCCGCCGCGTGCCAGCCGCGCTCCGCGGCCGTCGTGGGGTGAAGCGGCGACGCCGGCCGGGTGCGCTGTTGCAGAAAGGCGCGCACCTTCGGGACGAAGGCCATCACGGCTACCGCGCCCCCCAGCAATGCCAGCACCACCGCCGATAGCAGCCAGGCCTCCGGTTTCCAGAGGCGCAGCCCAATCGCGGCCAGAGGCGCTTCAACCGGAATCAATATCACTGCGATCATCGCCATCCAAACCCATTGCACGAGCAGCGTGAGTTGATAATAACGGGTGCGGGCGGCCGAATCTGCGGCGACCTTGCGCGATAGCCACCGCGATAGCTGAACCCCCAGGATCGGTTCACCGACGATGATATACATGAAAAGCAGGTATCCAAGAATGGTCGAGACAGCAGTCATCTTGCGACATCCCTAAAAAGCAAGATGCCCCCGGCAAGCGGGGGCGTCTTATTCGAGATACAGATAAATTCCAGTCTTATGCTTTGACGATGCATTCAACCGGGCAAACGGTGACGCACTGGGGTGAATCAAAGTGACCTTCGCACTCGACACAGGTCGCTGCATCAATCACATAGATTGTATCGCCCTGGGCGATGGACTGGGTCGGGCATTCGGGTTCACATGCGCCACAAGAGATGCACTCTTCCGTAATTTTCATAGCCATAGTTAACTCTCCTGTTTGGAATCAATGGGGTTCAACATCACCTGACTAGGTTACTATAACGGGGATGTGCTGTCAAATGACATTCATCCCCTTCTGTCGTGACATTTGTGAGGGGCGAATGGCTCCCACTTCTTCCGGTTATTCGAAAGCCAACTCCATCAAAACCCCGTTCCGGGTTCTTTCCACTTCTTTGAAGCCAATCGAACGAAACAAGAGCATTGAGCGTTGGTTGTAGCTCAGGCTCTCCCGCGCCCGCAGCCGCAGGAATCCCAACTCGCGCGCCCGCCGGCTGATGCGCTGTAAAACCTGCCGCCCGGTGCCAATCCCCCAATATTCTTTCCGCCCGATGGTAATCGGAATGTTGTTTTCAGTGAGGGTAATGTCGCCGATCGTGAGCCAGTTTGCCCCGCTGCGCACCTCGATCATAAAACATTCCCCAATTTTGATCAGATCGTCGTATAACTGCTCGACCGTCGCCAGATTGTGAGGTTTGACGAAACCGGGGATTTCCATGTATCGCGTCACGTCCCCTTCCTGATACCATTGCAAGGCAACCGGGTAATCTTCCGGCGACACAGGGCGCAGTTGAACTGTCTTGGAAACAGACAGGGTGTGCTGTTTGTACCAATCTTCTCGCAGAACGTAATATTCGAAATAATGGACAGGCTTGGTGTAAGCTTGCATCTCGGGCGGAAAGACAAACACACCTTCCCCGGCCTTTTTCCCTCCCACGGCTTCCTGCATTCGAATCGAAGCCAGGTTGTTGACGTTGGGAGTGGCTTTGACCGCCCGGCTGTTGGTTCGCGAGAATAGATAACGCATCAGGCCGCGCTTGATTTCGACGCCGAAGCCCTGCCCCCAGCGTTCGGGCAGCAGCTTGACATCGGTTTCAGAGACCCCCTCGTGGTCGGGTGCGCCGAGCTTGCACTCGCCAATCGGCTCGCCGGTCATTTTTTGGGCGATGACCAGCTTGCAATCGAGTTCCGATTCAGCCTGGGTTTGTATCTTATCCAACACTTCCTGGCGGGTAATGCGCAAGCCCATCGGGAATCCGACGTTTGCCATCACCGCAGGATTGGTCCACAGCCCATAGAAAAATTCCGCATCTTTGGGTGTGGCCTTGCGGACGATCAAGCGAAGGGTTTCAAAAACAGTTGTCACCGGGTTACTTTCTGCCTCGTCGTAACGCCTGGTCGCCAAAACGATCGTGCAGTTCGTCCAGGGCTTGTTGCAGGCGTCGTCCCCTCTCGGAGGTTGTATCCCACAGGCTGAGCTGCCGGTATGGATCTTCCAGCCCGCTTATCCCGACGCCGATCAATCTCACCGGCTGGCGCGGCCGCCAGTTCTGTTCGAAGAGCTGCCAGGCCGCGGCGAAGATCTCGTCATCCTGATCGGTTGGCCGCTCACGGGTGATCTGGCGGGTGATGGTCGTGAAATCGGACCACCGTAATTTTACCTTAACCGTGCCGCCTGCCAACCCCGATTGGCGAAGTCGCCGCCCAACTTGATCACTTAATTCTCGCAAGGTGCGGCGTAATTCTTCGCCGTCGTTCACGTCACGGGCAAACGTGACCTCCTGGCTGATGGATTTTATCCCATGGACGATCACAACCGGCCGGTCGTCAATCCCCTGCGCCCGCTGGCCCATTTCCCAGCCATTCTTGCCGAAGAGCGTTGCCAGGTCATGCGCATCCCACCGGGCCAGGTCGCCAATGGTGTGGATGCCGAGATCAGCCAGCTTGACAGCGGTCTTTGGCCCCACGCCCCAGAGCGCTTCCACTGGCAATGGGGCAAGGAAGGCGGCTTCTTCTCCGGACGGGACGACGGTGATAGCGTTGGGCGGCCCCTCGCCGCGATGGCGGGATTTGCCCGCATCAGTGGCGATCTTGGCGACCAGTTTGTTGCTGGCGACCCCAATCGAGCAGGGCAGCCCCAACCGGTCGTGAATCTCAGCCTGGATGCGCCGCGCCAGCATTTCTGGCGCATCGGGCAGGTCGCTCAAATCGAGGAAGGCCTCGTCAATCGAGATTTGCTCCACCAGCGGGGTCCACTGGCCCAATTGGGCCATCACTTTCCCGGAGACTTCATCGTAAGCCCGGTGGCGCGCCGAGACGATGATGAGCTTCGGGCAAAGCTGGAGGGCGCGCGCCATGGGCATGGCCGAGCGCACGCCGCAGCGCCGCGCCGGGTAAGAACATGATGCGACCACACCGCGCTCATCCGGCCGCCCGCCGACTGCAAACGGTTTACCTGCCAGCGAGGGGTCGCGCTGCTCCTCGACCGCGCAGAAGAACGCGTCGAGGTCGAGGTGGAGTATCTTGCGCGTAGCCATTACCGGCATACCTCCGGGGTGAGGGCAAACACGTACACGCGGTCCTCGTGATACAGCAGGCGGAAGGACGCAGTGCCGAGCAATTCTTCGGGCGAGTAAAGCTGGGTGGCGATGAACCCCGCCCGGCCTTGTTTCTGCCCGATGTAGATGTGCGTGATGCCCTCATCGCACAGCAGGCGAATGCCTTCGGGTGTGTTCAACGTCACCGTTTCGAGAAGTTCAACCAGTTTCACCATGCGCTGGGTGTAGTCCGGCTCGATGGGAGCTTCGTTCAGGATGGCATACTGCGGCGGGATGGTGCCGGCGCGGCGAGTCAGCAAGGGCAGCCACCAACCGCCATCGCTGCCCACTGCCGAGAATCCGTACACCCGGAAGCCCTCGACCAGGAATGACGCATCTTCGGGCGTATTCTCGCGCACCCAGGCCAGGGCGCGCGCATCGGGTCGGGTGAGGATTGCGAAATTTGCCGGGTTGGCGATGTCCCGCTGGCTCCACGCGCCCCATATGGCTGCCGTCAGCAATCCCAGGGCCAGGAGCGCCCGCTGCCAGGGGTGATTGTCCAACCGGGAGCCGATCTCCCCCGCCATCCAGCCAACCACCAGCCCAATCGGGAGATACAGCGCGATGATGACGCCGAAATTCTGCATCAGGTTGGCACCCGGCAGGTGGATCAGACTCCCGGCGATCACCGACGAGAGCAGCGCCACCCACAGGGCTTGCGCTGCGATCATCCACTGCCTGCGCCACACTCCCCAGGCGATCCCGGCCAGTGAGATGGCTGCCAGCCAGGCGGGGACATAATCGAATAATTCACGCCAGGCGCGGTAATCGGCCAGCACTCCCTCCAATGGTGAGCCTGCCGCGACGCCTGCCTCGACCGCGTACGCCAGATTCCCGCCGACGAGGCGCAGCCCCCAGGGCAGGAATAAAATGATCCCGGCTGATCCGACCGCGACCAGCAGCCCCGCCGCCCGCAGCCAGCGTTTCCAATCCAACCGGAAATTGGGCAATCCCCAGCCAACCAGCAGCGCCAGGATAAACGCGGCGTAATAGAAAGGCATCCGATAATAGGCCAGCATCATCCCGGCCAACGCCGCTGCCGAAAGCAGACCGCCAATAGCCAGAGTTTTACGGTCACCGGTCTCCTGTTCTCGGTCGTCAATCGTTTCCCACACCAGCCACAGCGCTGCCGGCAAAATCGCCTGCCCGGCGAGCTGCGCGTAACGCCCCCAATTGAGATAGTAAGCCGGCATCGGCGAGAGCAGCCCGGCGGCGAGCACCGCCATTACGCCGGCCCAGCGTCTGCCGTTCGCCAGCTTCGTTGCCAGCGGGTAGATGGTGAGTACAGCCAGCCCGTTGATAAGCTGACCGGCGATGAGCGCCGCCTTGAGACCGCTCAACCCGCTGAGCCAGCCCAACAGCGCAGCGTAAGCCGAGAATCCGAATTGTACTGAAAATGTACGGTAGGGTGCGTATGGCTGCCAGGTGTCGAACAGCCCGCCGTTGTCGAGCATCAGTTGCGCCATCACGGTATGCTGTACCGAATCACCGAACAGCGGCGCTTCCAGGGTGCGGGCAGCCCAGAAACGTGCGGCGAACAGGAGGGCAATTACGATGCCCAGGACAATTTCTGGCAGGAAATGGTGAAATTTGAAGAGCCTGCCCTGAGCCTGTCGAAGGGTTGAAGAGCCTGCCCTGAGCCTGTCGAAGGGTTGAAGGTGATTGACTTTCAACTTTCCAACCTTCCAACCTGCAACTGATTTCCAGACGACGCTTCCCAATCCGGCCAGCGGCGGCAGCCAGGCATATAACGCGCCCAATTGCAGGCCGACGAGGTTTGTCCAAACCATCAGCAGCGGGTAGATGGCCAGGCTGAGACCTGCCGAAAGGCCGAGTTTTTCGCCCCAGGCACGCCGCGCCCAGCCAGGCCACAGCAGGGACAGCAATCCCCAGCCGGGCAGGATGAACAGGAATACCCCCAGGGCTAAGCTGCCTCCCCAATTGACGGCCTCCCGCGCCAGCCCCAAACCGGCCAGCCGCCGGGAATAAGCCAGCTCGAAGGATAGCTGTCCCTCGGCTGGCGCGCCGTCCCGGTAGAGCGACCCATCGAGATAGGAATCGCCGCTGGCGCCGCCAACCTGCACGCTGCCTTCCCCGTTGATCTCGATGATGGCGTAGAAATACTGCCGCCGCGAGCCGCCCTGCGGCGTGAAGTGAAAACCGTAGCTGCCCGCGTCCGTCACCGCCTGCAGCGGCAGGCTGGCGGCAGCCAGATCGTCGGGCGATTGGGGATCGGTGCGCAGGTGGAGGACAATCTCGCCGTTGCCGGGTGATTGCGGCGAAAGCTGGAGATTCACCCCCGCCAGCCCGTCGTAATCGGCGACGAATGTCTGCCCGAGGGTCGAACCGCTTTCGAGAAGCAGCCAATCCACGGAAACCGGCTGTTCCTCGCTGGTGAGCGCAGAACAGCCGGAGAGGGCCAGGGTTAGGGCCAGAATGAGGAAGAGCAGGATGGCGATGCGACGCATAAAAGTTAGTTATCAGTAATCAGTTATCAGTGATCTGGCTATCACCGGTTTTACTGATCACTGTTCACTGATGACTGATTACTTTCAATTTCCAGCTTACGCACGCGAAACAGCACTTCCTCCATGATGCGGCGGTTGAACCCGATCAGGTCTGCCACCAGCCCGATGAGCAGCGTCTGCACGCCGACGATCAGTAAAATTGCAGACAGGATCAGCGATTGGATATGCCCGGCTGTGCCTTCGACGATGAAAAAATACAGGAATCGTAATCCGGGTGCGATTCCCAACAGGATCAGGAGGAATCCCAGGAAAGTGAATACTCTCAACGGGCGGTACATCGTATAGGCTCGCAGGATTGTGGCAGTCTGGTAGGTGAGAAAATGGGGGATGCTGCGCATCAGCTTCGAGGGGCGCGTTTGCGGGTTGGTGCGCACCGGGACGTAAGCCACCGGGATACGCCGCGCCCCGGCCTGGATGAGCGTCTCGAGGGTGTATGAATATTGGCTCAGCACCAGCGTTTGCAGGGCAGCCTCTCGGCTGATGGCGCGGAATCCACTGGTCGCATCGGGGGTGTGAACCCCTGAGGCCTGCGCCATGATCCAACTGCCGAAGCGTTGCAGTAAGCGTTTCGTTGGAGAGAAAGCCTCCAGGGTGGCTACCCCCCGGTCGCCGACCACGATTTGGGCGCGTCCCGCCAGGATCGGCTCGACCAGTCTTTGAATGTCGTCGGCATGATACTGGTTGTCGGCGTCGGTGTTGACGATGATGTCCGCGCCGTGTTTCAAGCTGGCTTCCAGCCCGGTGATGAAGCCCGCCGCCAGGCCCAAATGGGCGGGCATGCGCACCACGTGATGCACCCCCGCCTGGCGGGCGACTTCGGCGGTATCGTCTTCGCTGCCGTCGTCAATGATCAGGTATTCGATCACATCCACGCCTTCGATCTGGCGTGGCAGGGCCGCCACGGTCTGCGGCAGCACGGCGGCTTCGTTAAAGCAGGGGATTTGAATGATGAGTTTCAAGTTCTCGCTCCAAGTGGACGGTGTCGAGTATACCATTTTTTGCCAGCCCTCCGGCGTTGTTGCCAAAGACCCCTGGGGTTTTTAAAACCGCAGGGGTCTGGAGTCGTGATATAATCCGCCTGTCTGTAATTCGTAGGAGTTGATGATGGTACGCACACTGTAGACACAACACACACTTTTGGGTAACGAACCTGGTTTCGATTTTTAACCGGGGGCGCTTGCCCTCGGTTTTTGTTTTCTACAGGAGTGTCTATGCTTACTGCCCATCATCTATCCAAATCCTTCGGGATTGACCCCATTCTTCAAGACATCTCGTTCTCGATCAGCTCCGGCGACCGCATCGGGTTAATAGGCCCCAACGGCTGTGGTAAAACCACGCTGCTGCGCATCCTCGCTGGGCAGGATACTCCCGATCAAGGTACGGTGGCTCTCACCCATCCCGGTTTGCGAGTGGGTTACCTGTCCCAGGGATTCGAGCTTCCCCCGGAGGCGACGCTGGACGAAGTGATCGCCTCGGCCCAAGGGGTCTCCGACGAAACCGAGGCTGCGCTGGCCCGGCTGGCCGCGGCGCTGGCTGAGACGCCCGATGATCTTGCGTTGCAATCCGAATACGACGCTATTCTGCGGCGTTTTCAGCAGTCAGCGGTCAGCACTCAACCGTCGGTGGTGCTGGCCTCATTGGGCTTGGGCGACGTTCCCGGTGAGCAACTCGTAGGCACGCTCTCCGGCGGGCAGAAGACGCGCCTGGCTCTGGCGCTCGTGCTGCTCTCCGGGCCACAGTTGCTCCTGCTCGACGAGCCGACCAACCATCTCGACATTGCAATGCTCGAATGGCTGGAAGGCTGGCTGAAGGGTTTCCCCGGCGCGGCGCTGATCGTCTCGCATGACCGCGCCTTCCTCGACCAGACGGTGACTCAAATCCTCGATTTGGACCCATTAACCCACAACCTGAAGGCGTATCCTGGCAATTACAGCGCTTATCTCGAACAAAAAGAGAGCGAGCAAGAGAAGCAGCTTCAGTCTTACCTCGACCAGCAGGCTGAAATCCGCCGCATGAAGCAGGATATTGCCCGCGTCAAGGCCCAGGCGGCTTATACCGAGCGCCAGGCCAGCTCGATCCGTATCGGCGGCCCCGACTACAAGAGGAAGGGGTACAAATCTTACCAGCAGGGGATTGCCAAAAAGGTGGCCAAGAAGGCCAAATCCCGCGAGAGCAAGCTGGAACGTTTCATCGACTCGGACGAGCGCGTCGAAAAGCCGCGCCAGCCGTGGCAGATGAAACTCGACTTCGGGGAGCAAAATCACCTCGGGCAGGATGCGCTGGCGGTCGAGGCGGTGACGCTGGGCTATCCTGGACAGCCGCCGCTGCTGGAAGATGTGAATTTGTACATCCGGGCCGGGCAGCGCATCGTGCTCACCGGCCCCAATGGGTCGGGCAAGACCACGCTGCTGCGGGCAATTCTTGGGAAGCTGGATCCCCTCGCAGGCCGCATCCGCCTGGGTTCCAGCGTCCGGCTGGGCTACATGTCGCAGGAACAGGAACTCCTCGACCCCAGCGAGACGGCGCTGGCAACGTTCCTCCACGTCGCACCGTTCAACGAGACGCAGGCGCGCTCGTTCCTGCACCGCTTTCTCTTCTCGGGTGACGCACCGCTACGCCCGACGGGCGAGCTGAGCTTCGGGGAGCGGGCGCGGCTGTCGCTGGCGATGCTGGTGGCGCAGGGCTGCAATTTCCTGCTGCTCGACGAGCCGGTCAATCATCTCGATATCCCCTCGCGCGCCCGCTTTGAGCAGGCGCTGGCCCAGTTCGATGGCACGGTGCTGGCGGTGGTGCATGACCGCTATTTCATCGAGCGTTTTGCCTCGGAAGTCTGGCTGGTGGAGGGGCGGGAAATAAGGCAAGTTTGGTCTGAAAATCTGTAAAAGTGGGGTATCATTGGGAAAATCTTACAGGGGTGGACAGGATAGCCAGGATTTAAAGCCAGAAATTTATCCTGTTCATCCTGTTTATCCCTGTAGAAGCCCAGCTTACCTGGGTTTGTCAAAGCTGGGTCTATCAGAGTTCAATTTTACAACCGAGGTGACTTTTATGAACCGTCGTTTGTTTTCTTTGCTCGCCGTTGTCGTATTCATCTCGCTGCTGGCCGGGACGGGGCTTTCCGCCGCAGCGCCCCTGCCCCCGACCCCCACACCGACGCCGCAAACTCCCGAGGAAGCCGCGGTCGAGAAAGCCATTCTCGACGCGGCGCGCGCCCAAAGCGAAGATGTGTTGGTCTATTTGATCTACGAAGAGAAATTGATCAACATCCAGATTTCAGCGGATGGTGAGTGGGCAACCGGGCTGCTGGTGCTCTCGGATGCCAAGACCGGTGAGCCTGCCCACATCGAGCCGGGGCTGGCGCTGGCCCAATGGGATGGCGCAGCCTGGACAGCCATCCTGCCCTCCGATCCCGCCTGGGCCGAAGCGGTGCGCGCCGCCCCGCAGGAGATTCTCTCACAAGAGACGCGCGAAACCTACCTGGCCCAATACGAAGCCGATCTGGCGGCGCGTCCCACCACGCCGCTCACCGGTTATCTCCTCCCCTGGCCGGCTGGCGAGACGCGTTATCTCTCACAGAGCGTCGGGCACGACGATTACACTCCTAGCGGCAGTATGCACTTCGCCTTCGATTTTTACATTCCCAGCGCGACCCACGATGCGATGTGGGACCTTTACGCGGCTAAATCCGGCACAGTCAAGTGGCGCAAGTGGGATGTGCCAACCTGTTACGAATTTACCTGCTCGGATACGCAGTCCCTCGGCAACTACATTGTGCTCGAAGACCTCACCACCAACCCGCCTTCGTACCAGCTCTACCTTCATCTTGCCTACGACAGCATCCCCCAGAACCTGCGGGAGTACGGCGCGCAGGTTGTGCAGGGGCAGTTCATCGGCGTCGCCGATAATACCGGCCAATCCTGGGGATCTCATCTTCACTTTCAGGTACATACCAACCCAAGCTCATATTTTGGCACGGCGGTGGACATGGTGTTCGCCGATGTGGATATCAACGGCGGGCGGCCGCGTGTGCATCCCTTCGATGACAATAACTGCGGGCCAACCGATGTTTGCAATTCGTTCCGCGCGGATTATGTCTCGGCCAACATTCCTAAAACCGATGTCGGCCTGCCTACCGGCGCGCTGACCGCTCCCGCTCTGGGCGCGGTTGTCCAAGCGCCAACGCTGGCCCTTTCCGGCTGGGGTTCCGACGCCGACAGCGGCTTGTCCAGCGCCCAATTCATCGCTTTCTACGGGGATGCCTGGCATAACGTTGGCCCGTTGTTCACCGCCACGCCTTTCAGTTACAACTGGGATGTGTGCGCTGCGGATGTACCCGATGGCGCGGTCGCCCTCGGCCTGCGTTTGACCGATGGCGGCAACAATATTGCTCCGCTGGTTGGGCTGACGTATGTCACCAAAAACTACGCCTGCACCCCGCCGCCCGATACCTGTGTGCCCGATGCTGATGATGTTGTGCTGTTCTCGGAGGCGGGTTTCAGCGGGACGTGTGTGTCCTTCGGGGTCGGGGAATACCCCAACGGGACGGCCCTGGGCGCGCTGGGAGCAGATAATACGGCCTCCCTGCGTGTGGGCAGCAGCGTGCTGGCTACGCTCTTCAACGATCCCAATTACACCGACCGCGCCGAAACCTTCATGGCTGACGACGCCAACCTGTCTGACAATGTGATCGGCCCAAACATGGCCTCGTCGCTGCTCGTCCAGTTGCGGACGACGCAGCCGCTCACGCCTACCGGCATCACCGGCGATCCGCTGAAAGGCGATGTATCGGTCAACCTGGGATGGTACGATGGCGGCGGCTCGATGCAGTTCCAGGCGCGTCTGACCGGTTCTTCCACCGGGACGCTGACCTCTACCTTGCTGGCCGACCCCGTTTGGCGGTTGGGTTCGCTCGACCCAATGACCTACACCTGGCAGGCGCGCGGCTACAATCCCGGCGGCGGGTTTGGCGCGTGGAGTCCTGTCTATACCGTCACGGTTCCGGCTGCCTCGCCGCTGCCGGGCGCGGTCAGCGCGCCAGTCACTTTCGACCTGGAATCGAACGCTGGCTGGCTGGAGCCGGGCATTTGGAGTTACAAAACTTCCAACGACGATACGCCTGCCCACAGCGGCACACACAGCTTCTGGTATCAGGGGAGCGGCGATTACGACAATGGCGAGCCGAATTATGGCAGCCTGACCTCCCCGCCCATCGAGATTCCTGCTTCCGGGGAGTATTTCCTGCGTTTCTGGTATCGCTACGAAACTGAGACTCATAACACCCATTGGGATCAGCGCTGGGTGCAGATCTCCGCCGATGGCGGCCCCTTCACCGATGTGCTGCAACTGTCCGACGACCCGATGTTCGGCGAGCTTGACGGCTGGCTGCAATCCCCGCCGGTTGACCTCTCGGCCTACGCTGGTCAATCCATCCGGGTGCGCTTCGACTTCACCTCGCTCGACGCGGCGGGTAATGTTTACAAAGGCTGGGGGATTGACGACATGAGCATCACCGCCAGCGCCCCGCCCGCCTGCGCCGATGGCAACGATACACCCGCAGCGGCTTCCGCCATCGCCTTCGAGCAGACACTCAGCGGCGAAATCTGCCCCAATGGTGATGTGGATTACTTCCAATTCACGGGCGCGGCTGGCGACCGGGTGGCAGTGGATGTAGACGCGCAGGTGATCGGCTCTCCGCTAGACGCTTACCTGGCGCTGCTCGACAGCGACGGAAGCTCCATCCTGGCCGAAAAGGACGACGACGACCCCGGGGTGCTCAACGACCCGTCGGTGGGATACACGCTGCCCCATGCGGGCACGTTCTATCTCAAAGTGCGCGCCTTCGACCATCCCAGCGTGGGCGGCCCGACTTATGATTACACGATCCATCTTTTCACAGACACCACCGACCCGCAAGCGGTGATGACTGCCCCCGCCAACGGGTTGTACCTGCCCGCCGGCACGATCAACCTGACCGTCGTCGCTACCGACACGCAGAGCGGCATCGGCCATGTTGATTTCTTCTGGCACGACGGGGCCTGGCTCAGCTCGGCGTGGCGCAGCCTGGGCAGCGACTGGAACATCGCTGGCGGCTGGACGTATGCCTTCAACGCCGCCACCCTGTCCGACCAGAAAGATATCGCCTTCTACGCCCATGTCTACGACGCGGCCGGCAACTGGATCGGCGCGGGGACGTGGGGCCAGCGGGTTGACCGCACATCGCCGTATTCAGCATTAGCGGCAATCGCTCCCATCCAGTCGAATACCGCATTCACTGTCACCTGGGCCGGATACGATGCCATTGCAGGGATAGACTTTTTCGACCTTCAGTGGAATCTCAACACCGGTGGATGGCTGAATTACCTCACCGGCATTGACGGGGGGACGCGGCAAACCTGGGTGATCGGCGCTCCCGGCGGGTTGTACGGTCTCCGCCTGCGGGGGGTGGACGCCGCCGGGAACGCTGAATCCTACCCGGCGAACGCGGAGATCACCACTTTCATCACACCCACCGTGTGTACCACCGGCGACACATTCGAGACGGATAACACCCTCATCTCGGCTACAACTCTCACCAGCAGCGTTACCCAACTGCACAGTTTTTGCAACCCCGTCTCCGGCACGCTTGGCCTGAACGATGAAGACTGGCTGGCGATTCCGGCGGTAACCGGCGCGCTCATCTTCGTTCACGTTGATCCTGATATTAACAGCCCGGCGTCTGCCGACCTGACGCTGCTCGACAGCGGCGGGATCACTCTGACCCATGCCGCCGCGACCGGCCTGGGCGACTCGATCTGCCTGAATTGGGTCAGCGACCGGGATGAGGTCGTATACCTGCGTATCCGCCATACGGATGGCCGCGTCGCCGGGGAGGGTGTGACGTATCAGGTCACCGTGCTCATCGGCGCGCATGAGATGTTCTTGCCGGTGGTTCGCAGATAAAACCTACGTCCGGCCTCTTTCACGATCGAGCCTGTTTTTGCGCTTGACAATGGATAACCTTGATAGTATGATACTGATACTATCAAGGTTATACTATCAAGGAGACGCGGCAATGTCAATTTATACCCGGCGTATTCAAGCGGTATTGACCGATGAGCAATTCGAAGCGCTGACGAGCCTGGCCCACGAATCAGGCAAGCCTCTCAGCGCGCTTGTTCGCGATGCAATCGAAGCGGTGTATTTCCGGCAGGCCATGAGCGATCGGCGGGAGGCTGCTTTAGGCCGTTTGCTTTCTTTGCAAGCGCCTGTAACGGAATGGAGCGAGATGGAGGAAGAAATCGCTCGAGGAGCCAACCGTGAGTAATCGCCTGATTTTGCTCGATGTGAATGTTCCGATGTACGCTGCCGGACAACCCCATCCCTATCGCGAAGCGTGCGTTTGGGTGATGACGGAAGTCGCAAGAGGAAATCTGGATGCGGCAATTGATACTGAGATCATTCAGGAAGTTCTATACCGCTTTGGGACATTGCAAAGATGGGCAATGGGTGTAGCGATGGCTACCGACTTGCTAACTATCGTTCCTGTGGTTTATTCCGTAAATCCTGCTGATATGCAAAAGACGATAGAGCTATTCGGAGAATACGGCGCTCAAGGTGTAATGGCGCGCGATTTGATTCATGTAGCTGTTATGCGAGCGCATAATATTACTGAGATCATTTCGACTGACCATCACTTCGACCTTATAAAAGGCATCACTCGCCACGATCCACAAATTATTTATGATAGCCGGAAGTGACTTCCCAATGAACATCACCGTCATCATCCCTGCCTATAACGAAGTCAAAACTATCCGTGAAATCATCCGCCGCGTCCAGGCAGTCGGCCGGGCTGACGAAATTCTCGCCGTTGACGATGGCTCGACCGACGGCACCCGCGAAATCCTGGTCGAGATGCAAGGGCAGAATGGGGTACGCGTTATTTTCCACGAGCGCAACCAGGGCAAAGGGGCAGCGGTCATCACCGGGATCAAAAACGCCGCCGGCGATGTGATCGTCATCCAGGACGCCGATCTGGAATATGACCCGCGCGATTACCCCGCTTTGCTGGCTCCGCTCGAAGACGGCCTTGCTGATATCGTTTACGGCTCGCGCTTTCTCGGCGGGGCGCGGCGGCCGATCTTGTTTTGGAATATGGTCGCCAATAAAATCCTCACCCTGGTTACAAACGTGCTGTATAACAATATCCTGACGGATATGGAAACCGGCTACAAGGTTTTCCGCCGCGATATGGTGAAAGACATTCCGCTGCACGCACGCGGCTTCGAGTTCGAGCCGGAATTCACCGCCAAAGTGCTCAAACGCAAGGTGCGAATCTATGAAGTGCCGATTCGCTTCAACCCGCGTGAATACTCAGAGGGGAAGAAAATCAAGATGAAAGACGCCTTCATTGCGATGTGGGCGCTGTTCAAGTACCGGTTTGTGGATTGAGGGGGGAGGAGCGGTCAGCCGTCAGCGGTCAGCTTTTCGCAGGTTTTGGCTGAAAGCTGACCGCTGATTGCTTATAGCTGTTTTTGTTGCGCTGTCTTTGGAAGAATGCTATACTTTTGGGTGTTGGGCGGTTGATCGTATTGGTATGGCACGGCGGGAATAGAGGAAAGTGGGTAATTCAATTGCACAGCATGATAAACAGAAAACAAGTATTCGATACGTTGCAATGGTAGGGAAGAACCATAGAATTACATTGTCGGTCAGCTTGGTTGGAGGAGGTAAACGAATGAGTAGGAAAACCAATATTGTCGGCGCTCTAATCATTTCCTTTTTTTGCCCTACTTTTTATAACCATCCTGGCTAAGGCCAATGAGCCAATAGACAAATTCGTACCCGTAAAGGGCGGGGAGATCGAGGGCGTCGAGGTCGGGCAGTGGGCTGCGTATGAAAATCAAGTTCGCGATTTGAATTTGGCCTGGGCCAGGATTCATATTCGATGGAATAGGGTAGATGAATTAGGGAGTGGCGATTTTGACTTTGCTTCTGATCCAGACTATCAGAGTTTTAGAAATTCTGTGAGGATAGCCTACGAAATGGGGGCTGAAGTGATTATTACAGTAAAAGGTACTCCCTTTGAGTTGATAGAACCCAGCCCCATTGCAACGGCGCCAAATGGCACGCCAACCCAGTGGCCGTTTCCCTGTGGGCGACCTTCTACGTCGCAAGGGATAGATCGGCTCAAGGAATTCATCGCTAAGTTGCTCACGCAGCTCCGAAAGGATCTGGCCGCGATAGAATTATCTCCGTCTGTCTTCTACATTGAGCTTTGGAACGAGCCAGATGCACCAACTGATATTCTGGACCCAGATTTTTATGGATGTTGGGTCAATCCTTACTATCCTTATAATGCCACCGCAGTACCAAGTAGAGTCGCAACAAGTTTCGCAGAGGGAGGCATCTATTATGCTCAGGTGCTGAATACGATAGCGCCTTATGTAAAAAGCCACTTTCCAGCAGGTTCCATAAAGTTCGTGGCCGGTGCAGTGGCAGGCAGAAAGAACGGGTTTCTGACCACCGTGATTGACAACGCCATTGCCAATATTGACGTGGTTTCTTACCACCATTACGCTTATGGTTATAATTCGACTTGCGATCTTGCGGCTGTTATTGCAGATTACGATACTGACTTTAATATGATCCGAAATTACCTGGACGGCCATGGCGGAGCGGAAATACCCATTCTGATTAGCGAAGGTGCGATGAGATATTATTCCCCCGCGACTCCCGTGCCTACCCCAACCCCTGCGCCTGCCTTTTACGACTGCCAGGCAGATTTTGCGGCCAATCTCCTGGGCTGGGCAGAGAGTAAGAGAAACAGCGGCAAGCTGTTAGGCTTTATCTGGTATACGATAGCCACCAATGGCTGGGCGGAAACGGATTTGCTTTATAACAATGGGACGCCGAAACCCGTTTATTACGTTTGGAGAGACTATGGCCCTTCGATCTACCTGCCCATAGTGCGTAAGGATACTGGCAGTTTACAAAACATCTCGCTGGAGAGTACGCCGGCGAGTGAATCCGCGAAGCCAGAAGATCCCTATCCACCCCCTGCGCCCTCCCCTGTACCCTATCCTGCGCCATGAAGCCGAATTAACCGGGAGAAACTGCCATGATACGAAAAAATTGGAAGATCTATCTGATTGTTGTTTCAGGGGTGTACTTCACATTGTTGGGCTTACTGTCTGCTCGGGCTGAATTAGGAAACTCGACTTCTCAGTCTCATTTTTGGACCAGAGAGTGTCTCACTTGTGATCAATCCATTCTGCCGGGTCATATTGCTTCTCTTGATATTGATCAACAAGGGTACCCACACATAATCTCAGATGTTACGAATAGTATCACGAATACCTACACAATCTTGGATATCTATCAGGATGCGCTTGGCTGGCACTCTGAAATTGTTGATGACACTACTGATTTTGGTTTGACCTTGTTGATGAGACTGGATTCGAATAATAAAGAACACATTTTATATGATGAATCAGAACTATACATAAAATATGCCTACAGAGATCAAAGCGGTTGGCATATTCAACAGATATTTACTTTTGCAGACTTTGGCGCTCCGCTTACAGCGCAAATAGTCCGTGTTGATAGTATGGTATTGGACTCACAGAATCGCCCCCATGCCACTATTCAAGCAATTATCAACCGCGGTCTGACCCTGGTTTACTACATCTACCTCACAGAAACCGGTTGGCAAAAAGAAGAAATCGGCGCCGGCGAACATGGCGCCGTCGCGCTCGATTCGTCGGATATGCCTCATATCGCCTACGTGACCGCCATTGAGGATGGCTTCACCGTGGTAGATCGCATTCTTTCATATACCTATCGAGATGGTTCAGGCTGGCACACCGAAGAAGTCGCTCATCAAGTTGGGACGAGAGTAGCTATCGCCGTGGATGGAGTTGGTTTTCCGCACATTGCCAGTCAATATTATTATCCCATGGAATATCATCATAAAGATGGATGTGGATGGCATCGCGAAACCCTGGGGGGGGGCAGTGAATTTAACCCGCACATCTTGTTGAACAGCCTGGGAAAACCATTCATCGGCATCAATGATGGTCATATTTCCTACTTCTTCTGGGGTCAAAACGGATGGGAAAGTGGGGGTATCCAAAACCCCTATTACTATACAGCCATAGGAATGGCCATGGATGGGGACGAAGGCATCCATTTTGCTTTTCGGGAGACATCTACCTATGATGTGATCTATCTTTCCCCCTATACAGGCACCATTTATTCGATGTATATGCCAGTGGTAAACCGTTAGTTGAGAAGCAATAAAGTATTGCAACTGATAGCGTCGAGCTTTTACACCAGGCTTTTAGCTGACCGCTGATTGCTGAAAGCTGTTTTTTGTTGCGCTGCCTTTGGTAGAATGCTATACTTTGACACAGCAGGGCATACTGAAAGCATCAATTCGACCTACTGAACAAAATAATCATCTGATTGGAACCTATATGCCAAACAGTAATCTCACCGAAGCACAAAGGGCAAAAAACGACGAGTTCTACACCCAGTACCCTGACATTGAAAAAGAAATTTCAGCGTACCTGGATTTCAACCCGGATGTGTTTCGGGGCAAGACGGTGTTGCTGCCCTGCGACGACCCGGAATGGAGCAACTTCACCAAATATTTTGCCCAAAACTTCGAGCGCTTTGGGCTGAAAAAACTCATCAGCACCAGTTATGCGGTGGAGAGCAAAAAATATAAAAGCGGTTATCAGCCAACGCTCTTTGAAACACGCGCCTCCTATTACGACGAAGTCAAAACCGTTCAAAACGGAAAGATTTTCAGCTTGACCCACGACAAGACTGGCGACCATAAGGTAAACGTGGATGATTTGGAATGGCATTACCTGGCAGGCGATGGCGACTTCAGAAGCCCTGAGATCAAAAAATTGCGCGATGAATCCGACATTATCATCACCAACCCGCCTTTCTCGCTATTTCGTGAGTTTTTAACGTGGATTATAGAGTCTGGCAAGCAATTTATAGTGATTGGTAGTTTGAATGCCATTACCTACAAGGAAATTTTCCCGTTGATTAAGAACGATAAAATTTGGCTCGGCAATGGTTTTCATGCTGGCAATGCTTACTTTTCAACGCCTTTTGCCCGAGACTATGGAGATGGCGTTTATAACCCCGAAACTGGCCTGGTGAAGTTTAGGAATGTGTGTTGGTTTACCAATCTTGACCACGGCAGGCGTCACCAACCATTGCCGTTAATGACAATGGCAGATAATTTGAAATATAGCAAACATAAAGAGATTAAAGGCAAACAATCGTATGACCGCTACGACAACTACAACGCAATTGAAGTGCCGTTTACCGATTCAATTCCGAGTGACTTTGATGGCGTGATGGGCGTGCCGATTAGTTTTCTCGATAAATATTCCCCTGACCAGTTTGAGATTTTGGGCATCACAGACAGAATTGACAATTCAGGCGTAAAGATCAAGGAATATACCGAACAAGATATGTCAAACTATGGGGATTTGAACAGGCGAGGTGTAATCAAAATTGGCGACGAGTATAAACCCACCTATGCGCGTCTTTTAATCAGGAAAAGAACGATATGAAAACAACCCTAAAAACCGACATCACCGTCAGGGATATTTGCGAAGGTTTTGTCTATAACGAGCTGGAAGGCAAGGGTTTGTTTGGCTTATCGGGCAAATTAACCATCCAGCCAGAGTACCAGCGCAACTATATCTATGCGGACGGCAAAAGAGACGTGGCGGTGATCGAATCCATCCTCAAGGGCTATCCGCTGGGCCTGATCTATTTCAACAAAGTCAGCGACGATGTTCTGGAAGTTTTGGACGGGCAGCAGCGCATCACCAGTTTCGGGCGCTTTGTCACCAATAAATTTGCTATCAAAGACGAAAACGGGATGCAGCAATATTTCGATGGCATTGCGGCGGACAAGCGCGCCAAAATCCTGGAAACGAAACTGCTCATTTACGAATGTGAAGGCGCTGAAACCGAGATCAAAGATTGGTTCAGGACCATCAATATTTATGGCGTCCCCGTCAATTCTCAGGAAATCTTGAACGCCGTCTATTCAGGTCCCTTTGTGACGCTTGCCAAAGCCGAGTTTAGCAACAGCCAGAATGCCAATATCCAAAAATGGAGCGCGTATATCTCGGGCAGCGCCAACCGGCAGGAATTTCTGGAACGCGCCCTGGATTGGGTCAGCCAAGGCAACATTGACGATTATATGAGCCGCCATCGTCACGATACCAACATCACCGAGTTGAAAGCCTATTTCAACAGCGTGATTGATTGGGTTTCCGCCGTCTTTGTGGATGTGGAAAGCGAAATGCGCGGGTTGGAGTGGGGGCGGCTGTACGAGGTATATCACCACACCTCGTATAACCCGGCGAAAGTTTCCCAAGAAGTGAAAAACCTTTACGCAGACCCATACATCAAAAGCCGTAAAGGTATTTTCGAGTACCTTCTTGGCGGTTCAGTGGATACAAGATTATTAGATGTCCGGGTCTTCGATGACGCAATTAAGAAAAATGCTTATTCAATACAAACTGCTAAAGCTGAAGCTGATAGCCAATCGAACTGTCCGCTTTGCGCCATTGGACATGACGCCAACCAGAATAAAATCTGGAAACTGAGTGAAATGGACGCCGACCATGTAACAGCCTGGAGCAAAGGCGGCGCAACAACTATCGAAAACTGTCAAATGTTATGCAAGACGCATAATCGTGCAAAAGGAAATCGGTAAAGGCAAAAAGCGGGCTAACAAAACACGCATCTGACGCGTGGGATTCGGTTCATTGGGAGTTGTCGTGACAGACCAGCATATCCGGCGGTGTAGTGTGGGTCGGATTGGCAATCCGACCTACCGCTGGCGGTGCATCACGGCAAGCCAACACCGCCGATTGAAATCGGCGGCTGAGACTGCCTAAAACCCGCTAAAGCGGGTTCGCAATGGCGTTCTCAACCCGCTTTAGCGGGTTTTCTGGAGCTTTAGGCGTCGGATTCATCCGATGCCGTTGGCGGCTATAAAACTAGTGGACACTAATTTTCATTCCTAAATGAAGCGCTATAATATCAAAACTACGCGGCGCACAATCTAAATGACGCGCCGCAGAATCAAAACTACGCGGTGCATAATCTAAATAACGCTGCATAGAATCAAACCCACACATTCACATCAGGAGGAAAAATTGCATAGAAACTCTACCCGACCGATTTACTCGCCCAAGCCCAGGCCGTCATCGAAGCCTGAAAGCAGATTGACCCCGATCTCAAGATCGGCGACCTGACTCCTGTCTCACTGTCGGGCGACTGCGGCCAGGCCCCGGTCATCCTGGCCGAGATGGACGCCCTCGGCGCGCAGCTCACCGACGCCCGCAACCGCCGCGACGCGCTCTATACCGCCATCTGGAGCAAGGTCAAGCGCGTGCGCTCCGGCGTCAAAGGCATCTACGGCGACGATTCGTCGCAGTACGAGATGGTCGGCGGAACCCGCCTGAGCGAGCGCAAAGCGCCGGTGCGCAAGAACACCGTCAACACGCCGGGGGAATAGAGCATTTAGCATTCAGCTTAATACGGGGGCATTCGCCGAAAGCTGACCGCTGATAGCTGATCGCTTATCTCACCGTCACATAAAAGAAATCGCGCGTATAGGGCTGTAGATACCGGTACAGGTTTTCCTTCATCGTTTTCGGGAACAGCGGCTCGACCACCCATTGACCCGCTTCCACGTGGGTTGTGACGAAGAGCACCCAATACTCGTTGATGTCGAGCTGGATGCCATGCGCCGCGCCGGCAGCCAGCATGGCCTCTGCCAGGGCAGGGATAGACAGGCTCGACCCGCAGAAGTAGAACAGCGTTTTCCCATCGGCGCTGAGGCCCAATCCTGAGCGCCACGTGGGGGAAACGTCGTTGATCGTGTAGCCCCAATCCGCGGGGGAATTGCTGTAAACCTGGGGTGTGACTGCTCCATTGTGGATGACGAGCGGCCCATTCTGCCGCAGGGCGACCATCTCCGGCGAGGCGGTGATGTCGTCGCCCCATTCGCCCATGCGGACCGTCCCGTCGGCGTAGATCGCCAGGGTTCCCAGCGTCTCCTTGGGGGGCAGGGCGAAGACCCCATCGGCCATCGCGCCGAATTGGCCGTGTTCGGCCTTGAAGCCGCCGTTGAACGTCGCCAGCAAGATTCCAGACACAAAATCGGCGGGCGCAATCACGCCAGGCCGCCGCGCCGCGCCGGGCGAGTACGGCTCGACCGAGCCGAGCACGTAATGCAGGCGGGTATGGGTCAAATCGAAGGCCACTGCGGCGGTCACAGCGTAGGGGCGCGATGCGTCGGGCTGGATAAAGGCGCGGTAGGCCACCACCCGGCCACTCGAATCCTGGATATACGGCTGCCAGACCCCTTCCCCCTCGAGCGAGCCGAGCGGTGTGA
>DYIZ01000106.1 GCA_020723385.1 Candidatus Aquidulcis sp.
GATGGATAAGCCGCGCTCCAGGCTGGCCTTGCTGAAATCAATGCCGATCATCTGCCAGCCGATGCCGTAGGCGGCCGCCAGGCTGAACAGCACCGGCAGCAGCATCGAACGCGGCCTGCCGCCTGCCAGGCTGACGGCATCCCAAATAGCCCACAGCCAGATCCCCGCCGGGGCAAAATACCAGATCGGATCGCCGTAATAAGCGGTCATACCGGCTATCACCGCGAAAGTGAGCAGGGTTGCCACACCGCGATAAACCTGGCCCGCGTAGATTTGACCCAGGCCGGGAATCACTGTCGAAAGCACACCCGCCAAAATTGGGGAGGGTGATGATTTTTCTTCCGCACTTCCTGGGCCGCCTGGCTTCTGGTTTTTCATCCGCCGCTTGAATAGTTGGGGAGGTGTTACGTTCATGCCTGCGCCTCGGATGGTGGGGCTGCATCGAATGATGCGGCGCGGACTTCCTGCGCCTCCTCGCCATAGATTTCCTTGAACTTGGCGCGGTTGATTTCTTGCGCAGATCCCTCGAATACTTTGATGCCATCTTTCAAGGCAACGACCCGCGTAGCATAGCGGTGCACCAGGTCTAAAAAGTGCAGGCTGCAAATGACGGTGATGCCCTCTTTATTCAAAACTTCCAGGTATTGGAGGATTGAGTGGGACAGCACCGGGTCGAGCGATGCTACCGGTTCATCGGCCAGGATCACCTTCGGTTCCTGCATCAGGGCGCGGGCGATGCCCACCCGCTGCTGCTGCCCGCCCGAAAGGGCGTCGGCCCGGCTCCCGGCTTTGTCGGCGATCCCCACCCGTCCGAGCGCTTTCAGGGCGCGCTGCTTGTCGGCAGGCGGCCAAATTCCGAGCAGCGAAAGCCACGGGTTGGCGTATCCCAAGCGGCCGGAGAGGACGTTCGTCATTACACTCGAACGCTTGACCAGGTTGAATTGCTGAAACACCATACCAATGTTGCGGCGGATATGGCGCAGCTCGCTGGGATTGGCAGCGGTAATATCTGTGTCATCCCAGAAGATCTTGCCCTCGGTCGGGTCAATGAGCCGGTTGATACAGCGCAGCAGCGTGGATTTTCCGGAGCCGGAGAGACCAATGACAACCATAAATTCCCCGTCTGGAACGTCGAAGCTGACATTCTTCAATGCCTGGGTTCCGTTGGGGTAGGTTTTGGATACGTTCTGAATTCGCAGCATAATTCACCCGTAGAAAGAGATTTGCTACCGTACAAATAAAGTCACGAATATCACGAATAAATGAATACCACGAATTGATTCATAAAAGCATTCGTGAAATTCGTCAATTCGTGGCTTCGTGATAAAAATGCACCTGTCATCATATCTTGTACGGCAGTAACAGAAAGGGATAAAAAAGAGGGAGGGCAAAATGCCCTCCCTCCTGGGACTGCTGACTTATTTGTAGGAGTTGATGTCGAACTTGATGGATTCGAGGTAGACGCGGAAGTCATCGAAGAAGGAATCTTCCACAGCCTTCAGGCCGGCGATGCTGTAGCCGCCGTCCTTGAGCAGTTGCAGGCCGTCTTCGGTCGAGACGAGTGTCAGGAATGCGTCAATGATCGTCTGGCGCATTGTGGGATCCATCGAGGAGATGAACGAAATCGTGTCGTTGGGGATGACGGGATCGGATATCCAGACAATCTTGACTTTATCGTTCACATCCGGCAGGTCGGTGGTTACAGCGGTGCGGGCGTCCACATAGGTGGCGCCGAAGTCGCAGATTTCGCCCTTCGGGCTTTGGTAGACTGACTTGATGACCGTAGGATGACCCTGAACCCATGCGCCCGTACCGGTTTTGATGCCATTGGATGCGAAGTAACCAGCGGGAACCAGGTAACCGGAAGAGGACAGCGGGTCGGTGTAGCAGGGTTTTTTGCCGGCGAACTGCGCCAGGGCGGTGGCGGCGTCAGCGGTGTTAACGCCTGTCGCCTCATCGTAGTAAGTAGTGAAGGTGGTATCGGAGATACGCGCCGCATTGACGACAACCTGGAAGGCGTAGTGGTCAGCGCCAGCGCGCAGGGTGGTCAGGCCAACATTGGCGTAACCCTTGGCGTAGGCTACGATGTAAGGCACGGTCGGCAGGAAGCCAACGTGCGCGTTGCCGGAGCCCATGGCTTCCACCAGCGCGGCGTAGTTGGTCGGGACGGTGACTTCGAAGACGTAGCCGGTCAACTCAGACAGCTTGGCGGCAATCGCTTCGCCGCCCGCGATCAGCTCCTGGGTATTGGCCGAGGGGGCCAGCGCCAGGATGATCGGGTTATCGGCAGTGCCGATTTCAACCGGAACGGGGGTTTCGGTGGCCGGAACCGAGGTGGGGGTCACTTCGACGACCTTCTCGACCTCGATAGTCTTGACCACTTCTACTTCCTGAGTTGTCACTTTCTCGACTTCGACGGTTTTGATCACCTCGACCGTGACGGTCTTGGTGCCGCACGCAGTGAGCGCCATCGAGGCAATCAACACCGCGGCGAAAATGAAATACATGGTTTTGCGCATATTCTTCTCCTTATTGGAATTTTGTGAGCTTGTTATCGAGTAGGGCGACCCGATAACAATCGGTGGATAAATCATACCCGTTTATCGAATTCATGACAAGTGATTTTTGTAACGCATTTCCCCTACTCTTGCGTACAATACTTGACGCGGGTACAATCCTCCAACTATGACCGCAGACGACGCCTACCAGCGAACGCTGGATTATCTCTATACATTTATTGATTACAGCCTGGTGCGTAATTTCCGAAATGCGCCGGGCAGATTTGACCTCGGTCGCATGGCCGCACTGGCTGCCGCCCTCGGCAACCCCCACCAACAATACCCGATCATCCACGTGGCGGGAACAAAGGGTAAAGGTTCTGTCTCGGCATTGTGCGCCAGCGCTCTGAGCGCCGCTGGTTATCATGTCGGGTTGTATACCTCACCTCATTTACAGGATTTTGCTGAGCGAATCCAGGTAGATGGGCAGTTTCTCCCCCATGCCGATTTGGTGGCTTTAGTCGAGGAGATCAAACCCGCGATCAGTTCGATCCCTGAGGTGACGTGGTTTGAAATCACCACCATGCTGGCTTTCCTCTATTTTGCACGACGTGGATGCAACGCGGCAGTGATCGAGGTGGGCCTGGGGGGGCGGTTGGATGCCACCAATATCGTCACCCCGCTGGTGTCGGTAATTACCTCGTTATCCTTCGACCACACGGCGATCCTCGGCGAGACGCTGGCGGAAATTGCCGGGGAGAAGGCTGGCATCATCAAACCAGGTATACCGGTGGTGCTCTCCCCACAGAAAGAAGATGCCCGCCAGGTAGTGGCGCACATCGCCGCCGAGCGGGATGCGCCGCTCATCCAGGTGGGCGACTCCTTTCGGTTCGAGGCGTTGACTCACTCCCTGGATGGGCAATCCTTCCGGATGTGGTCGCCCGCTGATTCTGAGCCGGTCACGCTTCGGATTCCTTTACTGGGCGCTCACCAGGTCGAGAATGCCGCTGCGGCTTACGCAGCCTTGCAAACCGCCTCATCAATTGGTTTGCCAATCGGTGCAGACGCAATCCGCCAGGGGTTCGCTGGTGTGGTCTGGCCGGGGCGCTTCGAGATTTTGCAGCGCGACCCGCCTGTGGTGCTGGATTGCGCCCACAACCGAGATTCCGCGCTCAAGCTGCGCCTGACTCTCGACGAATATTTCCCCGGAGCGTCGGTCGTGCTCATTTTCGGCGCTTCGGAAGATAAAGATATTAGCGGCATGTTTGCCGAATTGTTGCCGCGCGTGCGCGTAGCGGTGATGACGAAATCATTTCACCCGCGCGCAGCCTCGCCCGCCAGCCTGGTCGAGTTGGCGGCAGCCCAGGGATGCACAGCGCAGGCTGTCGAGCCGCTGGAAAGCGCCCTCGAAGCGGCGCTTGAACTGCAAGCGGCGCTTACACAGCAAGCGGCGCTGCTGGCATCCGGAGACGAAGCATTGGTGTTGGTCACCGGCAGCATCTTCATCGCGGCAGGCGTGCGCGACGCGTGGCATCAAATATTGCGGAGTAAATCATGAAATCCAGCAACGATTTTCAGTGGCGGGATGAAAACGACGAGTTCGGCGAGGCCATCCACCACCGTACGGAGGAGTTATACCAGGTTTCGGATGCCACGCCGGACGAAGAAGGCCTGATCGAGTGTCCGGTCATTTCCCTGCGCGACGTGGTCGTGTTTCCCCACATGGTTTCGCCCATCTTTATGGTAGACGAACCCTCCATCATGGCCGTCGAAGAAGCCCAGGCCGCCGACCAGACGGTGATCGCCCTCTTGCAGCGCAATTCCGACCAGGAAAATCCTGGCCCTGGCGATTTCTACCCGATTGGGATCGAGATGGCAGTTGGGCGTCTGCTCGATATGCCGGATGGTTCCAGCTCGGCCCTGGTGCAGGCGCGCCGGCGTGTTGAGTTAGTCGAATTTTCAATGCTCGACCCCTATATGCAGGCCCGCGCCCGCCCGCTGACCGAGAAAGTGAAGGTCAACAAAGAGGTGGATGCCACCATGCGCACCGCCCGCGAGTTGTTCGAGCGCTGCATCCAGCTCAATCGCAGCATCCCCGAAGAAGCCTACCTGTTTGCCCTCAACATCGAGGAGCCGGGCTGGCTGGCTGATATGATCGTCACCACCATTTCGCCGCCGCTCGAAGAACGCCATCGCTTACTGCAAACCATGTCCCCGATGGAGCGCCTCAAGCGGGTGGTCAAATTGCTGGCCCAGGAAATTGATGTTCTCGAATTGGAAGACACCATTCACTCACGGGCCCAAAGCGAGGTGGATCGCACCCAGCGCGAGTTCTATCTGCGGGAGCAGATGAAAGCGATCCAAACCGAACTGGGCGATACTGATCCCTGGAGCCGCGAATTGAGCGAACTGCGCAGCAGGGTGCAGGGCATCAGCCTCCCGGAGGAAGTCCAGGTGCGGGCGTTGAAAGAAATTGACCGCCTGAACCAAATGCCCCCCATGTCGCCGGAAGTTGCCATTTTGCGCACCTATGTTGACTGGATCATCGAACTGCCATGGATGAATGCCACCGACGATAACCTGGATGTGCGCCACGCCGCCGAGATCCTCGAACAGTATCATTACGGCCTGCCGCGCGCCAAGGAGCGCATCCTGGAATACATTGCCGTCAAGAGTCTCAAGCCGAAACGCTCACGCCAGCCCATTCTGTGTTTCATCGGCCCACCGGGAACCGGCAAGACCTCCCTGGGCCGCTCGATTGCTGAGGCCCTGGGGCGAAAGTTCGTGCGCCTCTCGCTGGGCGGCGTGCGCGACGAAGCTGAAATCCGCGGTCACCGGCGTACCTATATCGGCGCGCTGCCGGGACGTATCCTGCAGACCATGCGCCGCGCCGGTACGATCAACCCGTTATTCATGCTCGATGAGATTGACAAACTTGGCCAGGATTTTCGCGGCGATCCCTCCTCCGCTTTGTTAGAGGTGCTCGATCCCGAGCAAAACCACGCTTTCTCCGATCACTACCTGGAATTGCCCTACGATCTCTCGCGGGTCATGTTCATCACCACTGCCAATTCCTTCGGCCCTATCCCGCCGGCGCTGCTCGACCGGATGGAAGTGATTGATTTTCCTGGTTACATCGAGGAAGAAAAACTGGAAATCGCTTACCGGTTTTTGCTGCCGCGCCAGTTGGATGAGAGCGGCCTCGAAGAGGGAGAGATACGCTTCGAGGAGGCCGCTCTGAAGCGGTTGGTGCGCGAATATACCTGGGAAGCGGGCGTGCGCAACCTCGAGCGGGAGATCGGACGAATCTGCCGCAAGATCGCCCGTTTGAAAGCCGAGGGCAAACGCCGCCCTTCACGGGTCACGGCTGTCTCGGTCGAGAAATACCTCGGCCCTCAGCAGTTCTTCAACCTGGAAGCTGAGCGGCAAGATGAAATCGGCGTTGCTACCGCGGTGGCGTGGACTGAAAACGGCGGCGAGATCATGCCGGTTGAAATCCTGCTTGTGGAGGGCAAGGGCAACCTGCAAATCACCGGCCAGATCGGCAACGTAATGCAGGAATCAGCCCAGGCGGCGCTTTCGTATCTCAAATCCCGTTCCGACCAGTTCGAGATTGCCCCCGATATCTACGAGAACGTTGATATTCACATCCACATTCCTGAGGGCGCAATCCCCAAAGACGGTCCCAGCGCTGGGATTACGATCTGCACCGCGCTGGTTTCTGCCTTCACCGGGCGTGAAGTGAACAAAGACGTGGGCATGACCGGTGAAATCACGCTGCGCGGGCGTGTGCTGCCGGTGGGCGGCATCCGCGAAAAAGTGCTGGCGGCTCACCGCGCCGGGTTGAAAACCGTCATCATGCCGAAGAAAAACCTCAAAGATTTGGTGGACGTGCCCAAGCGGGCGCGCAGTGAAATCAAGATTGTCCCGGTCGAGCATGTAGACGAAGTCCTGGCAATTGCCCTGGCCCCCAAACCGGCCAATCCGCCCAAGCCGAAGCGATCTCGCAAGAAAGCGGAAGAGAAGGGCGATGATCAATCTCCAGAGGCGGAAACTGCGAAGGAGGCGTAAAACGTAATTCGTAAAACGTAAAGGCTGTTCTTTTTACGGTTTACGAATTACGTTTTATGTTATTTATGCCATCCAACTCCCCTCCCGGTTTACTCTCGCTTCTGTCGCACGGTATGGGCCAGGATTTGCACTGGTTCCCGGAGGATGTTTCGGTTTCCCGGTTGGCGGCGGCGATGGTTGGGATGGCGAACACCATCGGGGGGACGATTCTCCTGGGAGTGGCTCCCCGCTCGGGGGAAGTGCTTGGGGTGCGCGAGCCCCCCGCGGCCATTGACCGGGTCTTTCAGTCGGCCTTATTGTCCGACCCCCCATTGGTGCTGCCCATCCCGACGATCCAAACAATTGGAAATTCCCGGCTGGTGTGCGTGGTCATCCCGCGCGGGCTGCCGCACGTCTACAGCCTGGATGGGCGATTCCTGGGGCGGGAGGGCCACCAGACGAACCCGCTGGCTGCCCGCCGGCTGCGTGAGCTGCTGCTCGAACGCGGCGAAGTCCAGTTCGAGACGCGCATCCCGCCCGAAGCGACTCTCGACGATCTCGACCCGGACAAGATTGCCGAATATCTCACCGCCATCGGTTACGCAGGGAGCGATTCGCCCGAGGAAATTCTCTTTCGCCGGGGGTGTCTGAAGAAAAACAGCGGTCAGCGATCAGCGGTCAGCGGTCAGCTATCAGAAGTCGGCGGGGGGTATTTACCCACGTATGCGGCCATCCTGCTCTTCGGTAAACATCCGCAGCAGTGGCTGCCCTCGGCTACCCTTTTGGCGGCGCGTTTTCCGGGGGTGTCTTTTTCCGACCGGTATATCAAACAAGAAATTCGCGGCACGCTGCCCGATCAGTTGCGCCAGGCTGAGGCTTTTTTGCGCGATAACCTGCGCAGTATTGTCCGGCTGGTTGGGCTGATGCACCAGGAGACGCCCGAATATCCCTTCGAAGCGGTGCGTGAACTGCTGGTGAACGCTGTGGCGCATCGCGATTACAATTTACAGGGCGACAATATCCATTTGCATCTCTCCGCCGACCGGCTGGAGGTGCATTCTCCCGGCGAGCTGCCCGGCCCGGTGACGCTCGACAATCTGCTGCAGGCGCGATTTTCGCGGAATGCTGTCATTGTGCAGGCGTTGGCCGACCTGGGGTTCGTCGAGCGGCTTGGATATGGATTGGACCGGGTCGTTACTGCAATGAAGCAGGCCGATCTGCGCCCGCCGCAGTTCGAGGAGACCGCTGGAACGTTCCGGGTGACGCTCTTCGGATTGTCAACCGAAGCGGATCAGCGGGTAACTCTTCCAAATTTGGAAATCTACCGGGCCATGAATTTGAGCCTGCGGCAGCAGGCAGCGCTGGCTTTTCTGTTATCCCATGGTCGCATCACCAGCAGCGATTACCAGTCGCTTTGCCCGGATGTTCACGCCGAGACGCTGCGCCGCGACCTGGCGGATATGGTTTCGCGCGGTGCGCTGATCAAAGTGGGGGATAAAAAGGCGACGTATTACATTTTGAAATAAGGAAGTAACCGAAAATTTGATAGCCATGCGTGCGAAGCACGCATGGCTATCAAATTTTCGATTCTCTCTGGGCCGCTGCCGATCGTAGGAGAGCGGTTCTACGGCTCAGCCTCGACGCGGTAGATTGCACCCCCAAGATCTGCAACGAACAATTCGCCGGCCTCGTTCTCGCCGAACGAACTGAGATTGTATGATGTGGAAAGCAGCAACTGCGACTCCCAGGCGCTGCCGGTGTTTTGAAGGCCCCACAGCGTCCCTGAGCAGTAATCCCCATAGAAGTAAATGCCTTGCAACCCAGGGAATTCTGCCCCCCGGTAAACCATCCCGCCGGTCACTGAGCAGCCTGCGCTGTGATCGTATTCGACCACCGGCAGAACCAACCCGGTTTGATCGCAGGTAGCCGCGCCATAGCATTGGGCGCCTTCCATAATTTTCCAGCCGTAATTCTCACCGCCTGCGCTCGTTGCAGGTTGAAAGTCTATTTCTTCTATATTACCCTGGCCCACGTCGCCAATGAACAGGTCGCCGGTCTGCCGGTCGAAGGCGAATCGCCACGGGTTGCGTAATCCGAGCGCCCAAATTTCGGGGCGATAACCAGGTGTGTTGATATACGGATTGTCGGGCGGGATGCGATACGGCAGGTCAGAGTTGCCGCCGGTTATGACCGGCAGATAGACACACGTTCCTGTGGGGTAAGGACTGGGGGATGAGATACTGACGTCAATGCGCAAGATCTTACCGAGCAGAGAGTCGGGGTTTTGGGCGTTCCCATTCGGGTCGCCGCCCCCGCCGCCGTCGCCTGTACCGATGTACAGATAGCCATCCGGCCCGAAGGCGAGCTGCCCGCCATTGTGATTGGTGTTTATGGGGTGCTCAAAGGAAATGATGGGTTCCTCACTGTCCGCATCGGCAAGGTCGGGGTCGGCGGAAAGGTAGAATCGGGAAACCTGGTTATTGCCATCCAGGCGGGTGTAGTAAACGTAAAATATACCCTGGCTGGCGAAATCGGGTGGGAAGGCCACGCTGAGCAAACCCTCTTCGTTGCCGCCGCCAGAATCAGGAGAGCGGACGCGCCCGGCGATGTCGAGGAATGGATCGGGGAGCACGCTGCCGCTCGCTTCCTCGATGATGCGGATGCGCCCGCCTTGCTCGACGACGAAAAGCCGCCCGCTGGCGTCGCCGGCATGGGTGACATGCACCGGGCGGGAGAATCCGTCTGCCAGGAGAGATAACGCCACCGTCGGCCAGGCCAACTGCAACGATGGCGCCGCAGCCGCCTGCGGCAGTCGAGCGCTCCAGCCGACTGCGCCAGCAATGACGGTGCTTAACGTCAGGATAATCATCCAAAGTGTTCGCGTTTTCATAATCATCTCCCTGTTCGTAGTAGGCGCTTCAGCGCCGGAGAGCGATAAATTGCTCACTACAAATCGCGTACCCGTTCGTAGTCGGCGCTTCAGCGCCGAAGAGTGATAAACCGCTCATTACGGGCTTGAATTCTGATTTGGATACTCATTCTACTGGAAATTGGACTGATAATATCCTAATATCTGATGAGAAAAAGCCCACAGGGGTTTGTAAAACCTCCTGAGGGCTACTGGCGAGTAAAATAATAACTTGCGCCGGGGTTGAAACGGTCGTATACTGTCCGGGATTATGATCCGCCATCGCTACCGCCGCATCGTCTTTTTCTTCGCCCGCATCCTGGCCAGCCTGGCTCTTTGGGAGATCGTCATCCCTCGATTGGGGATGCGCGGGCTTGCCCGGCGCAATCGTTCCCAGCGGATTCGGCGCATTGCCGTGCAGTTCCGGGCGCTGGCAATCGCTATGGGCGGGGTGTTGATCAAAGTGGGCCAGTTCCTGTCGTCCCGTGTGGATGTGCTGCCGCCAGAGTTCACCGGCGAGCTGGCCGGC
This sequence comes from Candidatus Aquidulcis sp., assembly GCA_020723385.1. Lineage (GTDB taxonomy): Bacteria > Chloroflexota > Anaerolineae > Anaerolineales > UBA4823 > DYIZ01. Next base: position 9,986 of record DYIZ01000106.1, read on the forward strand.
CTGCAAGATGAGGTGCCCGCCGAGCGGTATGAAGCGATCCGGCAGGTCGCCGAGGCCGAGTTTGGCATGGCGCTGGCAGAGAAATTCGTGGAGTTCGACCCCTCTCCCTTAGCTGCGGCCTCTCTCGGCCAGGTTCACCGGGCAAAACTAACCTCTCCCCAGTTCGTCTCAAGCGAAAATCCTACGGGTTCACAATCAGTCGTCGTTAAAATCCAACGACCGGGCATCGAATCCATCATCGCCACCGATTTATCGGCGCTGCGTACGGTGGGCCAATGGCTGCGCCGCTACCGCCCGTTGAGCCGCCGTGTGGATGTGCCGGCGCTGCTGGCGGAGTTCACCCGCGTGCTCTACGAGGAGATTGACTATCTCGCCGAGGGGCGCAACGCTGAGACGTTCGCCGCCAATTTCCGCGACAATGCCGGGATACACGTGCCGGGCGTCGTCTGGACGCATACTTCCCGCAAGGTGCTGACGCTGGAAGATGTGGGGGCGATCAAGATCACCGATTATGAGGCGATCACCGCCGCCGGGATTGACCGGCGCGAGGTAGCCAAGCGTCTCATGAATATCTACCTCGAGCAAATTTTCGAGGATGGATTCTTCCACGCCGATCCGCATCCGGGGAATTTGTTTGTCACCCCTGCCATTACAACTGGCCCCGAGGAAGAGAGAGGCTGGCAATTGACTTTCGTGGATTTTGGCATGGTAGGCCGCGTGCCGCCGCGCTTGCGGGAGGGAATGCGCGAGCTGATCATTGCCGTTGGAACCCAGGATGCGGCCCGGATGGTGAAGTCGTACCAGATGTTAGGGATTCTGCTGCCGGGGGCTGACCTGGCGCTGATCGAGAAGGCCGAGCGCAAAGCATTCGAGAAGTTCTGGGGCAAGAGCATGAACGAGCTGACCGACATCGGCGTGGAGGAAATGCACGAGTTCGCCCGCGAATTCGGTGAGCTGATGTACAGCATGCCGTTCCAGCTTCCGCAGGATATCATTTTCCTCGGCCGGGCGGTGGGTATCCTTTCGGGAATGTGCACCGGCCTCGACCCGGAGTTCAATGTGTGGACGGGCATCGCGCCGTTTGCCCAAAAACTGATCGCCGAGGAAACCGGGACCGGGCTGAAATTTATACTGGATGAGGCTGGAGCGCTGGTCAAATCGCTGCTGGCGCTGCCCCGGCGCACCGAGGCTTTCCTGGCGAAAGCCGAGAGCGGTGAGCTGTTGGCGCGCGACCCTGAAATGACGGCGCAATTGCACCGGCTGGAAGTGACCGTCCGCCGCGGGGTGGGGGCGCTGGTATTTGCAGTGCTGCTGTTGGGGGGAATCCAGCTCTATTTGAATGGCGTGATTGAGTTTGGGATTGTTTTGATTAGCGGGGCGGGGGTCACGCTGCTGTGGGTGGTTTTCCGGCGGTAGCCAGTAAGGCCGCAATCTTTGCAGTGAGCTGATCGAATTCGATGGGCTTGGTACCGTAATCGTCAGCGCCGGCTTCCAGCGCCCGCTCCCGGTCGCCAGTCATGGCATGAGCCGTGAGGGCGATGATGGGAATCGCCTTCGTCGTTGGGTTGGTTTTGATGCGCCGGGTCGCTTCCCAGCCATCCATAATGGGCAGGCTCATATCCATCAAGATCAGGTCAGGTGCGCCAGTTTCGGACATACTGATGCTCTGCTGGCCGTCTGTGGCGGTGATGACCTCATAGCCGCGCCGCTGCAGGCGGCGCGAGAGCATGTCGCGGTTCATTTCGTTATCTTCGACGAGCAGGATTTTTGCCATATCACCTTTATTTATTCTTGTGCCGCGTGCAGTTTACCACCAGCTCGCGGATTTCGGCGATCAACTGCTCACGGCTGTAGGCGCTCTTTTGCAGTATCAATTCCACGTAGCCGTTCAGCCGTTTGCGATCTTCCGGCGTGATATCCTTGGCGGTGACGACGACCACAGGTATTTTACGCCAAATATCGTGTTTACGGATTTCTGAGACGAAATCGAATCCGTCCATCATCGGCATCATCAAATCCAGCAATATGAGCTGCGGCAGGCGCTCTGCCAGCCGTTCCAGCCCGATTTGCCCATTTTCGGCCTCGTTCACAGCCCAGCCTTCTTTTTCCAGCGCCCGCCGCAGAATCTCGCGGGTTCCGGTATCATCCTCCACGATCAGCGCGGCGCAAGTGGCTTTGTCGCGCCGGTATTTGTTCAAAATCGCCACCAGCAGGTTGCGATCTACCGGCTTGGTGAGATAATCCGACGCGCCCAGGATATAGCCCAGGTTGCGGTCGTCTACCATCGTCAGCATGATCACCGGGATGGTGGCGAGGCCGGGATCGGCTTTGAGGCGTGATAGCACCGACCAGCCGTCCATGGAAGGCATCATCACATCGAGGGTGATAGCATCGGGGTGAATCTCCTTTGCCAGCCGCAGACCCTCAGGGCCATTGGGGGCTAGCACCACCCGGAAACCCTCCCGCCGCAGGGCGCGCTGGAGCAGGTCGCCAACCGCCGGGTCGTCGTCAATGACCAGGATGGTGTTGGCCGGCCCGGCTGGCACTGGACGCTGGCTGGCGATTGGCTCGAAGCGCATCTCGACATCGGGCACTTCTTCGGGCAGTGTGACGGTGAACACCGACCCTTTGCCCAACTCGCTCTCCACCAACACATCGCCGCCCATCATCCGGCAGAAATGGCGCGTGATCGCCAGCCCAAGGCCAGTGCCGCCATATTTACGCGTCGTCGAAACGTCTGCCTGGCTGAAAGCCTCGAACATGCGCCCAAGCTGTTCATCCGACATACCAATGCCGGTGTCGCTGACGCGCAACCGGTAATTTCCCTGAATTTCATCGGGTTGGTAAGTGCATTCGAGAGTGACATGCCCTTCCTGAGTGAATTTAGCGGCATTCGACAGCAGGTTGAACAGGATTTGCCGTACTTTCGTCTGGTCGGCGTGCATGGCTTTTGGCCCAAGCGCGAGATGGAGATCGAACCGGTTGTTGTTCTTTTCCATCAATGGGCGAATGGTTCCGACCACGTCGCGCGCCAAAGCTTCCAGATCGAATGTTTCCAGATAAAGCTGCATCCGCCCGGCTTCGATCTTCGAGAGGTCGAGAATATCATTGATGAGCGCCAGAAGGTGCTTGCCTGAAGCATAGATCTTCTGCAAGTCCGGGGCAAACTGCGCCTGGCCTAACTCTTCGGTTTCTTCGATGAGCATTTCACTGTAACCGATGATGGCGTTGAGCGGCGTGCGCAGCTCGTGGCTCATGTTTGCCAGGAAAGTGCTCATGGCCCGGTAGGCGGTTTCGGCGGCTTCCTTGGCCGCGCGCAGTTCCTCCTCGGCATGTTTGCGCTCGGTGATGTTACGGGCAAATACCGATACCCCGGTGACTTCCCCCTCAGGCGTTCGGATCGGGGTCAGGAAAACTTCTACAGACAGCGGTTGATCCGAGAAATCGTAAGATTGTTCTACCGTAAGCCGCTCACCAGCCAGTGCGCTGTTCAACAGGCCGAGCCAACTGGCGCGGATATCCGTGGGCAGCACATCAATCACACGGTCCCCAGGATACAGGTCTACATGAAAGGCCAGGGCAATCATTTCCCGGAATGTCGAATTGATGGTGATGAGGCGGTAACTTTTGTCCACAGAAAACACCCAGTCGGGTGTATTCTCGATCAGTGCGGACAGATTGGCCTGGCTCTCCCGGAGCGTGTCGGCCAGGCGGGTGAGACGTTGGTTGGCAGATTCCAGGTTGCGATTAAGGTCAGCCAGCGGGTTGAAGAGCTTTTCACTCAGGATAGCTTGGGCAAAAAAGGCGCTGGCGATGGCTCCCGACATGATGTCCAGGGGCAAATCTTTGAGCACCGGCGCCACGCTGGTCAGCACCCCCGCACAGGTGATGATGCCTCCAGCGAGCAGCATCCCCGCTCGCTTGCGCCGGTAAACCCACAGGCAGGCGACAGCCCCGATATAAAATCCAAACATGATGGCAAAGATCGCCAGGCTGGTAGGCGGAATTCGATAGTTGAGCAAATCCCCGGTGTGGGAGGGGACTAACTCGACGAGTTTTCCCTGGAAGAGCAGGGGAATAAACGCCCCGATAAAGAGCAGCCCTCCAAGAATGATTGCGCGTATCCACCAGTTGTGCCACAGGTCTGCATAATGGGAAGACAACAGAAAGAGCGTGAAACCATTGAGCGCCAGGCCAAGCGCCGAGGCATAGAAGAAAAATTGGTTTTCGACGCCAGTGATAACCATCAGGCGGGCGAGGGAATTGGTAGCGCCCCAGAAAATGAGCGACACCAGGTACAGGCTCATCAACTGGTTGTCACGGTGGCCGGGGGCTTGCGATACAACCACGAGCAGCACAGCCAATCCGACGACGATGCTGACCGCCTCGGAGACGAACGCCAGGATGGCGATGACAGGAATTTCAGTCATAATCAAACCTCACTCGGCCCTTCGGTCAAAATACTCATCTCCGGCTCGGCCAACCGGGAGGGGGTGAGCGCGGCGGGCAGGCGGATTGTAAAGTGTGAGCCTTTGCCCAACTCGCTTTCTGCTTCGATGTCGCCGCCCATCATCCGGCAATAATGATGCGTGATCGCCAGGCCAAGGCCGGTTCCGGCGAATTTGCGCGTTGCCGATGGATCGCCCTGCACAAAAGGTTGGAACAACCGGCTGATTTGTTCAGCAGTCATGCCAATTCCCGTGTCGCTGACGCGAAAGATGATCCAATCGTCACCGTCCTGGGGCTGGCGGAAGATTTCCAGCACGATGGCGCCGTTTTCCGTGAACTTGCCGGCGTTGCTGAGCAGATTATACAGGCACTGGCGGACTTTGAGCGGATCGGAGATCATCTCGCCAAGCTGGTCGGGGCAGCGCAGTTTGAAGGTGTTGCCGTTCTTCTCGACCAGCGGCTGGATGGAATCGGTCAAATCGCGAATCAAGGTCGCCAGATCGAACGGTTCCACGTAAAGCTGCATCCGGCCGGCCTCGATCTTCGACAGATCGAGAATATCATTGATCAGCATGAGCAAATGCCGCCCGGAGGCGGTGATCCTTTGCAGATCGGGAATGATGTCCGGCGCATTTAGCTCGTTCGCTACCTCTTCGATCATTTCGCTGTAACCGATGATGACATTGAGCGGCGTGCGCAGCTCGTGACTCATATTGGCGAGGAAGGTGCTCTTGGCGCGGTTAGCGGCTTCAGCGGCGTCTTTGGCCTCCCGCAGTTTTTCCTCGGCCCGGCGCAGATCGGTGATGTCATGATACATGCCCAGCAGCACCGGCTTTCCGCCCAGGTTTTTCAGCGCCACGCCAAACAATTCGATGTCGAGCAGCTTGCCGTCTTTTCTTTTGCGATGAGTAAAGGCGCGTACCGGCTCCCCTTGGGTGGATATTTCAGAATAATAAACGGCCTCAGCACGAGTCGAATCCGTGGTAATCAGATCATCCAGGTTGAAGCCAATGATTTCTACCTCGTTGTAGCCGAACAGCTTCTCGAATGCCGCGTTGCAGGAGGTGACCAGCATTTGCCCGTGCTCGTCTACGACGCCGGTGACGATTGCCACCGGGCTGTGGGCGTACATGGCTTCGAAAAACTGCCGCTGGCGTTGAGCGTCGGCATAAAGCTGCGCGTTTTCGATAGCCAGCGCGGCTTCGGCGGCAAACAAGCGCGCCCGCCCAATGGCGAACCCGGCCAGGCGCGCCGCCGCGCTGAGCGTTTCGAAATCCTGCGGGCCAAAGGCATTCGTTCGATGGCTCTCGACAACCAGCACCCCAATGGCTTTTTCGCCATCCATAATGGGAATGTCTACTTCCGAGCCGGTTTCGAGCACCTGTACGTATCTCGGCTCACGAGTGACATCCGGTGTGTAATGCAGCTTGCCGTCCAGCAGCGGGCGCTCGCTCAAGCCGCGCCCTGGAACGAGACGGCGCACTTCCGTGGGGATGATTCCCCCGATGTTGGCGCGCAGCACCCGGTCGCCGCGCTCGTCGAGCAGGTACAGGCTGATCAGTTCGTATCCCAGGGCTTTGTCGTGCAGCCCCTCGACGAATTTGCGGCAGGCGACCGTCTCGTCCAGCGTCGCGGCGAGCTGCGCACTGAGCCGGATGAGGGCATCCTGCTGCCGGGAGCGAGTTCGCTCAACGTCGACCAGGTCCCGCATGGGGTTGAACAATTGCCGCCTGACCACCGCACACCCAATGATGGCGACGCTCACCGCAGCGGTGACAGATGTAACCGGGATTTGCGGAGCCAGTGAGCGAATTCCCAGCCCGGTCAACAGGATTAACACGCTCAACGCCAGGCCGTGAGCCTCTTCGTGGCGTTTCCGTTCGACCCAAAGAAGAACCAACACATAGAGGTAAAAGATCGCGGTGATTACTGCCCCGATGTATCCCCAAAGGGTCAGCTCGAAAACTGCAATGCCATTGCCGCTTAACCTCAACCCGGTGATCAATTGTCCGCGAAACAGCACGAAAGCGAACAGTAAGACGAGCGCTAATTCAGATAGGCCCAGCATGTCTGAAAATACGGTGCGCCGGCCCAGAAAACGGGTGGTGAACAAGAGCAGAAATGCCGGCATCATGGTAAAGCTGACCGCGCCGATCTCCTGCCAGGCTTCCGGGTAGCCCATGCCCATGTGCAGGGACATACCCACGAGAAGATGCATGGCGGCCCACACAGCTTCCGCCAGGGCAAACAGCGCGAACCAGTGATTCAAAGAGCGCTTGGGGCCAGTGCCAAATACAATCAACACCAACGCTGCTGCCAGCGATGTCGAAATGAATGCTGCCGCAGAATCGATCCAATAGATGACGGTCATACTTCCCCCCGGTAGGTCCATGGCAAGTGAATGGTAAATGTGGTGCCTTTGCCAGCCTGGCTGGTCACTGAAATGTCGCCGCCTAACATCTGGCAGTAGTGCCGGGTGAGCGTTAGCCCCAAACCGGTGCCGCCGTACTTGTGCATCGTCGAGGCATCAGCCTGCATATAAGGCCGGAAGAGCTTGCTCATTTGCTCTTCGGTCATCCCAATGCCGGTATCGGCGACACTCAACGCCAGCCAGTCGCTGCCGTCCGCCATCTGACGGTCTACGGTCAGGTCAATTGAGCCATGCTCGGTGAATTTGCAGGCATTGCTGATCAGGTTGAACAGGCATTGCCGCACCTTGGTGGGATCTGAATACATGGGAGAGAGACCATCGGCAAGCTGAACCGACAATTTGTTATGATTTGCGATTACCAGTGGTTGGATAGTGCTGACCGTCTCCTCGACCAGATGTGGTAGATCGAAATTCTCGATATAGACCTGCATCTTGCCTGCTTCGATTTTCGACAGATCGAGCAGGTCGTTGATGAGCGCCAGCAGGTATTTCCCGGCTGCGTTGATTTTTTGCAAGTCGGGGAGGATTTCCGGCTGGCCGATGTCTTCCGCCTCCTCGATGAGCATCTCGCTGTAGCCGATAATGGCATTCATAGGTGTGCGGATTTCGTGGCTGATGTTGGCGAGAAATTCACTCTTGGCTTGCGTGGCGCTCATGGCCTGGTCGCGCGCCTCAGCCAGCTCGCGATTGCGCTGCGCCAGCTCGGCGGTGCGCTCGGCGACTTTGGCTGCCAGCAATTTTTCCGATTCTCGCAGATGGGTTACTGCTTCTTCCTGCTGCTTGCGCTCCATCGCCACACGTTCCTGGATGAGGGTTTGGATCTCAGCCGACATCTGATTGAAAGCCGCAGCCAGGTCTCCCAGCTCATCATGGGATGCGTAGGAGATTTGATGACCCCACAGGCCGCGCGAAAGTGCTTGCGCGCCATTTTGCAGGTTGTGGACCGGCCGGATGAAAACGAAATGGGCGACCAGCAGCGACAGGATAATCGCAATCATCATCCCTACGATCAAGATCGGGATCACCCGCTCGAGGGTTTCGCGCTGTACGATCTGACTCGACTCTTTGGAGACCGAAGCCTCGACAATCCCGATGACGGTTTTCTGCCCGTTGGCTTCCACAAGGATTGGAGCAACGTAGCCATAGTAGGAGCCGAACTCATCGGAATAATCTACCTTGCGGGGCTGCATATCGTCATAAGCGGCGTTGTGTTCCACTGAAGGCCAAAAGAAAGGGTAGCCGGGGCTGGTGTGGTCGGTATCCACCCAGTAGTAAAAGTGATTATCCTCCCGGTAGTAGATTCCCACCCAGGCCAGATTGCCCGCTTCACGGGCCAACTCGAGTTGGGATTCGATACCCAGGTAAGGCGGGTTATCTACATCCCTGGGGGCTCTGATTTGTTCGAGCTGGTCGAGGGGAATATTTTGCGCGGCGATGAGCGCCACCCGCCTCAAACGGGTTTCTAGCTCAGTTGTCACCCGAAGGTTGATCTCCTGGTAGATGCGATAAGCTGAAATGCTCATGGTCAGAACAATCAGAATCGCCAGCGGGGAGATGATCTTCCAAAACAACGGGATGCGGAACAGCCGCCGGTTGATGGTCATGGCCGCCCCTCGATCTTTTGCAGCAGCCGGCCATCAGTGTCGAAAACCCAAATGGCGTTGTTGAGCGCATCGGCAGCAAATATGCGATTTTCATGTAAAGCCAGGCCAAAAACCTGCCAGTCGGCTGCTTCACTCTCTGGCAAGGAAATTTGCTGGAGATAGCCTCCCCGATCGTCAAAGACCTGGATGCGGCGGTTGCCCTGGTCGCCCACGTAAACGTGCCCTGTGAGGTCATCTACCAGCACGTTTTGTGGAAACGAAAACTCACCGGGCGCCCGGCCATATCGTCCGATAACATGGGTATCACTCAAGATTGGTTTTCCCTGGCTGTCGAATTTGAGGCTGAATTGAACCAGCAGGCCATAATTGAAGTCGGTGATATACAGCAGCCCCCGATCATTATCAACGGCCACATCGCCCATCGCGCCGAGCGTGTAAAGGCTGTCGTCACCCCCGAAAAATGTCCCCAGCAGTTGCCCCTCGGGGGAGAAAATTCTCAGGCTGGCAGTGCCGTAATCGGCCAGGTAGATACGTCCCTGGTTGTCAACATCCAGTCCATAGGGGATGTTGGCTGAAGTCTCCAAATCATCTGTGTAATCCGTTCCGCCAATCTCCCGCAGGAATTTGCCTTTTGGTGAAAACACCAATGCGCCATCGTGAATGGTGAGTTGTTGGTCGTCCACGATATTGCAAAAATAAAGGTTGCCCTGAGCATCCAGCGCCAAATCCCAACCGTGGTAAATCTGGCCTTCTTTCGTCCCAAACCGGCCAAATGCCCCTGTCACCTTTCCCTCGGGATCCAGGCGGACGATGCGGAAATTGCCAAAATCCATCACATACAGGCTGCCGTCTTCGGCAACCGCCACCCCATTTGGGCGCTGAAAACCGGCCGGCCCGTGTCCGCAAGCTGCCAGAAACAGGCAGAGCGCAATGGCGATTCCTCGAAGCATAATGGTAGCGGTGAATTTCATGAGCGGAATCCTTCGCGAAGTACCTTCGATGGCGCGATTGCTATGATTATAAGCGTTTTTCGTTTCCCGGTTGCGTTTTCAGCCGGGTGTGTTAAACTTTGTGTTCAGTTTTGGGATAGTTACCTCCTTGTGTGTGGCGGCCGAAATCTAGCCACAGAGTTCACCGAGAGCACTGAGAATTATTGCCCTCCTGCCTGCCGCGGGGATATTTCCTGGATTTGGGGTGTGAGAGCGGGCTTCGTCCGCCCTCACACCCCAAATCCAGGGTTCTCCTGTCATAACGGGATAACCAATTTTCTCTGTGTTCTCTGTGGCAAATATAAAAATTGGGAGATTGACTAATGGATTTCTTCGAGGTAATCACCAACCGGCATTCGATGCGGGCCTATAAACCAGACCCGATCGAGCCTGAAAAATTGCAGCAGATTCTCGATGCGATCAACCGCGCCCCTTCTGCTGGCAACCTGCAAGCCTACGAGGTTTATGTGGTGCGGCAGGCGGGTCAACGAATGGCTCTGGCGCAGGCTTCTTGGGGACAGGATTTCATCGCCCAGGCCCCGCTGGCGCTCGTGTTCTGCACCCACCCGGCGCTCACGGTCGGCCGTTATGCACAGCGCGGGGTGAACCTGTATTCCCCCCAGGATGCGACGATCGCCTGCACATTTGCCATGCTGGCAGCGACCGCGCTTGAATTGTCCACCGTGTGGGTGGGAGCTTTCGAAGATGACGCGGTTTGGAAAGTGATCGGCTCACCGGAGGGCCAGACGCCTGTGGCGATTTTGCCCATTGGTTACGCCAGCAAGCCCCCGCGCCTCACTCCCCGCCGGAAGCTGGATGAACTGGTACATGAGATGTGAGGTTGACAGTGAAAAAACGGCGACTTATGCTCCTGTTTAGTTTATTGTTGGGGTTGGCGCTTGCCTGTAATCTGGGCGCCTCCCAAAAACCAGCACCTACCGGGCAGTATTACTGTGATGCCTGGGAATATGGCTTGATCACCACCTACCCGGTGTTTACCATTTCACCCGGCGGCAAGGTGAGCGTGAGCGCCGCCGAAAGCCAGGAGGGGGATTGGACTTTCGATGCTGGAAAGAATAGCTTTACCTTCAGCGGGGCTGTTTCCCTCCAAAAGGCCGACTTCGACGCGGATAATAGTCGCTGGGTTGTGACCATTTTGCCTGATTTTCAGGATGATTATATTTCTTTGCAGTTCGTTGATGCTGACCAGGGCCTTCTGCGCTGTTATTTGGCCTATCCAGATAACCCTTGAGGCAGGTCATTCGTTAACGCAAATCTAACAAAAATCATGTATCCTTTTTCGCGAGTATTTATTCATTTTCAAATTGGAGTCCGATATGACTGAAACATCACATCCTATTCCCTTCAAAGCCGAAACACGACAGTTGCTCGATATTCTTATCCATTCCCTCTATACTGAGCGGGAAATCTTCCTCCGGGAGCTTATCTCCAACGCCGCCGATGCGCTAACCCGCCTCGACTACGAGATGCTCACCAATCGGGATGTATTCTCGCCCGACGCGCCGCTCGAAATCCGCATCACCGCCAACACCGATGAAAACACGCTGACCATCACCGACACCGGCATTGGCATGACTTCTGAGGAGATGATCGAAAACCTGGGGACGATTGCTCACTCCGGGGCGCGGGCATTTGTCGAGGCTGCAAAACAGCAGGGCAAAGGCCTGTCGGACATCATCGGGCAGTTCGGCGTGGGGTTCTATTCGGCGTTCATGGTGGCAGAATCCATCCGGGTGGTGTCACGTTCCTTTCGGCCCGACGCCCAGGCGGCTGCCTGGTTCTCCACGGGCGACGACACTTTCACGGTCGAAGAGGCCCAGCGGGATACGCGCGGCTCGTCGGTCATCGTCAAGCTCAAGCCCGACGCGGCTGAATTCCTGCAAGAGCACCGCTTGAGCGAGATCATCCGCAAGCACTCGGATTTCGTCCCCTTCCCGATCTTCATCGGCGAGAGCGAGGAGCAAGCCAACCGGCAAACCGCGCTGTGGCGGCAAAACCCGCGCCAGGTGGAAGCCACAGAATACGACGATTTCTACAAGCAGCTCACCCTCGACTTCGAAGCGCCGCTCGCCTCCGCTCACATGGTTGTGGACGCCCCGGTGCAGATGTACGCGCTATTGTTCGCCCCCGCCAAAGCCGAGCGCGGCCTGTTTTCCTTGCGCCGCGAGGAAGGTTTGAAGCTCTACGCCCGCAAAGTGCTCATCCAGGATTACTGTAAAGACCTGCTGCCGCAGTATTTTCGTTTCGTGCAGGGCGTGGTGGATTCCGAAGACCTGCCGCTCAACGTCTCGCGCGAAACCATCCAATCCACGAAACTGATGGTCAACCTCAAAAAGCTGGTCACCGGCAAAGTGGTGGAAACACTCAAAAAGCTTGCCGATGACAGGCCCGACGATTACGCCAAATTCTGGAAGGAGTTTGGCCGCTATCTCAAAGAAGGCATCGCTACCGAGCCAGACGAGCCGCAGTCGCTCCACCCGCTGCTGCGCTTCCACACCACCACCATCCCCGAAAAGTGGTCATCGCTCGATGAGTACGTCAGCCGGATGAAAGACGGGCAGACGGATATTTATTACATCATGGGCGACGATGAACACTCAGTGTTGTACAGCCCGCATCTCGACGCCGTGCGGCGCTTTGATTACGAAGTGCTGCTGCTGACCGATCCTTTGGATGCCTTCATGCTGGCGCGGCTAAACAAGTACCAGGACAAACCGCTGGTGAACGTGGCCTCGGCAGATTTGAAGCTGCCCGAGAGCGATGCCAAACTCGAAGAGCAGGGGCCAGCACTCCCCGTGGATGACTACGTCCCCTTGATCGAGCGCGTCAAGCAGCAGTTGGGCGACCGCGTTGACTCGGTGCGCATAACCGACCGGTTGACCGATTCTCCCGCCCGACTGGTAGATCCCGCCGGCGCGCCGAACCAGGAAATGCAGCGCGTCTACCGCTTGCTGAAAGAAGATTTCACCCCGCCGAAGAAGGTGTTGGAGCTAAACCCGCGCCATTCCATCATCGTCAAATTGAGCAGTTTGCCGGCAGGCAGCCCTCTGGAGGCGCTGGTAATCGAACAAGTTTATGAGGATACCCTGCTCATCGAAGGCCTGCACCCCGACCCGGTGGGGATGATCCCCCGGATACAGAAATTGATCGAGGCGGCGCTGGGTCAATAATGGTAACGCGCCTGCAAGAAATCAATCCGGTCGTCGCGAACCAGGTACACGATGCGGTGTTCCTGCGTCAGCCGTCGTGACCAGGCGCCAGGGGCGAGATACTTCAACGGTTCGGGCTTGCCAATCCCCTGAAATGGGTCGCGCAGGATGGCCTCGATCAGGTCGAAGGTGCGCAATGCTAGCTTGCGGTCGGTTTCCACCCAATACCGCATGTCCTCGATGAATTCTGGCTGAAAAACGGCCTCACGCGTTTTCTTCGTCAAGGCTGATCTCCCGCCGCAGGTCTTCGATGTTTTGTGGAGAGCCTTCGTTTTTGAGAGCACGCCCCAAGGCTGCCAACAGACGCTCTGCATTCTTTGGAGAGCGCAGCAAGTAGGCGGTTTCCATCAAGCTGGATAACTCCGCTGCCGAGATAAGAGCCACATCTTCTCGTCCCCGCCGCTGGATGACAACCACTTCCCGGTCGAGGGTAACCCGGTCGAGAAGTTTAGCCAGCCCGGCGCGGGCATTTGTGTAGGTCGTTTGGATAGTCATTATGATTCTCCGTAGTTGTACAGGATTACTGTACGGTAAATTGCTCGGTTTGTCAAGATAGCAATAGCGAAAATGAAGGGTGACCAGCATTGCTGGTCACCCTTTTTTGCACAGAGAAAAATCTAGCAAATCCGAAGCGGACTTGCCTCATGGCAAAAATCAGGGCGTTTTGGCAACCACGGGCAGGTAGATGTAATACTCGCGTACCTGGATCAGCAGCGCCCCAGGCAGCGTGTCGCTCTTGCCGTCCGGGTTGGTCACTGTCACCGAGTAGACGCCCGCCGCCAACCCGGCCGGGACGATCACTTGCATCTCGCCCGCGCTGACCCACGTGACCGAGATCATCACCGTCCCGCTCAGCGCCACGCTCGCCCCAGGCTGGAAATCTGCGCCATAGATCGTCAGCGTAAAGGATGCATCATTGAAGGCGCTGACCGGCGTGACGCTGGCAATCGCCGGGGCGGGCGTGCCAATCGTGAGCGCGTCTGCCAGAGTGTCGGATTTTCCATCCGGGTTCTCCACCGTCACCGAGTACGCGCCAGGCGTCAGGCCAGCCGGGACGGTGACTTGCAGCTCGCCCGAATTGACCCACGTGACCGGGCTGAGATCGGCGGCGTCGAGCGCCAGGCTGGCGCCAGGCTGGAAGTTGGCCCCGAGGATGGTCAGCACAAAGGGCGCGTCGTTGAGCGCGACCGTCGGGGTGATGCTGATCGTCTCGGGCGCCAGCGCATTCTTCATGCTCACCGTCGCCGTCCAGGTTGTGGTGATATAAACGGCGCTTTGCTGCACCTCGAACAGATAACCGCCCTCGTCCAGGGGAACGTCGAACTCGATGATGGACGCTTCGATCCCGCGCGGCGCGGCTTCGTCGATGAAGATATTGGCAAAGCCCACCGGGACTTCCAGCCTGACGTGATAGACGCCTGTCACCGGGACCGACAGCTCGATCTGTGATTGCCCGGCCAGCCCTTTCGACAACCCGCTCCACGACAGCGGCTCATCGTTAGTTACCATCGGTATGGGTTGGATGGTGAGGGCGTATTGGAGGGGGAGGGCGTTGCCGCCCAG
>DYIZ01000107.1:0-7075 GCA_020723385.1 Candidatus Aquidulcis sp.
CTTTTTGGGCCATAATTCGCGAAAGTCACTTTAATTTAAGCGAACAGTCAGTTATTATCTCTCTCAAGAATGATTTTTCGTATCCAGCGATCCCATCGTTTGCGACCAAGTTTCTTTCGTACATTTTTATACCAAAGCGGCGTCGGAATTAATTCAGGAACTAAATACCACTTCGCAAGGTTTCGGTGCTCCATCAATCCCTCACAGTTACGGCGTGGTAATCTTCATCGCAACTTTACCGGACGAGCTGCCTTGATTATAAATGCAGGTTGCATCGCCCGAAAGAGTCCCGCCAGCGTAAGAGATCGTCCCCTGGGCATTGAAGCCCCCGTTGTTACAGGATACCAAGGTGACAGTTTCATCCGCCGGGTTTGCCGTTCCCGCCAGGTACCAGCCATCCATAGATCCCGATTGTGTGCAGTTGATATGATCATTAAACCCCGGCCCAATGACAACCAGCTCTGCTGTACCGTCCGGGTTGACGACCAGGCGAACATCCGCCCCGACTGCGCACGAATAGTCACCCGAGTAATCGGTTTTCTGGCCCGTGCCGCTGAACTGCAGCGGCTGCCCGCCTGCCGGTGTTGTGGGTGGATTGGTCGGGGCGGGTGTGACCGCGGCAGCTACGACGGTGAAGGTAGTTTTAGCCGTGATCCCAATCTCCATCGCGGTGCAATACAGCTTGTAACTGCCCGGCTCGGTCATCGTGAACTCGAAGGTCAGAATGCGAGAGGAGCGTAAAGCTGGGACAGTTTGCTGATAAACTGATTTTTGCCCACCGCTCGATTCATCGGGAATATAACACGACAATGTTCCATCCGATTGGTGGGCAGGCAGTCCCACGGAAGCCGTGAACGTGCCATTCCCTTCCGCAGGCGATACATCCACCGACTCGACCCGCAGCGGCCCCGGATCCGTTGCAGAATTCACCAACTCACAGGCCAGGCTCGTGCAGGCCAGAATTGCCAACAACATCCATGGATAAAATCGGCGTCTCATTACAGCCCTCCTGCTCTCTGGCGGATAACGATTTTCACTACCGTACATTTTTCAACGCGAATTACGCGAATGGGTGAATGGCGCGAATTTTTATAGTTGTCATCAACTACAGATTCGCTGCGAAAAACTCCTTCGTCACAGCGGGTACTCTCGGATCGGTAAATTCGCCATGCCCGCCGCCCTTGACAGTGTAAAACGACACCGGCACGTCAGCCTTTTCCAACGCTTCGGCAAGCAGTTCACTCTGATGATGCGGCACGGAGGGATCGGCGTCGCCATGCACGATCAGGAATTTCGCCGAGCTGTTGGTTACATACGTCACCGGGTTAACCCGCGCGACCATCTCCTTCCGCTCCTCGAGCCAGCCGCCCACCAGCAGCGACTCGGGGGATTGCGGGCGATTGTGAAGAGAGCCGGTCGGGAGGCGGTGGTCGTCCATTTGGAGGAAATCCGTCGGCCCATAATAATCAACCACAACCTGGACGCGGCTGGAAACGCTCAGATTTTCCCCCACCTCGAAAGCAGCCACATCCCCGGTTACGCCGAGCAGCGCAGCCAAATGTCCCCCGGCTGATGCGCCCCAGGCCCCGAACCGGTCAGTGTCGAGATTGAACTCGGCTGCGTTCACCCGCAGCCACCGCACAGCGGCCTTACAATCTTCGAGCTGCGCCGGGAAAATGGCGTGCTGGCTGAAACGGTAATTGATGCTGGCAACCGCATAACCTTCAGCAACATAATCCACCGGGACCCCATCCTCTTTACTGCCGTAACGCCACGCGCCGCCGTGAATCCAGATAATCAGCGGAGCTTTCATTTGCGATTCCGGCAGAAAGAGATCCAGCATCTGTCGCGGGTGTGGGTTGCTGACGTAAGCCAGGTCGCGATAAATCATGATGGTCTCCGTTGACCCAGGAATTGCGTCGTCAAAGGGTCGCTGCTGCGGGCGGCGAAAAGCGCAGGTAGGATGATGCGGATCGGTCGGCATAAACGCCGTGATATTCAGGCGGCAGGAGGGCGGCAAGCTGTCCCATGATCTCATCCGCCATCTGCTGGCGGATTTCGCGTGTCACCTTGACGCCATTGGCACTCAAATGAAACGGCTCACCCACCCGAACGTGAAACTCGCATCGCCGCAAGCGGCGGATGTGCGTGTTGAATTGTTCGTGCCCATAATAAACCAGCGGCAGAAGCGGCGCGCCGCTCATCAGCGCCAGCATCGCCACCCCCGGATGCCCGTGAGCCAGCCGCCCGTTAGAGCTGCGCGTCCCCTCGGGGGCAATCGCCAGGATCTTCCCGGCATTCAGCGCGTCCAACCCGGCGCGCATCGCCCGCATGTCCGCCTCTCCCCGCCGGATGGGGATAGCATCCCACGTCGAAAATAAGAATGCCTTGAACGGATTATCCCACGTCTCGATTTTTGCGAATCCGGTCACCGGGCGCGGCAACAATCGGGTGAACACAACCGGCACATCCAAAAAATTGACGTGATTGGCAACCAGGATGAGCGGGCCGGCTTTCGGGACACGCGCCAGTTGGTCAATATCAAGACGCAACAGCACGCGGCTGATGCCGCGCAGTGTGATTCCAACCAGGGTTTGTCTGAGCGTCATACGCGTTCGCAAAGGATTTCCAATGGCTGCGGCAGCAGATCAATAGTCAACTGCTTGCCATCGGTGCACAAAGTCTCGCCGTCGGCATGAGCGGGGAGGACGCCATCAATCGCGGTCACGATCACCCGGCGGGCGCGCCCGGTGGTGATGGCGGTATCGCCGGCTTGCGTGCCCTTCATGAATAGGGGGATAAGCGCAAAAATGCGGGCTTTGCTGACCCCACGCGCAATACAAAGATCGAACAGGCCGTCATCGTTGACGCCATTTGGGGCCATCATAAACCCGCCGCCCATGCGCCGCCCGTTCATGATGGAGACCATCAATGCCGTCTGAGTGAACGCCTGACCATTGAACTCGATCTTGACCGTTGGGGCCTTGTAATACAGGTAGATGGTCTTGAGCGCGGCGACGATGTAGGATGGGAAACCGCTCAAACGTTTCATCTTGACCGCCACGAACCCGACCACCGCATCGAAGCCGATGCCGACCCCGTTCCCAAAGTAACGCCCCTGCGGGTACAGGCCGCCCACCACACGGCCCACGTCAATCTTCTGGCGATGATTTTCGGCCAGCACCCGGCATCCGGCTTCCAAATCCTTCGGGACGCCAGCGCCATAGGCAAAATCGTTCCCCCGCCCGACACTCAGGACACCCATGGCCGCCCCCAGCGGCATCTGCGCCAGGGCGGGCGCATCCACTTTCCCGATTGGCGGCACCGCCACCGGGCCAACCGCCCCTTGCTTGGCAAACATCAGCCCGTTGAGCACTTCGTTCGCAGTGCCATCGCCCCCGGCGGCCACGATCACGTCATAATGATCGGCCACCGCTTGCTGGGCCAGCTCAGCGGCGTGCCAGGGCCGCTCGGTGCGCACCAGGTCGAAGGTTAACCCGTAGCCGTGCAACTGTTGCTCGATGAGGGTGATAGATTTCTCGCCCGCTCCGCGTCCCGATGTTGGATTAACGATGATCTTGTAACGTGTCATTTTGGCTCCTATGGGCAGGCTACCAGCGGCGATTTGAACGACAGCACCATCACAGGGCTGGAGGATAACTGCTTGATTTCCCCGGTCGCCATCACGCACGCTCCCGGAACAGCCGCCGGCCACTTGATACCGTAAGAGATGAAATAGAAACTGCCTTTTTCATCGCTGATGACAATGAAATAATTTTCCCCACCCTGCGGGGAGACGCGCAGCACCTCGCCAGTGACGCATAAAGTTTTGCCCACATCCTCCAGCGTGACCTGGAGGGCAGGGACGCAGTCGGTGGGGCCGAGGGTGGGCGTGATCCCGATGGTAGCGGTGATCTCGGAGGTCGGCGTGGCCAGATCGGGGAAACTTTCAACCGGTGTGCGTGTTGGCTCGGGAGTATCAGTCGGCGTGGGGGTTAGGGTACGTGTGGCGGTGGGGGTGATGGTGGTCGTCACTGTTGCCAGCGGGGTGGCCATAGCGATGGGCGCGTTGAGGTTGCTCAAGGCGTTGTAGGCCGTCTTGACCAGGGATTTCCCCGGCCCAAGGAACAAATACCAACCAACGCCCGCCAACGCCAACAAAATGACCAGCGTCAGGCCAGTTTTGATGAGCTTTCGCCGCCTGGCTGCGCCGCCAGCGTCGTAATCGGAAGCGATTTCCCCGATATGGGGCTGGTCCATCTGCGGCATGAGATCATTGCGCAGCGCCGACCATCCCTGCGGCTGCGGCTGCGGTTGACTCTGCTCTTCTTCAGGTTCACCCTTGTTTTTACGGAAAAGACCCATAGCTGCCCTCTCTCCAGTGTGTTTTGGGTTCCAGACATTACGGTCTTGCAGCCTAGCCCCATGTGGGCGAACACAAGCCCCTAGACTACAAGCGGTATTGGGTTTACGGCAATACGATTTTGTAGCCTAGCCCCTTGTGGGCGGCGCAAACGGGCGCAAGGCCCTAGACTACAAACGGTATTGGGTTACAGATTATCTCGAAACAAGTATAGCACACGTCTCACGCTGTCGCTGTGATTTTATCCGGCGTTTTGGGGTGATAAAAATGTAAGGTCGAGCGCCGCTGCCTCGCCCAAATACGGCCAACTACGCCGAGTTTGGGGGAGGTTATCTATCCTCGGAACAAAAACCTCCCCCATTTTTCGCTGTTTTGAAAATGGGGGAGGCCGGTAAAGAACACCGGGGGAGGGGGTGTTTTACGGTTGCCGCGTCACGATAATATCCGTCACCGCCGGGGTGGCGGTGGGCGTCGCAGATGGCGTCAGGGTTGGGGTGGCGGTCGGCGTCGGCGACGGGGTGGGTGTGAGGGTCACGGTTGGGGTGGCAGTCGCCGTGGGTGTGGGAACCTGCATGTTCAGATGCACAAACACTTCAGCGTAGGTATTTTTCGTGCTGTACACAATCAAATGCAGCGTCACCTCCCCGGCGGGCAGCTTGGATACATCCCACGAGTAGAGCGTACCCGGCGTCTGCACATTCGAGGCGCTGTCGAGCAGCGGCTCCCACCGGCTGGGATCATTCCCGCTCGAGAAGCGCCCAGGCGCGTATTCCAGACGCCAGCGCTGGAAATCCGCCGATGCGCCCGCTGTGCCCACGATGTCCAGCGAGCCGGCCAGGATCGTCTGCCCCTCGACGGGGGAATTGATCACCAGCATGGGACGCGGATCATCGGAGCGGCACTCCCGCGATGGAATGAAACGCAGGGGCAAATCGAACCCCATGTTCACCGCCCACTGCTGGCCTGCCCCGTCCTCCGTCAGCCAGCGGATGGCCCACGGATCAGTGACATTGAGAGCCGACTCTTCGCTGTTGAAATTCCCGCAAGCCGACGAGGCGCGCAGCCCCGTCCAGGTATCCAGCAGCGCCTTCGACCACAAATCTTGCTCTTTAGGGAGCGGCGGCTGGTCAGCAGCAAACACCTCGCCGCGCTGGTCACTGCACCAGTTCGATGGCTCTGTGCCCGAGGCCGAGCAAATGACCCGGTCTACAATCCCCGCTGGACGGGCAAAACCGCGCGGGTTGCCGCCCGTCAGGCTGGGGATGACAGTCTGCATGAACTCGGCCCAGATGGGGGCCGCGCCGGTGAGACCGGTAGTACCCTGCATGGGAGTATAGTCGGCGTTGCCCACCCACACGCCCACCGCCAGGTCGGGTGTATAGCCCACCGTCCAGTTATCGCGGAAATCGTTGGTGGTTCCGGTCTTGACCGCCGCCTGGAAGGGCAGCGCCAGCACCGAATTCGTCCCGAACATGGGCGCGCGCGCCTCGTTGTCCGACAGGATGGACGACATCAGGTAGGCATGCTCTGGGCGAATAACCTGCGCCGGGGGCGGTGTGGTGTACTGATCAATCACGTTGCCGTTATGGTCTTTGATGAGTGTGATGGACACCGGAGGGAGTCGCATCCCGCTGTTGGCAATGATCCCATAGGCCGAGGTCATTTCGAGGAGAGAAACTTCCCCGCCGCCGAGGGTCAATGAAAGCCCGTAGTCGCTGCGCGTCAAGGTGGTGATTCCCAACCGTTTTGCCATGGCGATCATCCCGTCTTCCTGCGGTGTCGTGGGGTCGTCGTAAATACCCACAAATTGCAGCGTTTTCACCGCCGGGACGTTGAAGGAATTCGCCAACGCATCACGCATGAGCACCGGGCCGTGATAAGCGCCATCGTAGTTGACCGGGTGATAGGTGAGTCCGACCGGATCGTTGGGGTTGCCCGAAGGCGTGAAATCGGTGGGCACATCCCAAATCAGCGTGGCGGGTGTCCAGCCCTTCTCGAAGGCGGCCAAATAGGTGACTGGCTTCATGGTCGAGCCGGGCTGGCGGGTGGCGCTCAGCGCCATGTTCACCTGCCCCTGGATGGCGTCGTTGAAGAAATCAGCCGAGCCTACCAGCGCCAAAATCTCGCCGGTGGACGGGCGGATGGCAACCAGCGCACCGTCGGTGGCGTTGTACTGCGCCAGGCCAGCCACCCGCTCCTTGAGAATGCGCTCGGCGGCCTCCTGCACCGCCGGGTCGAGCGTGGTGTACACATCGAATCCGGAGCGGTAGATTTCCTGCGGATCGAAGCGCGCTTCGAGCTGGGCGCGGATGTAAGCCACCCAGTGCGGGAAGCGCATCGGCACATCCGGCGAGGCGAACTGGTAAGTCTGCATTTCGTTGTAGGCAGCCAGGGCTTCGGTTTCGCTCACGCAGATTTCTTGCAACTGGTCGCTGATGTACACGTCAATGCAGCCCTGCTCGCGACTGGCATCCATCATCAGATACAGCACATCTTCGTGCCGGTTGAGCGCCGCATCCCGATTGGTATACACATCGTAAATCGCTGGCCCTTGCGGCAGCCCGGCCAGGAAAGACGCCTGTCCTAAATCCAGCCGGTCAGCCGACAGGCCAAAATAGGTTTCGGAGGCGGCCTCGATGCCGTAAGCCAGGTTGCCGTAGTAGTTTTCGTTGATGTATAGCTCCAGGATGAGGTCTTTTGAATAGCGGCGGG
>DYIZ01000107.1:7085-24202 GCA_020723385.1 Candidatus Aquidulcis sp.
CATGTCCTGGCACGCCGCCGGAACATACCGTGTCACCGACGGCCGCGGCGGCGGCGGCCGCGGCCAGCAGCGCTTCGCGCACCTTGCGCGTGTACGTGCGCTGGTTGCGTTCTTCCGGATTGAAAAGCAGGGCGCGCGCCAATTGCTGGGTGATCGTTGACGCCCCCGAGACCGTCTCGCCGCCCTGGGCATTTTGCACGAACGCCCGCAAGATCGCAGTCCAATCGAAGCCGGGATGCGAGTAGAAATTCTTGTCCTCGGTCGCGATGGTAGCCGCAATGAGATAGGGCGACATTTTGTCGAGCTTCACGTAGGTGCGCCGCCCGGCGTTGGGGTCGAAGATTTCATAGAGGATATTGCCATTCCGGTCGCGAATGCGCGTCGTCTCGAATGTGGAAGCTTTGCCCTCCAGGTTTTCGATACTCGGCAGATGGCTGATGGCCTGGGAATACTCGTACACGCCGAACGAGACCAACACGCAGGCGATGGCGGCCAGCACAAACGAGCCAACCAGCGCCAGGCGCACGAGACAGCCGAGGGGTTTCTTCCAGTTGACGGCGGCTGGCGGCTGGCGGACAGGCTGCTCGAAACGCGGCGCAGGCGGGCGATAGACGGGAACGGGCTGGCTTCGCGCCGGATAGGATTGCCCGCCCTGGGGAGCTTGCGGCGCGGGGCGAGGCATCGGCTGGCTGGCAGAGACAGAGCGCTGCCCGCCGGTTGGTTGGCGCCCCCTCGAGGAGGGGTCGGGACGGCGCAGCGGCGGCATGTCCGCGGGTGTTGGCAAGGCATCCTGTGAGCGAGGTTTGGTTGTCACCCGCTGAGGCGGCGGGACGAAAGCCGAAGGGGCTACGCGGGTAGCGCCTACGTCAATCTCATCCACACGGCGCGGCAGCGGCATCGCCGAAGTGCCGAGTGCCGGCGGCGAGGATTGCGGTGTATTGCCCAGCGGCGGCGGCGGAATGGTCCGAGCAAAGGGAGCCTCGACCGGCGGGATGGGAGGCTCTGCAGGGTGTTCCTCCGGCACATTTTCAGCAGAAACAACCTGGGATGGTTCAACATCAGCATCTTCGTCTAGGAATCCTTCGACGCCAGAACCAGCGGACATCAGAAGATCGGCTTGCGTATCCTCGGGGAAACTCTGCTGAGGCTCCTCGGGAACAGGTGGTTCAGAGGGGTTATCGGATGGTTGGTGAGAGGATTCGGTCATAGCAGGATACCCAAAATGCAATGAAAGTGTATTCGTAGGATTAGTATAACACGAGTAAAACGCCCCCTGGAAATGTATCGTTCCAACTCTCCTGGAGTTTTGAAAACTAAGGGAAACTAAAAATGGCGGCGATCCGGCGCTAACTGCCGGATCGCCGCCATTTTTGGGGTTTTACACGCCGCTCACTTCGGGCGGCTGGCGACCAACACAGTCCACGCGCCCTTCATAGCTGTCTCATCCCGCTGGTTTTTCACATCGAGCGTGATGACGACCGAGCCGCCGCTCAGTCGAGGCAGTGACTTCGTTTCGATGATGTCCAAAACCACGTGAATCGTATCGCCGATGAACACCGGCTTGCTGAATTTCCATTCGTTGATCTCTCGAAAGGCCAGCACTGTGCCTTCGAGCACGCCCGTACGCATGGCTAAGCCCGAGACAATCGAGAGGCACAACAGCCCGTGGGCAACGCGCTGCCCAAAGGGGGTGGACTTGCTAAACTCAGCGTCGGTGTGAATCTGGTTGTAATCGCCCGATAATCCGGCGAAAGTCACCACATCGCTTTCCGTAACTGTCCGGCTGGCAGAGACCACCTTCTGGCCGACCTCGAATTCTTCGAAATACATGCCGCGCTTGGTGAGAAGAGAGGGGGTCATAATCGCTCCTGGATAGAGTGAAATTGGATCACTACGCGGTTACTAACACCGCGTTTTCCGTTCCGTTGCTCAATCACGGCGTTTTTCCAAACCGTACACCTGGGCCACAGGCAGAACCACCAGAAATCCTGTATGGGGTCGAGACAAATCGCCGACAACATGCTGGGTAGCCTGCACGACCTTCTCGACGTAAGAATCATCCGGTAAAACGGTGAACAACGTCCGGCTCAGGCTTTCTTCGTGTTCGAACAACGCATCGAGGCTGGGAATGAGGGGCATATCATCCCGCAGGCCGCCGTTCAATCGGATGCGGCCTAGCCCGCTGCTGTGCATGATGGTCGCCCCCGGGATTCCGGCTTTCTCCCAGGCATCCAGCAGGTCATTTAATTTTTCAGGATCATCGAGAACGAACAAAACCAGAAACATACTAGACCTCCTTCGGTTTGGGTCGCTGGAAAAGCGCCCGCAGCATGGGCGGCGTCACAATCGTGCTGATCAGCACCATGCCAACGATTGCGGATAATTCGGCGGCATTCACCATCCCCTGCTGAACGCCCACCGAAGCCAGGATCAGGCCGACTTCGCCGCGCGAGACCATTCCGGCTCCCAGTTGAATCGATTCGCGCCAGGTGAACCCGGCCAGCCGCGCGCCGATCCCCGCACCCCCGAGTTTACCAACAATCGCTACTGCTGTAATTCCTACGAGCAGCCACAACGTTTCCACTCCCAGGGTACGCACATTGACCGATAGGCCAATGTTGACGAAAAATATGGGGACGAACAAGCCATAAGCCAGGGCGCTCATGCCGCGCTGCAGGCGCTCTTTCTCCGGGCTGCGCGAGAACATCAGGCCGGCCAAAAATGCGCCAGTGATCGCCGCCATACCGCCGACGAATTCCGCGGCGATGCTGTACAGAAACATGATGATCAGCGCCAGTGTCAATACCCCCTGACTGATCGGTAACGGCGCAATCAACCGGACAACCCGCGGAACGACCCATAACCCGAAGGATACTGAGGCAGCCAGGAAAATAACCATCCGTGCAAAAACCCAAATCACGGCCCAAACACTCGCACCGCCCATCTCCAGGGCAAGGAAGAGCGATAAAAGCAAGATCACCAGGATGTCGTCGAAGACCGCCGCCCCCAATAGTCCCATTCCTACTCGGCTGCGCAGCATCTTCAACTCGATGAGAGTCTGCGCCGAGATGCTCACGCTGGTTGCGCCCAGCGTCATCCCCAGGAACAGCGCAGCCACCGGGGTCAGCCCGAACAACAACCCCAACCCCCATCCCAGGCTCACAGGCACAATCACCCCCATCAGGCCAGCTAACGCCGAAACCTTGGCATTGCGCGCCAACTCGGAGAAGTGCAGTTCAAGCCCAGCGACGAACATCAGCAGCAACACCCCCACTTCGGCTAATTCATAAATAGACTCGCCAAGAAATTCGTTACTGATGAACGGTAAATTGACGATGTCGAGCAGAGACGGTCCCAGCAGCAATCCGACGAGCAACTCGCCCAACACCGAAGGCTGGTGAATGAGGGTGCTCAAATACCCTGCAAGCTTGGCTACGAATAGGATAATGGCAAGTAATAAGAGAAACTGGAGAAAAGGGGTCATGAATAACCTGCGGTAAGAGTTTTGTGCTCGAGTATTTTACTATATGTCCAATTGAAGGTTGCTCATCAATAAAACTCATCCCTCAAAACCTTTGACCTCAAAGCCAACTACCCGTAAAATTCAGTCATGCGTAAATGGACTCTCAAAAGTAGCGACCCGATGACTCTCACCCTGGCTGCGGATGCGCGGCTCGGCCCGACGGATTATTACAACGACCAAATTTGGGAATTATCGCTGGGAGGCGGTGAACCTCCTGCCCTTGCCGTCCAAACGACCTACGGGCTGCGGGCGCGTGCGATGCGTATATTCCCCCGCTTCGGTGAAGGCGAAAACACCATCAGCGACCCCGCAGCATTCAAAGCGCCGCCCACAATCCAGGCTTTCTATCCCAATTTTTACCGGTTGTCTTTTATGCCTTTTCAAGGCATCCAGGTCACAGCGGAGTTCTGGACACCCGACTCTCATAGCATTACCGGGCGCTTGCAGTTCACCAATGCGGGCAGCCAGCCCCGCCAGATTCAACTGGACTGGGTGGCGCTGCTCACCCCGGCCTCAGAAGGACAGCGCATCATCCCGGCGACGATGGACTCCCAAATCGTCCTCGCCGGTCAGACGGGCATGATCGCGCCGGTCATCGTTGTAACCGGCGCGTCTCAGGCGAGCGTTGGCCCCTATCCGGCGCTGTCTCAAACGGTGATGCTGCCGCCCTCCGGGATACAGCAAGTCACCTGGGCGCAAGCCGCCCTCGTGGATGCGCTGCAATCGCTCACCCTCGCCCGAAAAACGCTCGCCTACCCATGGGATGCAGAAACCGCCCGCATTGAGTTGATCAACAACAGCGCCATCGAAATCCACACCGGCAACCGGGATTGGGATATCGCCTTCGCGCAGAGCCAGAAAACCGCCCTGGGTTTATTCGTCGGCCCAACACAGCACTTGCCGGCAGCTTCATTCGTCTCCTCGCGCCAACCTGACCAGGGTTATTCGCCGCGCGGCGACGGGCTTGATTACACACATCCCTGGAACGGGCAAACCGCCCTCGAGGCGCACTATCTGTTCGACTATCTCCTCCCGGCATACCCACAACTGGCTCAGGGTGTACTGCGAAACTTTTTGGCGTCGCAATCTCCCGATGGGGCCGTAGATTGGAAGCCAGGATTGGGCGGCCAACGCGGCCAACTGCCCGCCACACCCATCCTGGCTGATCTGGCCTGGAAAATCTACGAGATTACCCAGGATGCCAAATTTCTCGAAGAAACCTTCCCCAGCCTTCTGGCGAGCGTCCAAAACTGGTTTACGCCTCAACGCGACCGGGATGGGGATGGCGTGCCCGAATGGGATCATCCCATGCAAACCGGTTTCGACGATCATCCGCTTTTCGCGCACTGGCAGCCGTTGGCGCAAGGTATCGAAATCACCACCGTTGAAAGCCCTGACTTGTGCGCTTTCCTCTACCGAGAGTGCCAGACTCTCATCCGGATTGGGGAAATCCTGGGGCGTAAAGAACCCCTGTCGGCTATCGAGTCTTTCGCTGATCACCTCAAAACAGCCGTCGAAGCCGCCTGGGACGAGAGCGTCGGAGCCTATCATTATTGGGATCGGGAATCTCACGGCGCAACCGGTTTAGAACACATCTGTGAAGGCGATGGCAATGGTGAAATGCTGGCAGATAAACAGCTCGAACAACCATCCCGCCTGCTGCTGAAAATCCTGGCTGCGTCGGGTATGGCCAGCCGTCCACAGGTTTTCGTCCACGGGGTTGGGCTGGCTGAGCAGCATCTGATCGAACGTATGCCGCCCGAGCGGTTTCGCTGGCACAATGGGATCGGGCGCGCCGCCACCGAGCGGTTATTCAGCAAGATCGAGCGCATCGAAATCCAGGGCATCGAGCCTACCGATCATTTCAGCGCCGACACTGTCGAGCTGTCACTTGCCGACCAGACGACATTACTGCCTTTATGGGCTGGTATCCCGCCCATCGAGCGGGGCAGGCGCATGGTCAAACAAGCGATTACCAATCCCAAGCGATTTTGGCGACCGTTCGGGCTGCGCGCATGCGCCGCTTTGCCCAACGCGCCGGATAACGATTACCCATATCAGTATATCCACCTGATCTGGAATGCACTGGTGGGCAAAGGATTGGTGCAATACAACCAGCGCGCCAAAGCCGCCGAGCTTGTCACCCACCTGATGAATGCCATTACGAATGACCTGAAACGCTGCCAGTCGTTCCACCGGGTTTACCATGCCGAAACCGGGGCAGGCACTGGCGAGCGCAATGCGCTGGTGGGGCTGGCGCCGCTGGGACTTTTCCTGAATGCCCTCGGCGTGGAGATCATCTCGCCAGCGTGTGTCGTACTGGAAGGTTTTAATCCATTTCCCTGGTCTGTTACGGTAAAATACCGAGGAATGACGATCTTGCGCCAGAAAAAGAAAACCACGGTGATCTTCCCGGATGGACAAACGGTCACCGTCAACAATCCAAAGCGGAACACAGTCATGCTCACATAACTGGCGAGAAGAACGGAGGCAGCATGAAAACTAACGAAAATACTGGCCCAATCAACCGCCTGATCACCGCCGTGATCCAGGAGCAAGATGTCGAGAGCGCCACACGCGCCCTGGTGAAGCTTGGCTTGAAGATCACCCGGCTGCCCAGCACCGGGGGTTTTCTGGGAAGGCGCAGCACCACCCTGCTGATCGGTTTCAACGCCGGAACGGAAGAGGCTATCGTGAGCGCCTTGCAGCGCAACTGCCGGAGGCGGGTGGAATATATCGCCATCCCGCTCGACGGCTCGCCCCTGCCCCTGCCAACGCCGACGCCCGTCACAGTGGGCGGCGCAACCGTCTTCTCCTTAGAGATCGTACGCTACGTGGAGGTATAACCCGATGAAGCTGATAATTGCCATTATTCGTGACGAAGATAGCGAGTTTGTATCTCATGCGCTGGTTTCGGCTGACTTGCGGGTGACGCGCATCGCTTCGACGGGCGGCTTCTTGCGAAAAGGCTCGACAACCTTGATGATCGGCGTCGAGGAAAATCTGGTAGAGAAAGCGATCCAGATCATCCGTGAGAGCTGCGCCCCCCCGAAGGACCCGGCCCAGAAACGCGCCACGCTGTTCATTCTCGATGTCGCCCGCTACGAGCACGTTTGACTCAGGAGCCTATGCCCAACACCATAGATCCAAACGATGTACGCATTTTCAGCGGGCGCTCCCACCCGGCGCTGGCGGCAGATATTGCCCGGCATCTTGGGCTGTCTCTCGATGCAACCCATTATTCCCGCTTCAGTAATGACAATCTGTTTGTCCAGCTTGGCGCCAGCGTGCGCGGGCGTATCGTCTACGTTGTGCAGTCGTTGATTCCCCCGGTCAGCGATCATCTTCTGGAATTGCTGATGATGCTGAATATTGCCCGCAGCGCGGCGGCCCGGGAAGTTCACGCCGTTATCCCTTATTACTCTTACGCCCGTTCGGACAAGAAGAACGCGCCGCGCATCTCCATCACCGCGCGGCTGATTGCCGACTTGCTGGAAACCGCCGGAGCCACGCAAGTCATGACGATGACGCTCCACTCCCCCCAGGTTCACGGCTTCTTCTCGGTGCCAGCCGACCCCCTGACGGCGCGCGGCATGTTCGTCTCCCACTTTCATAATCGCGGCTACTCCCCCGAATCCACCATCGTTGTCGCGCCCGATTACGGGCGCGCTTCCTCGGCTGCCCGTTTCGCCAATCAGATTGGGCTGTCGGCGATCTCTGCCGAAAAAACACGCCTTTCGGATACCGAGGTTTACATCAGTGATTTGATCGTCAGGCAGGTGGAAGGCTTCTCGCGGGCAATCATCTACGATGACGAGATCGCCACAGGCGGCTCGATCGTCGAGCTGTCCCGCCTGCTGATCGAGAGCAAAATCCAAGAGATCATCGTGGTTTGTACGCACGGATTGCTCATCGGCGATGCGATTCACCGTATGGTGGCAATCCCCCAAATCAAAGAGATCGTGGTGACCGACACAGTGCCGATTCCCCCCGAAAAGAGAGCGCCGATCCTGACCGTACTATCTGTCGCGCCGATATTCAGCGAGGCAATCCGCCGAAATTATACGCGCCAATCCATTGGCGAGTTGTTTGCCTTTGGGGAAGAGCAGGATTGATTTTAACCAGACTCCGGGGGTCTTTAAGACCCCCGGAGTCTGGGCCCACCGTGGTATTGTGAAATCCCAGGGGGCTTTCCTACTCGTGGAATTCCTCCACCTGGTAGACCAGCACATCAAGCTTTTTCTGTTTCCAGAGATCCATCGAAGCCCCCATCTTCTGACATAAATAGCCCAGGAACAAACCTGGATCAGGGATTTTCTCCCACACCTGGGGGAGAAACGTCGCCCGGCGGAATCCATCTCGCAGCACCACACCGTCAATTCCCACCCGCAGGCCGCTCAACAAATCTTCGGGGCAGGTGTAATCCATCGGTTTGGGGACCGTCAGGCGTGATATCTCGATGTGAATTTCATCCAATTCGTCGGGCTGAACTGGCGGGAAGCGATAATCATCCATTGCGGCAGCCACTGCGTGCTCGCGTACATCTTCGATCAGAGATTGGTATGGCTCCAGCGCGCCGATGCAGCCCCGCAGGTTTCCACCACGGGTCAGTGTGACGAAACTGGCGCCCATTTCGAGCAGACGCGGTGGAATCTGATCGGTATCAGTCGGCGGCAGCGGCTTCCGCTCTACTGCGTGAGCAATGGCCTGGCGGGCTTGTGCTAATAAGAATTGCTTTTCATCGGGGGATAAGCCATCTGGCACCATAATTGCACCATCTCTTCCGTCACTCAGACAACCGGCGATAGCCGCGATCGTAATACAGCAGCGGCGGGTCGTCGCTGCCAGCCCGAACGGCGATCACTTCGCCGATGAAAAGTGTGTTCGTGCCAGCATCGGATGTGTTGACCAACCGGCAATCCATAAAGGCCAGCCCGCCAATAATGAATGGCGAGCCGGTTGCCAGGGAAAATGTTTCAAGGCCTGCAAAGCGGTCGGTATATTCACAGTCATCTCGGCCCGCAAAACAGTCTGACACAGCCATTTGATTTATGGATAGAACGGTAATGCCGAAAACCTTCGATTGGAGGATCACCTGATGAGTTTGCGAGTCCCGCTGAATGGATACCAAGACCCACGGCGGCGTTAACGACACCGATGTGAAAGAACTGACGGTCATTCCGTGACGGCGCTGGCCATCGAAGCTGGTCACCACCGTGACGCCTGTCGCCCAATGGCGCATAACCTGACGCAAATCTAATGATTCGTTGTCATTCATACCTATACTATACTTTTACCATCCCACGGAGTCAAGCAAACCAGCAGCAATTCTCATTTGGGTGCATACCAATTGAGTTGAAGAAAAAGAAGTAACCGCTTAGGAAGGTAGGAAACAAGGAGAGCACAATGGCGATTAGCATCTTTTCCTACCTTCCTAGATTCCTATGAGAAAAAAGCCACAGGGTTGCTTTGCTGATAAACGCTCTCAACGACGCCTTACGGAGACTACAGGCCGCCAGAGTTGCGTTAAAACCACCCACCCTTGCCGTCTATTCACAATTAAGGTACTATCACGTTATGGATACACCCGCCAACCCATCCCCACCCTCCGAGCCAAAGAATCCCCCGCTGAGGCCGCGCCCCCAGCCATTCAAGCAGCCCGATACGACAGCCGCCGAGCAGCCAGAGTCGCAAAGTCAACCGGAAACAAAAAGGCGCCCAGCGAACAGCGTGTTTCGTTATCTCCAGGTTACATTGATCGTCGCCGCCCTCCTGGCAACATTATTCACCGCCTGGACTCCATCTGGACTGATGCCGGGCGGGCTTGAGCAATTCCAGATCGTGACGCCTGTGGTCAACAGTCCCATCACCGGGGTCCCAACCGCAACCGAAAGACCCAAACCGCGCATCGGCATCATTGCCGGCCATTGGAGCAAAGATGCAGAAGGCTACGATCCAGGGGCGGTTTGCCCCGATGCGCTTGGCGCGACAAAAGAAGTGGATGTGAACTACAATGTGGCGATCCGTGTCCAACAACAGCTCAACACCCAGGGTTACGAGGTGGATATATTCCAGGAATGGGATAATCGGTTGAGCATCTATCAGGCTATGGCGCTGATTGCGATTCACACTGATTCGTGTGAATTCATCAACGCCGAAGCCACCGGCTTCAAAATCGCGCCGACCAGCGCCAATACTATCTCCACCCGGCTGGCTGCCTGCCTGCAGGATCGGTATGCGCAAGCAACCCAACTGACAATCCATCCCGGCATCACGCCGGATATGACCAGTTATCACGCTTTTAACGAAATTCACAACGAAACGCCGGCTGCAATCATCGAGCTTGGTTTTTTGAACCGCGATCACGAAATCCTCACGCAGCGTCCAGATGTGCTGGCTGCCGGCATTATTAACGGTATTCTCTGCTTCGTCCGCAACGAGCCGATCGCTACCGCCACACCTTCGCCAACACCATGACCCCTGAGACCGAACGCGCCCGGCAAGCCCTGCTTGCGGCGCAAACCGCATATAATCGTGGCGACCATCACACTGCCCGCCAATGGGCGCAGCAAGCCGCATCGCTGGCCCCGCAATTGGAAGAACCCTGGTTATGGCTGGCAGCAGTATCATCGCCGCAGGCCAGCGCCGAATATCTGAAACGCGCCCTGGCTATCAACCCGCAAAGCCAGCGGGCGCGCGCCGGAATGCACTGGGCGATCCGCCGAATGAGGGAAACCGGCGTTAAAGCTCAAACCCGCCGGGCCATCGTTCCCGCTTCCATCCCCACTGTCAATCTGGTAAAACGCCGCCCGCTACTCCTGGGATCGGGGCTGCCCTGGGTTGCTGCGACGCTGGTTGTGCTGATCTGCCTGGCGATTTGGCTGCTGCCGATCGCGCCGGCCTTCCTGGGGCCGGTAGCCTTCGCCGGGGATATACAAACCCCGCTGGTTCAAATCGGGTTGAGCAAATCAACCCGCACACCGACGCCGACTGCCACCCTCACCCCGACATCAACACTCACACCCACCCCAACGCCCACCGAGACGCTCACGCCAACTCCCACTGAAACACCAACCGAGACGCCCACCAACACACCCGAACCGACCGTGACGCCTTATCCCACCGATACGGAAGAGCCGGCCGAGCCAGAGCCTGAATTTCCCGGTTTGCCTTCGGGTGTAGGCGAAGACGATTTTTGGGTGGACGTGAATCTCTCGTGGCAAACTGCGTACGCCTATCGGGGCTATGATCTGTTGAACTCATTTATCGTTTCTACCGGCACCTGGGAGCATCCCACCGTGACTGGCACGTTCAAGATTTACCTGATGTTCCGGTACGCCGATATGTCTGGGCCGGGATATTACCTGCCCAACGTTCCTTACGTGATGTATTTTTACGATGGGTACGGTCTGCACGGCACGTACTGGCACAGCAACTTCGGCACGCCGATGAGCCACGGCTGTGTCAATTTCACGATCGAGGACGCAGGCTGGGTTTTCGAGCATTCCGGCATCGGCACCGTGGTAAACGTGCACTACTAAACCATGAAAGCGTTCGGAAACTTACTTTGCACCCAACGCCAGGGGTTGAACCCCCCTGGCTAACCTGTCAAAGCCGCCTGAAGGCGGCCGCCAAGACCATTTTCTGGCTCAAAAGTGCTGTTTCCAGTCCGCTTCAGCGGACTTCAGCACACTAGCCGTGGATTTCAATCCACGGCGGGCCTTTCGACTGAGTGATCCATTGGGGGCTGCGAAATCGGCTGAAGACTGCCCGCCCACTGTTCGAGAAAAGTCAAAAGGGAAGGAACATCATCGAAATAAACGAACTGGCGGGTTGTGGCGTGCACCGCCTGGCCGCGCCAACGTATCTGCCCGGACTCGCCGTGCTCCCACCAAATACGGACAATAAACGAGGCGTCTCGGTGTACTTTGGGCGTCATGCGGCTCCTTTCCGGCTATCCTTCGCGCCATCAACAACCGCAGTCTAACAAACCCCTATCTCAGGATTATCACAAACATCTTATGACTCTCCCGCCTTTGGCGGGAAATGTCCCAGATTTGGGGTGTGTGGGAGTGCGTAGCACTCCCACACACCCCAAATCTGGGGATTCCTCCCGTTGGAAACGGGAGAGCCCATCTTATAAGACCACATCACATGGCTTGCAACGCTTCTGTCAGAAGCGTTTTGGTCAAAGAATTTCCAGAGGGATCCACCCACGATAGCCCGCGCTGGAAAGCAGATACTGCATCGGCGGCCTGACCAAGCGCAGCCAGGCAGCGCCCAAGTTGCAGGTACGCCCACTCCCCGGTTTCTGCCACCCCCAGCCGGTCGCATATCTCCGCCCCTTCACGCAGCAGCGGCAGAGCTTGCGCTGCATCACCGGTCAACAAATAGCCTTCCCCCAAATTGACCCGAGCGGCAGCAATGTGCCAATCCGAATAGTCGTTGACGCATTCCTGAACCTCCATCAGCATTGCCAGCCCGGCCTGTATCTCACCCGAAACGATGAGATCGAGACCCAGCTCTCCTCGTGCGTTCACCTCGGCGACGGAGTAGCTCGCCTCCTGAGACAAATTCAGCGATTCACGATGCATCTCGATAGCCCGCTCCACCTGCCCAAGTTGGCGCAAGCAGTGTCCCAGCTCTTTCAAGACTCCCGCCGCCAGAGACGGTGTTTTGGACAATCGGGCCTGCGCCAGTGATTCTTCCAGGTTCGACAGGGCCAGTTCGGTCTCACCCAGGTGCCAATAAGCCATGCCAGCATGATTGGCAATCAAAGATTGATGATATTTGCTGGACAAGGAACTAGGATCAATTTTGACGACTTCTTCGAAGGTAGCCAGGCAATCCCGGCTGCGACAGCAATATCGGTGTAAGGCGCCAATCCCGATGAGCACCCAGACCAGGCCGGAAGGGGTCTCGATTTCCCGAAAAGTGGTCTCAGCCCGACTGAAAGCGGCGTGAGCATCCGCCATGCGGCCCGTACTCAATGTCAGGTAGCCTATATTAGCCTGGATTTTGGCGGCCGCGCGTTGGTTCCCGATGACCAACCATCGCTCGTAGGATTGCTCATAGGCTGTGAGCGCTTGATCGAATCGGCTTAGAAAGTGATAGGTAACCGCCAGATATTGCAGCGCCGAAGCTTCACCCTGCACATTTTTCAAGGCTTTGAACTTCGAAAATGAGGATTGCAGGTATTCGAGGGCATGGGTGTAATCGCCAAGCATATTGTAGTTGGCGCCGATATCCAGAGATGCCCAGGCCATCTCTGGCTCATCGCCTGCATCCTGGGCTAAAGACAGGGCCTGCCGGGCGATCTCCAAACCGCGTTCCCACTCCCCCGAACGGTTGCCCTGAAGCCAACCGGCGTGGCGGACAGCGCGCGCCAGCGCGGCGCGGTCGCACAACCGCTCGGCGACCGCCTGCATAGCCTTGTAATCGGACATAGCATTTTCGTCGCTGCTGAGATGCTCCCAAATTTGCCCGCGTTGCTCGTAAGCGACGAGCAGCGCCCGGCCGCCCGTTTCGCCGCCAACTTGCCGGGCGCAGTCAACCGCCCAGCCAATGTAGGTCAGCGCCGACCGGTTGGCATACAAAGCCCTGGCGCGTTGGCCGGCTTCCAGACAGTGAGGCAAAGCGCGGGCGTAATCCTGGGCAAGGAAATAATGACCTGCCATCTCATCCGCTGAGGAGGGTGTCATCTGGATCAGCGCATCACCTGCCCTGGCGTGACAATTCCGCCGCTGGCGCGCACTCAACACCTGGTATGCCACCTGGCGCACCTTATCATGGCAGAAACGAAGCTGATCGCCTACTTCGATCAATAGTTGGCGGCGCAGCAGATCATCAGTCGCGGTGAGGGTTTCCTGCTCACCCAAGCCGCTCACCTGCTGCAACAGCTCAACGCTAAATTCGCGGTTCAAAACAGCCGCAGCATCTAACACCATCCGGCTGTCAGCAGGTAAACAGTCGAGGCGGCGCTGGATCGCCTGGCGGATGCCCTGCGGCGGGCGCAGGCTCATTACCTCTCGCTCCTCCCAATCCCATGGGGAATCCCATTTCCCTGAGGGCTGTAGGCGCAGATAATTGTCTTCGACCAGGGATTTGAGAATCTCGCTGACGAAGAAGGGATTACCCTCCGTCTCTCGATAAACGAAACGCGCCAATGCCGGGCTGTCTTCAGCCAGGCCTAACGTCTGGCAAACCAACGACACAGTCTCATCAGCAGATAGACGATCCAGCCGCAGCGGTCGAGCGATTTCCATGGCTCGGAGAGTTTCGATGGATTTCGCAAGCTCCTGACTCTCAGTCAATTCTTCTGGCCTGAAAAGAAGCAAAAGCAAAACCGAAAGATCGCCCAACCGGGGAGCCAGGAAAACCAAACTTTCCAGTGTGGCCGGGTCGGCCCAGTGGAGATCGTCGAGGATGATCACGTGAGGCCCGCTGGCAGTCAGGCTGGCAATCAGACGAGCAATTGCCTCGATCAAGCGCGAAGACTCCCGCGGGGCTGGGGCAGTCTTTCCGTTTGCCTCGATGAGGAGCGTTAACTCCGATAACCAAAATGACGATAACGGCGGCGGCACGATCAGTCGAACCAGCGATGCAGCGGTTTCGACAATATTCGACAGGCCATTATAGGGCGGCGGTGTCTGGAAATATTGGCATACGCCGCGCAAAACCGGAATCCCCATTATTTCAGCAGCCTGCTCTGCCTCGTCGGCCAGGCGCGTCTTGCCCACACCAGCTTCACCCTCTACCAGCACCAAGCCGCCGCGTCCTTTTTGCAGTTGCGCCAGGCAATCTCGGATCAAAGACAATTCCGCCGAGCGCCCGACCAACCCTGTACGGCCAAAATCATCGAAGGGAGTGCGTGAACGCGTCGGCGCCACCGGTTCCGGCAGTAAAGCCCCAACCGGTTCGAGTGCTTTTTTAATCGGAGATCGCCCCTCCCACTGGCCGGCGCGGATTTTCTCTGCGAGCCAGGTTGTCTCTTTAGAGGGAGCAATCCCCAACTCGTCATACAAAACATGCTTGCATGTTTCGAATTGAGACAATGCAGCTTCTCGCCGGCCAAGCGAAGCGTAAAGCCCCATCACCTGACGGTGGATATCTTCCTTTAGCGGATCAATACCCAACAGCATCCGGGCCGCATCCAACGCTTTTTCTGGCTGTCCAGACGCCTGATAACACTCACCGATATCCTGCAATGCCTGGCTATACATTAATCGCAGCCGTTCAGCCTCGACCAGAACCCAATCTTCGTACCAGCCTTGTAAGAAATCGCCGCGGTAGAGAGATATAGCACGCTCCAAAGCCGCGATGCGATCCGCCAGCGACGGCCACGGTCCCGCACAGTCAGCTTCGAATTGAGCAGTATCGAGCCAGTATTCACAGGCCGGATCCACTGTAATCGTATCCCCTTCGACGCGCAAAAAACCATCTGGCAGCACGCGTCGCAACCGCCAAAGTGTGGTATTCAAATTACGATGAGCGCGCGATTCAGGATAATCTCCCCAAAACACCCCGGCCAACTCATCGCGGGTGTGGGCCCGCTTGCGAAACGTCAGCAGGTAAGCCAGGAGACAACGGGTTTGGTGAGTGGGGAAAGAAGCTAGTGTGTTTCCTTCTCTTAGAATTCGCAAGTCGCCCAGTAAGCTTATTTTCAGCGAAGGCATGGTCACCTGCCGGAGGGGTATACCATACATTAGCAAAATCAGCCCAGTGTGTCAAGTAAATTGGGGCAGCAATCTTATATGAGGCGCAGTCCAAATCATCGGGAGAGTCTCCCGGAGTTTCGGAAGCTCCGGGAGACTTTAATCTTCTTGGTTTGACGCTTGCCCTGGAAGCAAAATTGTTGTATCCTATAGGCACATCCTGGAATGGTCTGACAATCACGACGAGGAGCGCACCCGCATGGCAAACGACAGATTTTTCATCACCGATGTATCATCCAGCGTCGAAACAGTGGATTG
This sequence comes from Candidatus Aquidulcis sp., assembly GCA_020723385.1. Lineage (GTDB taxonomy): Bacteria > Chloroflexota > Anaerolineae > Anaerolineales > UBA4823 > DYIZ01. The sequence goes on from DYIZ01000107.1 coordinate 22,581, forward strand.
GGACATACTGGCGCGTAATCACGTTCTCGGTGCGGTGGTCAAAGCCACCCAGGGGACGCACCATCGCGATAAGAAATTTGTCGAACACTTTACCCAGGCCGCAGCGATGGGGATCATCGTCGGCGCCTATCACTGGTGCGACCCAACCAACGATAGTGAAAGCCAGGCAGAGCGATTCCTGGATGTCATCGGCAATCAGCCGATCAATTTCATGGCTATCGTCATCGAACAATACTGGCAAGATTGGGATGAGTGGCGCGAATCCCGCAGCCGGGGGGAGTCCAAGACCAAGAAAATAGTTCCACCCGACGAGATCAGCGACTCCAGCTCGCGTATTGCCAGTTACCTTTCACAGAACTCTGGTTTGCCGCTGCTCGTTTACTTACGCGTGCAGTTCCTCCAAACTTACGCCGCTCCGGTGATCAACTGGCTCCCCCATTACAAGCTTTGGCTGGCGGATATCCCAGAAGAAACCAGCGAGGTCACGACCACCTGGCCCGAATTTGCCACCTGGTATTACCCCACCAAATCCGGACCTGAACTGCCCGCTGGCTGTCACAACTGGACCATGTGGCAATTCACGAACAACCGGTTTTTACTGCCAGGGATCGGCGGGACGAAGGCCAGCCTGAGCCTGTTCAACGGGACGCGCAAGCAGTTCCTGCAATTTGCGCGGGTGGAAACTTTCGAATAGATCCAGCCATACGACGCAAACGACAATCGGCCGCCCGAAAGTGATAGCGGCGGTGCAGGATTTACCGGGTCACACCGGGAAGATGGCAGGGTAGGAAATGTTTTAATTTTCAGCCGCCTGAGGTCCAAAACGATTTAGGCAATTTGGCGGGCGTGCTAACCCAGTATGACATTAGGCTACAATGTGAAAAACAGTGATGGTTCATTCCTTCACGCGGAACTCCTTGAAGGAGAGGAATCAATCTTCGCTGTTAGTGAAAACAACGATGAGGAGATCGCTCGATCTATGTTAGCGTCGAAGCGACCTACCATGAGCTATGGCATCAATCTCGACAACGACGATGAACTCAATCATGCGTATAAAATTCTCATCGAGGGCGGGCACATCTTGCGAGAACTGGGTTCGCTTCCTTGGAGTCCAAGCTCCGCTGATATTATAGATAAGTACGGAGTTTGCTGGTATATCTATGTTTCACAACATCGGCCAGACTGACTATTATCCTAGAGAGCGCCCAACACCAGCTCCACCTGACCGCCTTCGGCGTGGTCCGCGGCGGCTGTATGGCAGAAAAATAGTATCCAGAGTTAGTTGTCTTGCCAAATCCAGCGGCTGGTGAGCCATTCCGTTGGGCCGCCCAGATGTTCCACCTACAAGAGAAAGGAGAAGCAATTGAGTCATGAAAGAGAAAAAACGCAACCCCTTTAAATTGAGAGATTTTCGCGGTGTTAATCCCGAATTCATCGCAAAACTGGAACATCACGGCATCAAGAGTGCTGAACAGTTGCTGGCGGCAGGTCACACGAAGGAGCAGCGATTAATCCTTGCAAGGGAGACCGACATTCCTCAGCATGTTCTCTTGGAGCTCGTAAAGTTGTCAGACTTAGCCCGGTTACCCGGCGTGAAAGGTATTCGTGCCAGGTTGTACTAT
>DYIZ01000108.1 GCA_020723385.1 Candidatus Aquidulcis sp.
CATCGAAAAATACGGCGCATCGGCGCCGTACAAGACGATCTACGAGCAGTATGGGCTGACCGTGGACAATATTCTAATCTATGCGCGCAAATTACTCTCCTCGAAATCAGTAAATTTTTAGCCCAAGTCACCTGTCTACCTGTTTACTTGCTTACTTGCCCACTTGCCTACTTGCCTATGATCATCGCCTTCGCCTGTGACCACGCGGGTTTCCCGCTCAAACAACCCATTCTCGAAGCCATCCGCGCCGCCGGGCACGAAGCCCTCGATCTGGGAACGCACACTTCCGACCCGGTGGATTATCCCGACTTTGCCGAAGCGGTCGGGCGCGCTATTCAAGGCGGCCAAGCCGAGCGCGGTATCCTGCTGTGCGGCTCCGGTGTGGGGGCGTGCATCGCCGCCAATAAGCTGCACGGCGTCTATGCCGGCGTCTGCCATGACACATATTCCGCCCACCAGGGAGTCGAGCACGACGATATGAACGTGCTTTGTCTGGGGGCGCGCATCATCGGGCCGGAGCCAGCCCGTGAGATCGTGCAAGCCTTCCTGGCGGCGCGCTTCACCGGGCGCGATCCCGGCCAGGAGCGCCACGCCCGCCGGGTGGCGAAAATCAGAAAGCTGGAAAAATGACCTCGCAACCAATCCGTACGGCGCTGGTTCTGACTGATTACGAGGCTGTTTATACCGATCCGCTGCGCGGCCTTGCCGGCGATGTGCTTCAGGTGGGCCGCGCCGACCCCGATTGGCCGGGGTGGGTGTGGTGTACTGCCGTGGATGGTCACACCGCCTGGACGCCCCTCAGCTACCTCGACGATTTCGGCGAAACCGGTCATCTCCGGCGGGATTATGATTCCACCGAGTTGACTGTCTCCGCTGGCGAGATGGTGACGGTCTACGAAGAAGAAAGCGGCTGGTGCTGGATCGCCAACGCTGACGGGCAATTCGGCTGGGTTCCGGCGCGTTGCTTGAAGTAAAATAGCGGTCAGTAGTCAGCTGTCAGCGGTCAGAATAGAGAATCAAGCCCTGCCAATATCCTTGTCGCCTTGTCGCCTTGTCGCCTTGTCACCTTGTCACCTTGTCACTCCGTCAACCCATCACCCATCACCGCCCTTATCCCCCTTCCTTATCCCCTGCTCTCCCCCGGAGTTCACCATGCCTTCCACCCTCAACCAGCTTCACTCGCTCGGCCAATCCTTATGGTATGACAACATTCAGCGCGGCTTGCTCGAAAACGGCGAGCTGGCTGCCATGATCGAACACGGCGAAATTCGCGGCGTCACCTCGAATCCCTCGATCTTCAACAACGCCATCGCCAACACCGGCGATTACGACAGCGCCCTCGTCCCATTAGCCTGGGCGGGTTGGAACGCCGAACAAATCTACGAGCAACTGGCTCTCGAAGATATTCGCCTCGCCTGCGACCTGTTCCTGCCGCTCTACCACGAAACCTCCGGCGGCGATGGCTACGTCAGTCTGGAAGTCAGCCCCCGGCTGGCGCACGACACTGCCGCCACCCTGTCCGACGCCGAACGCCTGTGGGCTGCGGTCAACCGCCCCAACCTGATGATCAAAATCCCCGCCACGCCCCAGGGCATCCCGGCGGTGCGCCAGGCAATCGCCGCGGGCATCAACGTCAATGTGACCCTGATCTTCTCGCTGGCTCGTTACCGCCAGGTGATGGACGCCTTCCTTTCCGGCCTGGAAAACCGCATCGCCGCCGGATTGCCGGTCAATTCGATGGCCTCGGTCGCTTCGTTCTTTGTCTCCCGTATGGATACCAAGCTCGACCCGCGCCTGGCTGCGCTGGGCAGTCCTCTGGCAGGCCAACTGGCAAATGCCAACGCCAAGCTGGCTTATCAGGAATTTCGAGGCGTGTTCGAAGGCCCTCGCTTTGCGGCATTGGCGGCCAAAGGAGCGCGTCTCCAACGCCCGTTGTGGGCTTCCACCAGCACCAAAAACCCCAAATATTCCCCCACGATTTATGTGGATAACCTGATCGGCCCGCACACCGTCAACACTGTCCCGCCGCAGACGCTCGGCGCCCTTCGTAAGGATGGCAAAGTCGAATTGACCCTCGAAACCGGCCTCGAAGAGGCCCGCCGCGCCTTCGATGATCTTGCCACGCTGGGTATCTCGATAGACGCGATGACTCAGGAATTGGAAGACGAGGGCGTGCAGCGATTCGCCGCTGATTACGACTCATTGCTGCGGGCGATTGACGTGCGACGCCAGGCTGCGCTGGACGATCTGGGGCCGTTGGCGGGCGCTGTGACCGAAAGAGTCGCCAAAATCGAAGAGGAAGCCATCCCCGCCCGCCTTTGGGCGCACGATGCCTCGCTTTGGACGAATGATCCCAAGGGGCAGGATGAAATTCGCCGCCGCCTGGGCTGGCTGGATTTACCCGAAAGAGATGCCGTCGTCGCTCACGTTGCCCAGTCTGGCGCAGAGGAATCTCGCCCCTATGCCGAATTCGCCGCAGAAATTCGCGGCGCGGGGTATGAACACGTTCTCCTGCTCGGCATGGGCGGCTCGTCCCTTGCCCCCGAAGTGATGAGCCTGGTTTTCTCTTTGGAAGCGGGCGGCTCCCCGCTGCCGATCGAGTTCGCCATCCTCGACTCGACCGACCCGGCGCAGGTGCTGGCCACGGCGCGCAAATTCCCGGCAGCCCGCACGCTGTTCATCGTCTCGTCGAAATCCGGCGGGACAGCAGAAGTCAACGCCTTCCTCGACTATTTCTGGGCGCGGGCGCGCCGTTCCGTGGGCGAGTTCGCCGCCGACCACTTCGTCGCCATCACCGACCCCGGCACCTCGCTCGATAAGCTGGCGCAGGCGCGCAAATTCCGCTACGTTTTCCACGGCGACCCGACCGTGGGCGGGCGCTTCTCGGTGCTCAGCCCGTTTGGGCTGATCCCGGCCTCGCTGATGGGTGTGGATGTCGAGCGAATGCTGGACAGCGCCGCCAAAATGATGCGCCAGTGTACCGCCGATGTGCCAGCAGCGCGCAATCCGGGGATCGCCCTGGGCATCGTTTTGGCCGAAGCCGCCCTCCACGGGCGCGACAAAGTAACGTTGTTCGCCGATCCCCAATGGGCTTCGTTCGGCTCGTGGCTGGAGCAGCTCGTCGCCGAGAGCAGCGGCAAAAACGGGATGGGCATCATCCCCGTGGACGGCGAACCCCCTGCGGCCCCGGAATTCTACGGCCCCGACCGGTTATTCGTCTATCTGCGCAGCACCGGCAAACACGATGCGGCCATCGCTCTCCTGCGCAAAGCTGGCTTCCCGGTGTTGGTCTATCCCCTCGCTGACGGGTACGCCCTGGGAACTGAATTCTACCGCTGGGAATATGCGACCGCCGTAGCCTGCGCCGTGATGGGCGTCAACGCCTTCGAGCAGCCCGATGTGCAGGATAACAAGACCCGCACACTGAATAAGATCGAGGCTTACCGTAAGGCTGGCGCGCTGGAAGCTGGCGAGTTCGTCTCGCCTGGCCCGCATCTACGCGCTGATCTCAAGGAATTTTTGTCCCAGGGCAAGGCGGGCGATTACGTGGCTTTCAACGCCTACCTGCCGCGCAACCAGCGCACCTCTGCACAATTGACCGAGCTGCGCACGCTGATCCGGGCGAAAACCGGCCTGGCGACGACGGTTGGGTTCGGACCGCGCTTCCTGCACTCGACAGGTCAACTGCATAAAGGCGGAGCCGACAACGGTCTGTTCCTCCAAATTACCGCCGACCCGGTGACGGACGCCGCGATTCCCGAAGAGATGCTGACGTTCGGCGCTTTGGAGCGCGCCCAGGCGTTGGGCGATTTCGAAGCGCTGGAGGCTCGCGGCCGCCGGCTGCTGCGTGTGCATTTGCCCAACCCTGCGGCGCTGGCCGAGGTGATCGAGGCAGCCAAACAACTGTAACCTGCTCTGTTCGTAGGGCAGGCTCCAGCCCGCCATTTCGGAGTCCCTGTGTCCCTGACCCGCCGCCGCGAGCGCTGGTTCTACCTGCTGATTTCCCCGTGGCTGGCGGGTTTTTTGTTACTCCAGTTGGGGCCGTTAATCGGCGCCTTCCTGCTCTCCTTCGCCGATTGGCCTTTGCCGCAGCCGCCAAAATTCGTTGGGCTGGCGCACTTCGGTGAGCTGACCGGCGATCCGCTGCTGCTGCGTTCGCTGGCAAATACGTTGTACTACGCGGCGGGAACAGTGCCGGTCGGCCTGGGATTGGGACTGATTTTGGCGCTGTTGTTGGGCCGCAAACGGCGCGGGGCGGGCTTATTTCGGGCGATATTCTTCCTGCCCGTGATCGTCTCGGGAGTGGCCACAACCTTCTTGTGGGGCTGGATTTTCAATCCGCGTTATGGGGTGGTCAATCAGGTTTTGGGGATGATCGGCATTCACGGGCCGGGGTGGTTCTTCGATGAGCATTGGGCGATGCCGGCCTTGATTTTGATGAGTCTCTGGAATGTTGGCGTCAACATGGTGGTGTACCTGGCCGCGCTCCAAAATGTGCCCGCCGAATTGCACGAGGCCGCGGTGCTCGATGGGGCGGGCTGGTGGCCTCGTCTTTGGCGCATCACTCTGCCAATGATCTCGCCAGCCACGTTCTACTTGATGGTCATCAACCTGATCGGCGCATTCCATGTATTCACTCCGGCATATCTATTGACCAGAGGCGGCCCTAATAATGCCACGCTGACACTACCGCTTTACATCTACCTGAATGCTTTTTCCTGGGGCCGACTGGGATACGCTTCGACGGTGGCTTTCCTATCCCTGTCAGTGATCCTGGCCCTGACACTGCTCCAATTCGCCGCGGCGAAGCGCTGGGTGTTCTACGCCGGGGATGAAACAGGGAGTTAGAATCCGCTAATCTGCGCTGATCTTCGCGAATTTATAAAAATTGATTAGCGCCAATTGACGAAGATTAGCGGACTCATTCGTGATGATGACGAGGAACGATCGTTTTTTCAGAGGGATTTACTACGCCACACTGATTATGTTGGCGGCGCCATTTGTGCTGCCGTTTCTTTGGATGGTCTCCACGGCTTTCAAGTCCCCCTCCCAGATTTTTGCTGACCCTCCTCAATGGATTCCGAACCCGGTCACGCTCGACAATTTCACGCAAGCCTGGGGGCTGCTGGATTTCCCGCTGCTCTTCCGTAATTCCTTCATCGTGACCGGGCTGAGTGTTTTTGGTACGCTGCTGACCTCGCCGCTCGTTGGTTACGCGTTTGCCACTTTGCCGGGAAGGGGAAAAACATTCTGGTTCAATCTGATGCTGGCGACCATCATGATTCCATCCGCCATCACGCTGATCCCGTTGTTCGTGCTGTTCAGCAAACTCGGCTGGGTGGACACTTATTTACCGCTGGTGCTGCCGAGTTTCTTCGCCAACGCCGTTTACGTTTTCCTGTTCCGGCAGTTCTTTCGCACTATCCCGATGGATCTATTCGAGAGCGCTGAATTGGATGGCTGCAACCCCTGGCAGGCCTATTGGCGAATCGCCTTGCCGCTGGCCCGCCCAGCTGTGTCGGCGGTGGCTGTCTTTGCCTTCATCGGCGCGTGGAATGATTTTCTCGGCCCGTTGGTTTACCTGAACACGGCCGACAAATATACGGTGAGCCTGGGGTTGTCCTTATTCCAGGGCGTTTATTACACCCAACTGGAATATCTGATGCCCATGTCTCTGGCGGCGCTGCTGCCGGTGCTGGCGTTGTTCATCTTTTCGCAGCATTACTTTGTCGAAGGTGTTTTGACAACCCGCTTCGAGGGGTGAAGCGTCTTAATCTCTGGATATTAAACACAAAGTTCACCGAAGGACACACGAAGATACACGAAGTTAGTTGTAACCTTTCTCGTACCTGGATCATCTTATGATAGCGATTGAATGGACGATCTATCATTCGCACCCTTTGTGTTAAAATACCCGTCAGTTCAGGCCGATGAGACGGGATTATTCCGAAAAATGTGAGGCATTCGCATGGATTTCAACCTTTCTGGCATCTCCACCCCCCAATCAACAACCGAGCAGCACGTCAAGATACTGATCCTGGGTTCCGGCCCGGCGGGCTTGTCTGCCGCGCTGTATGCAGCGCGCGGCGAGATGAACCCGGTGGTGCTGACCGGCATGGAATTTGGCGGGCAGGCCGCGCTGACATTCACCATCGAGAACTACCCCGGTTTTCCCGAAGGGGTCGGCGGGCAGCAGTTAGGCGAGTTGTTTCAGAAACAGGCCGAACATTTCGGCGCCAAAGTCGAATTCGATACGGCGACCGAGGTTGACCTGTCGCAGCGCCCCTTCCGGGTGAAAACGTACAATACTACCTATCTTGCCGACGCGCTCATCATCGCCACCGGTGCGACCCCCATTCACCTCGAAATCCCCGGCGAGACGGAACTGACCGGGCGCGGTGTCTCGTACTGCGCCACATGTGATGGTTGGTTTTTCAAGGAAAAGGATGTCGTTGTCGTCGGAGGCGGAGACAGCGCATTGGAAGAAGGGCTTTTCCTGACGCGTTACGCCAATTCCGTCACCATCGTCCACCGCCGCGACGCGTTGCGCGCCGGGGCTGTGCTGCAAAAGCGCGCCCAAGAGAATCCCAAGATAAAATTTATCTGGAATACAGTCGTGACCGAGGCGGTTGGGCAGGATGCGATGAAAGCTGTCCGGCTGAAGAACCTCGTCACTGGCGAGACTGCCGATCAGACCACCAATGGGCTGTTCATATTCATCGGTCACCGCCCCAATACAGAGCTTTTCGCCGGGCAAGTGGATTTGGATGAGCGCGGTTACGTGAAAACAGATTTTCTTATGCACACCTCGGTACCTGGCGTGTTTGTGGCTGGCGAGGCGGGCGATCCAAACCACCGGCAGGTGGTCACCTCCGCCGGGATGGGGGCTGCGGCAGCCATGCAAGCGATCAAGTTCGTGGAAGAACACGAAAATTGAACAGGGTAAATTACAAAAGACGGATGAAAGTCCGTCTTTTCGTCATATCTAAAATTTACCCAATTGTGGTATAAATTACACCAATCACCCACAACCTGAAGGGAGAATGTATGAAGAATAAAGTTTCTATCATCGGGGCCGGGTTCACCGGCTCGACCACCGCTCATTGGTTGGCGGAACGCGAAATCGCCGATCTGGTAGTGGTGGATATCATCGAGGGCATGCCTCAGGGTAAAATGCTGGATTTGCAGCAGGCGATGCCCATCATCGGCAAAGATGTCAAGATCGTTGGCAGCAATGGATACGAGGCCACCGCCGGATCGGATATCGTCGTCATCACCGCCGGCCTGCCGCGCAAGCCAGGTATGAGCCGCGATGATTTGCTGACAGCCAATGCCGCCATCATCAGCAAGGCCACCGAGGAGACGATCAAATACTCCCCGGAGGCAATTTTCGTCATCCTGACCAACCCGCTGGACGTGATGGCTTACCTGACCCTCAAGGTCGCCAAGCTGCCGCCGCACAGGGTCATTGGCCAGGCAGGGATTCTCGACTCGGCCCGTATGAGAGCATTTGTTGCCATGGAATTAGGGGTCAGCGTGGAGAATATCCACTGCTACGTATTGGGCGGACACGGCGACGAGATGGTCCCCCTGACGCGGCATTCCAACGTGGCGGGCGTCCCCCTGCGGGAGTGCATGCCCCCCGACCGGCTGGAAGCCATCGTCAACCGCACCCGCAAGGGCGGCGGCGAGATTGTCAATCTGCTCAAGACCGGCAGCGCCTATTACGCCCCATCGGCCGCAGTGGCTCAAATGGTCGAGGCGATTCTGAAAGACAAGCACCTGACCGTTCCGGCCTCGGCTTACCTGCAAGGCGAATATGGCCTCAAGGATATGTTCTTTGGCGTCCCGGTGCAGTTAGGCCGCAAGGGTATCGAGAAGATCGTCGAATACAAGCTCGATGACTCCGAAAAAGAGGCTTTGAAGAAATCAGCGGATTCGGTCTGGCAAACGACCGAAGCGCTGCTCAATCTGGTTAAAATCTAACCAATCCAATTTCAAATGACTTCTGGAGGATAACAATGATCATCAAAGAAAAAATTGCTGCCCAACTGCCTTCCTGGCGGGAGCGGGTTAAAAAATTGGTCAAAGAGCAAGGTGAAACCAAGGTCGGGGAAGTCACCATCGAGCAGGTATACGGCGGGATGCGCGATGTCAAAAGCATGGTGTCGGATATCTCCTATGTGGACCCCGCAGAGGGGATTCGTTTCCGTGGATTGTCCATCCCCGAGGTTTTAAAGAAATTGCCCAAGCCGCGTGGGGCCCAGATTCCCTACGTGGGTGGTTTGTACTATCTCCTGATGGTTGGTGAAATCCCCACCCGTGAGCAAGCGCTGGAAGTCGAGTCCGAATGGGCCAGCCGCTCCGAAGTGCCGGATTACGTCTATAAAATGCTGAAGGCAATGCCGAAGGAAACTCACCCGATGGTGCTGTTCTCCCAGGCCGTCCTGGCTTTGCAGAACCAGTCCGAGTACGCCAAGAAATACTCGGCTGGCATCAAAAAGGATGTCTATTGGGAGCCGACGCTGGAAGACGCAATGAACCTGACTGCCAAGCTGCCCGGCATTGCCGCGTTCATTTACCGCATGAAGTACTTCGGTGAAACACGGAAGCCGCGCTATTTCGCCCGCCAGGATTACGGGACGAACTTCGCCCGCATGATGGGCGTAGCCGATCTGAAGGGTTATGCCGAGCTGGCCCGCCTGTATTTCATCCTGCACTCCGATCACGAGGCAGGCAACGTATCGGCGCACACGACGCATTTGGTGTCCTCCGCGCTCTCTGACATGTATTACGCCTTCTCGGCCGGTCTCAACGGCCTGGCGGGACCGCTGCACGGGCTGGCGAACCAGGAATGCCTGGGCTGGCTGATCAGCGTGCGCGACCAGTTCGGCGGGGTCCCCAGCCGTGAACAGTTGCACAAGTTCGCCTGGGATACGCTCAACGGTGGTAAGGTCATCCCCGGTTACGGGCACGCTGTCTTGCGCGTCACCGACCCGCGTTTCATGGCGCAGATGGAATTCGCCAAAGAGCACTTCCCCCAGGATACCCTCATTCAGCTCGCCGACCTGGTTTACGAGGTGGTGCCGCAGGTGCTCAAAGAGCAGGGCAAAGCCAAGAATCCGGCCCCCAATGTGGATGCGATCAGCGGCACGCTGCAATACTACTATGGCGTGCGCGAGTTCGATTTCTACACGGTGTTGTTCGGCGTCGGGCGTGCCTTGGGCGTGACCGCCAACGTCGTTTGGGCGCGCGCCCTGGGTCAGCCCATCGAGCGTCCCAAGTCGTTGACAACGAAGATGCTGGAAGATGTCGCTGCCAAGGCGCAGGGATAGTCCGTTGAATAACCAGACCTCACAGGTTTTCAAAACCTGTGAGGTCTTCTTCTTCCAAATAGAAAAGGGCCGCTGGTTGACAGCGGCCCTTTTTCTATACTGACTATGGCGTTGGCGTCCTCGCCGGCGTTGCCCCCGACCAGACGAATACCCGCGCCGCGCTGGGCGCTCCGGCGGCCTCATAGATCGCTTTACCGCTGTCATCAGTGCCTATCTGGCGCACCGGGACGATCCACCACCGGTACACATGCGGCGTGGCATCGTTGATGCGGAAATCGTCAGGGATGATGTACCGCGTATCAGTGACGTAATCCACCAGCTTGCGGCCTTTGCCCTCGGTCAGGTCTTCCACGGTGACCATGTAACGCTCGTTTTCGCGCAGCGCTCCCACGGATGCCCACTGAATGGTCACAGTCTCATCCGCCAGGGTGAACGATGTGCCGTCAGCGGGGAGAAGCAGATTGGGGGCAGCGTAAGGCGGAGGCGTGGTGGCTGTGGGAGTGGGGCCGGGGGTGGCTGGCCGTTCGCACAGTGGCACAACGATGGTCGTGCCGACAAATACCACATCGCTTGCCAGGCCGTTCCATTCGCGAATAGCTTCCATGGGCACATTATAGGTTGCTGAAATGCGGCCCAACGTGTCGCCATCTTGCACGGTGTATTCGACGCGCTCACAGGCCTCAGCAGTTTGCGTGGCCGGGTTGGCGGTGGCAGAAGGCGGCGGCAGCGGCGTCGGCGTTGGCTGCGGGATGAGCAGCGGCTGGCCGACATACAGGGTATCACAGGTTGCCGGTAAATTATTCATCAGAACGATGCTGTTTACCGACACCTCGAAGGCCAGGGCGATGCCGATGCAGGTGTCGTTCTGCTTGACCAGGTAGGTCTGCGGGGTCGAGGTAGGTTGAGGTGTGTCAGTGGGCGTCGGCGGCAGGGGTGTGCCGGTTGTCGTCGGCGTGGGTGTGATCGTCACCGTGACGGTTGGGGAGATAGGAATGATGAGTTCTGGTTTTGTCTGTACCGCGGTACGTAGGGCAATGTACACCAGCACAGCGCCGATGGTGAGGAACAGCGCCAGCAGGGCAATGGCCGCCGGCAAGCTGAGAGTGATCTCCGGCATGCGGCTGCCCTGCACGGGCTTCGACGCGCTGGCGGGCTTATCGGTGCTCCCCAGCACCGCTCCGCACACCAGGCAGCGCGTAGCCCCTTCGCTCAGGCGGGTTCCACAGGTTGGACATAGTTTGGTTGATGTGGTTTCAGTGCTCATAGGCATTTGGGTCTGGGCGTCACCCAGACGTGGCGGATTATACCAGTAAAATCCGGGGATTAAACGCACAGAAGACCCCAGGGGTTTTTTACCCCCCTGGGGTCTTCTGTGAGTCTGGGTTGATACTTATTAGACCGCTCGGAAATATTGCGTGACGAATTTGACAGCCCCTTCGACCGCTGTTTTGGCCGCGATCTCTTTGAGAAGGGGGATCTGGTTGATCTTATCCAAACTAATTGGCACTGGAAGAAGTGGGTTGAGCCGTAAGTAATGCTTGCCCAGGAGTTGGCGGCACTGATAATCCGCCAGGCCGACGCCGCCATCGAGCATCAGGGTGATCAGATGGGGCGCCCATTTTGCAAGACCCCAATCGGCGTTGTCCACATCCAGGAACTGTGGGTTACTCCCTGTCCCCACGGAAATCAACCGGATGTCGCTGATCTTGCATCCGCCCGAATCTGGATTGACCGCCTGGGCCAATGCGCACATGCTGGGGTTGTTGGCGACCACGCCGCCATCGGTATACCTCTGATAGATCGGGAAGAAAGTCGGCGCAGCGCTCGTTCGCAAAGCCACGTCTACGACATGCTCGTGCCGGTCTGAGCCTTCGCCGGGGAAATTGTGGAAAAACTTGGGTTTCCAGGTGCGCGGTATGGCCGGATCCTTCGACTTGTTATCTAACACAAAGCTGGCCACCAACACTTTCTTCGGCAGATCGCCCAGCGACATGTTGCCAAACCGTTTTGTCAATTCATCCTTGATATACGTATTGGAATATTCGGCGTGGACGAGCTGTCCCAGGTCGTGGAGATCGTCCCAGAAATTGTCGGCGAAGACTTTGCCGCCGAGATTTTCGTACAGGATACGCACCTCGGTAGGCGACATGCCTGATGCCAGTCCAAGCGCCAGGATACCACCGGTGGACGTGCCGGCGATCAAATCAATACTGCTCATAAAGCCCGGTTGAGCTGCCTCTAACCGTTCGAGCAGGGCTGCGGTCAACACCCCGCGGATGCCACCGCCATCGAGAGAAAGAATGCGGAAAGGTGCCATAATTTTCCTCCTTTTGGAATCGGACACTATGTGTCCTATTTTACCCCACTTTATGTTCCAGCGGTATCTCCAATTCGATTTCATCCCGCAAGGGAATACCGTCAATTCCAGTCAGCGGGATCTGCGGCTTTAATTTTCGTGAGACATCCAGCGCATTTCGGTGAATGGCCGCCAGCTCGAAACCCCGTTTCTGGTAAAAGCGGATGGCGGCCAGGTTGTCGTTGGTCGTGATCAACCACAAGCGGCGGCAGCCGGCAGTTACTGCGCGCTGTCGCACCGCCTCGATCAGCGTTGAGCCGATGCCGATCCCCTCGGCCAGGCTGTCCAGCGAGACAATCTCGCAGCTATCAGCTTCGATCCGGTAAGTTACCAGCCCGGCGATTTGCCCATCCCGAACTGCAGCAAACCCCGGCAGGCGGCTGCCATCGTAGATCTGTCCACGCGTCACGATCAACGGTCCGCCCCAATGATCGTCGAGAAACTGCGCCACCCAGGGCTGGTCGGAGAGTATGAGAGGCCGAATAGTGAAAGTTGAAATTTGAGCCATTGGGTGATTATACTCCGGCGGCCTTTGCCAATATTGGCGCAAGCATTAGAATAGTGTCAGTTCGATGTTTCGATGAACCCGAATGGAGGATACACATGAAACTCGTCACCGTCGCTGAGATGCAAGCCGTCGAGCGCGAGGCTGATGCCAACGGCTTGACTTACGAAAAGATGATGGAAAACGCCGGCCGCGGTCTGGCGGAAGTTGTCAACGAGCAGTATGGGCAGCTCCCGGAGAAGACGGCCTTCGGCCTGGTGGGATCGGGCAACAACGGGGGCGACACCCTGGTAGCGCTGGCGCACCTGGCCGAATGGGGCTGGCGCACGAGCGTGTGTATCGTCCGCCCGAGGGTTGAGGACGATCCCCTGGTTTCCCGGCTGTTCCTGGCTGGCGGCGAGATCGTCGGCGCAGACGGAATCGCTGCCTGGCTGCAATCTTTCGACGAACACGCCATTTTGCTGGATGGCATCCTGGGCACCGGAGCGCGCCTGCCGCTCAAGCCAGAGCTGGCCGAGATTTTGGGCTTGGTTCGGAATACCATGGCCGCCTCGCCCCATCCCCCGCACATCGTCGCCGTGGATTGCCCTTCGGGTGTGGACTGCGACAGCGGCCAGGCTGCGCCCGAATGTCTGCCCGCCGAGATGACGGTGACGATGGCGGCGGTCAAGCAAGGTCTGCTGCGCTTTCCGGCTTACAATCTGGTGGGCAACCTTCGATTGGTTGGCATTGGCCCGCTGGATGGCCTGGCGGCCTGGGATTCGCTGCGCCGTACGGTTGCTGATACAGTTACGATTCAGGAAATGTTACCCCCGCGCCCGCTGGATGCCCACAAAGGTACCTTTGGTACCGCGCTGATCGTAGCCGGGTCGGTCAATTATACCGGGGCAGCCTGGCTGGCTGGGTCAGCGGCGTACCGGATCGGGGCCGGGCTGGTAACGCTGGCTGTCCCGGAGCCGCTTCACGCGGCGCTGGCCGGGCAGTTACCCGAGGCCACCTGGCTGCTGCTGCCGCACGATACCGGCGTTATCTCGGGTGATGCGGTCGAGGTAGTACGCAAAAACCTCGAGCGCGCCACAGCGATGCTGATCGGGCCGGGTTTCGGGTTGGAAGAAGTGACGCAGAAATTCGTCGCTCGCCTGCTGGAAGCCGCGCCTCACGGGGGGCGCGCCAGCATGGGGGTTGCCCGGCCCCCGATGGCCGAGGCTGCACTCCGGCAGGCCGCGCTCCCCCCGCTGGTGGTTGACGCCGATGGGTTGAAGCTGCTCGCTCGCTTGCCTGATTGGCACACTCGTCTGCCGTCTTCGGCGATTCTGACCCCACATCCCGGCGAGATGTCAGTGCTCACTGGCCTGTCGCGCGACGAAATTCAATCCGACCGCATCGGCGTGGCTGAACGATTCGCGCGGGAATGGGGGCACGTGGTGGTATTGAAGGGGGCATTCAGTGTTATCGCTGCGCCCGATGGGCAAACGACGATCATCCCGGTTGCCACCCCGGCGCTGGCCCGCGCTGGGACCGGAGACGTGCTGGCGGGATTGATTGTTGGCTTGCTAGCCCAGGGAGTGGCAGCTTTCCCGGCAGCGGTTGCGGGAGCGTGGATTCACGCCCAGGCCGGCCTGGCCTCGGCGCGGGTACTGGGCAACACCGCATCTGTGTTGGCAGGAGATGTGCTAAAAGCCGTGACGGGAATCATCAGGGGATGGCGTTAATCAGAAAATGGGTTTGGGATGGGCTATGCCAGGTCCAAACCCATTTTCTGTATTTACCCTGAATTTAGCTCAACGCCTGCATACCTCTAGCGCTACGTCATCAACATACATTGCGGTGATCTCCCCTAATCCATCATTGTACGAGCCGAATTGGATTTTGATCGTGTCGCCGATGTAATCGTCGAGGATGTATTCGCGGTAGAGCCACTCCTGGTCGTCACGCAGATCCCAGAACAGGGTGTCAATCCAGTTGCCGTATTGGTCGAGGATCAGCACGTATTGGACATCGCCAGCCAGCGGGGCTTCGCCGAATATTGGGCCGGAGGGGATAGGCGGGACGGAACGATTGGCCGCCTCGCCGCTCAACGGGTACAGCCAGATTTTCAGCGTGACGCCATCCGCGCTGGAAGCAATTGACACGGTTTGCCGGAAGTCGGAATAGCTGTATAGGTTGTCACTCAACAAGGTGATGCCGGTTCGCATAGACCAACTGCCGCTGTGGTGTTTGGCCGTGGAGTAATCTGCCGGATAGAAGGTGAGGGGAATTTCCCAGTCGCTTTCGTCCTCGAAGCCGCCGTTCTCGATCAGGTTCGAGCAGACGGAGGTGGCGGTGGGGGTACGGGTGGCGGTGCTGCCAGCGACAGGCGTTGGCGTGATCGTAGGCGTTGGTGTGATGGTGGATGTCGGTGTCACGGTGCGAGTGGGGGTGGGCGTCCGTGTCGAGCTGGCGCCGGGCATGCAGATTTCCAGCGTTACCTCGTCAACGAACATCGCCGTGATGCCATTCCAGCCATCGTTGTAACTTCCGAACTGGATCTTGATCGTATCGCCGCGATACGCATTCAGGTTGAATTCGACATAATCCCACTCCTGGCTGTCACTGCGCTGCCAGACTAACGTGTCTATCCAGTTATCGTACTCATCGAGGATGAGTACATATTGCACATCGCCTGACAGAACCGCCTCCCCGAATTTCTGACCGGTGGGGATTGCTGGAAGAAGTTTGTCGGCAGATTCGCCGCTCTGCGGGTAGAGCCACATCCCCAGGATGACGCTGCTGGCGCTGCTCGGAATTGTGACTTCCTGCCCGGCGTCGGAGTAGCTGTAGCGATTGTCGCCGCTGGCGATAATACCTGTCCGCATCGAGCGGCTGCCGGCATAATGTTCGATGGTCGAATAAGATGCAGGGTAGGTTGTTTGAGGAATGTACCAATCCCCGGAGGTTTCGAATCCACTGTTGGCGATCTCGTTATCGCAGGTGGGAGGCGTTCCGGTCGTCGTGATGGTGGGGGTGGTAGTCGCGGTGGTCGAGTCGCAGGCGGATACCGAAACATCATCCACGTACATAGCCGTGATCCCGGTCAAACCATCGTTGTAAGTGCCGAAATGCAGTTTAATGGTCTTGCCGGCATATTTCTTCAGGCTGAATTCATAATATTGCCATGAGTTTGTGTCGGTGCGCTCCCAGACCAGCGTTTCGAGAATATTGTCGTTCGTGTCCAGCACGAGCACGTACTGTACATCGCCGGCTAACACCGCCTCGCCGAAATTTGGCCCGGTTGGCCGTTGAGGCGGTGCAATGCTGACGGCTTCATCGCTCAGCGGCAGCGCCCAAAAGCTCAACGTGGCGCTGGCGACGCCCGAGGGTATGGCGATGGATTGCCGGGCGGAGGAGTAGCTATAACGATTATCTGACGCCCTGACAATTCCGGTTCGCATGGACCAATCCCCACTTTTTGCCTCGGCATCGGAGTAATCCGCCGGATATGCCGTCAGGGGCAGATCCCAATCGCCATCGTCCTCAAAACCACCGTTGGCGATCTTTTCTGTGCAGCTTGTGGCTGCCTGGGCGATGAAGTTTTGCCCCTTGCTGTCTGGCGGAAGGTAGAGGGTGCGCGAATCGGGTGTGAAAGCGAGGCTTTTACCTGCCGGCGCGAGGGTGTAAATTCCCGCATCCATCTCTTCAAACCGGTAAAAGCCGTTGGCGTCGGTGACAGCCGTGTGTCCTGCCCCATCGGAGATTGCAACCCCGGCGAGAGGGAGATAACTCTCGTTGGTGATGTAGCCTGAGACGCTGAATTGCGCAGTATAGTCTTTCTGGATGATGGGCAGGTAAACTTTATTGTAGATTGCATCGGCAAACGCTGCATAGGACACGATGGCCAGAAGCGCGATCAGAATGGCAGCGACGATGACGAGTTTGGATATGCGTTTCATAATTCGCCTCCTAAACTCCCCTCTCGAAGGGGGTGACAATCCGGGTTGCTGACAATGCAGGGCGAGCGAGTGTTTACTCACAAGAAAAACACCCGTTTTCTTGCCCGGTATAAAGGGCCAGAAACGGGTGTCTTATGTTAATGAGCGTTAGGGATTGATTACGCTTCAGCGGGGGTTTCTTCTTCGGCTTTCTTCGGTTTTCGGACTGTCTCGATCACTTCCTGTCCGCGCTTCTTCAGTTCATCGGCGCGAGCTTTGGCGATCGCGGCCCATTCATCGGCGCGGGCACGCGCTTCGGCGGCGGCGGCTTCGGCTTTGGCACGCGCCTCTTCGGCAGTTTCAACAGCTTTATCTTTCAGCTCGATGCTCTTTTCCTTGATCAGGGTGCGGGTCTCCTCGCCGGACTGCGGGGCCAGCAGCAGTGCAGTCGCTGCGCCAACCAGCCCGCCAACGACGAAACCTACCAGGAATGCAACAAAATCGTTGTCTTTTTCTGCCATCGCTTATTCTCCTTTTTTGTGTATATGAGGTATTCGTTAATCGCTATCAACGGCCCAATCCGAGCAACTCACCCAACTTCTTCAGGGCCGCTAAATACTCATTGAGCTTGATCACCGGCTGAACGAGGTTGTCGCTCAGGAATTCGGACGTGC
Organism: Candidatus Aquidulcis sp.; assembly: GCA_020723385.1. Classification (GTDB taxonomy): domain Bacteria; phylum Chloroflexota; class Anaerolineae; order Anaerolineales; family UBA4823; genus DYIZ01. The sequence goes on from DYIZ01000108.1 coordinate 16,779, forward strand.
CGCGCAGGGTGCTGACTGTCTGATTGGTCGAGTCCAAAATGGGCTTGATTTCGTTTTGCAAGAGCAACGTCAGGCGGGCAACCTGAACAATCAAAACAATCAACACCAGGCCAATGAACAATGATTCGACCGCCATGAAAATGATAAAAACATCCCGAATCCGTTCGACATCCTGCGCTCGCCCTTCCGCTGGTGAGAACATATACAATAAACTTACGACCACGAGCGCCGTTATTAATACAGCCGCACCAATCAACCCACCAATAATCATTCGCTGCTGGCGCAGCTCTTCAGGAGAGAGGGTACGCTTGGTTTGGGGAGAGGCTTCCGGAAGAGGGGAGGGGGTGGCATCCATGTTGGAAATATTATACCACAGGGAAAAGTTGACGAATTACGCCCCTTTTGCGATAATCAGGGCAATGCAAATAAAATTATCCTCCCGTTTTCGCCGCTCAATCGAGAAGATCATCCACCTTTTGCCGGTTTTGGCCGCGCCGTTCGTGCTGTTGTCGCCGGTGTGGGCCGCGGGGCGGGCGCTGTTCTGGGGGACTTCCGGTTTGCAGTTCACCCCCTGGTGGCATTTAGCCTGGGAGTCGCTGCGCGCCGGGGAGTTTCCAGTGTGGAATCTGCTGGCCGGGATGGGGTCGCCCCTGCTGGCAAATTATCAATCGGCGTTGCTGTATCCGCCGGTGTGGGGGTTGCTTCTATTGGATGCGGTTGGGGGACTCCCGGCGTTAGCCTGGGGGCAGGCGTTGTATCTGGCCTTGCACCTGGGCTGGGCGGGGGTGGGGATGGTCCTGGTCGCCCGGCAAGCCGGTATGGGACGATTGGCGCAGGCGGTCAGCGGGCTGGCGTTTGGACTGTCGGGGTGGCTGGCAGCCCGCGGGCAATTCCTGAGCATGGAAGCGGCTACTGCCTGGCTGCCGTGGGTGCTGCTGGCGGTGATGAAGCTGCGCTGGGAGCGAGGGGCGATTATCCGTCTAGGAGTCGTGGTTGCGATGCAATTGCTGGCGGGCCACGCTCAGACGGCATGGTATTCGCTGTCTTTAGCGGGTGTGTGGGTGGTGTGGAATGGTGCGAGAAATGCGTATAGCCAATTCTCGCATCCATTAATAGATAATGGCACGCTCCATTTCGGCCGGAGCGCCAGACCTGACAGGTTTCTCCTGCCAGATTCGGATGCCTCATTGCCAGAGTCCCTTCGGCAGAGCAACATCTTGTCCGGCAAAGAAAATCTGTCAAACCTATCGAAAATTCATGACGACCTTCCCGCCCAAATACCGGCGCGGCATCTCTTCGCTGCTTTGGGGAAGCTATGGCTGGCGTTCACGCTGGCGATCGGGCTTGCGGTCATTTTCGCCGCCGGTCAGCTCCTCCCGACGGCGGAATACTTGCTCGAATCACCCCGAGCCAGCCAGGTGGATTATGACCAGGCCATGACCTATTCATTTTGGCCCTGGCGGCTGATCGGGCTGGCTGCGCCGGATTTCTTCGGCAACCCGGCGCACGGCGATTATTGGGGTTATGCCGCGTTCTGGGAGGATGCAGTCTACATCGGGCTGCTGCCGCTGCTCCTGGCAGGGCGGGCGATTCTCCAGCGCGGCAAGAGCCGCGCGGCGAAAAGCTGGGTGTGGCTGCTGTTAGGGGTGATCATTGTGTCATTCATCCTGGCGATGGGCTGGAATACGCCAATTTTCCCTTGGTTGTATCGCCACGTTCCCACCTTCGATATGTTCAAAGCCCCGGCGCGCTGGTCGCTTTGGGCGGTATTCGCCCTGGCATTCCTGGCAGGGATGGGAGTGGAGAATTGGCGGCGGCCTGAGGGGCGCGGGTTATATTGGACTCGGTTAGCCACCGCAGGTGCAGGGGCTGTCACACTGGGCGGGGCGCTGGCCTGGTTCGCACTGGCCGATTCGATTGAAGCCTACCAGTTGGCGACGATGGTGAGCGCGACCTGCCTGGCGGGGATGTGGGGGCTGGGAACCGGCGTGTTGGCGCTGACTGCCCCGCCTAACGGCCATTCTTGCAAAAGTGAAGCCCAGGGTTTAAAACCAATCTATGAACCATCAACGATGTCATTGCGAGGACGAACTTTGCCCGAAGCAATCTCCCGACGAGTAGGGAGATTGCTTCGGCGGCAAAAAGCGCCGCCTCGCAATGACAGAACACCGAAATTACTGGGTAGAATATGGTATGCCGGGGTCACGGTCTGGGTGATGCTTGATTTGATCGTAGCGGGCTGGGGGTTGAATCCGGGGATCGAGCTGGATTTCTTTCGGGGACAGGCAGCGACCGCCGCACGGGTCGAACAGTTAGCGGCAGATGGGCGGTTGTATCTCTCACGGCAGGACGAAGAGTCGCTCAAATTCGAGCGATATTTCACTTTCCAGGGGTTCGAGCCGGCAGGGGGTTGGGATGATTTGCGGGCCACGCTGCTGCCGGATTTATTCTTGATGGATGGCATTGCATCGGTCAACCAGTTCGATCCGCTGGTACCGGCGCGGTACGCACGCTGGATGGACATGCTGGAAAGCACCGACTCAGCTACGCGGGAGGCCATGCTGCGGCTGATGTCTGTGGGCGTGATCGAGCAGATGGATTCAGACTCGCCGGAGGGTGTTCGGTTTTCGGCTTTCGATGGGATGCCGCGCCTCCGCTGGTTCAGCGCGGCCCAATCGGCCGCGGGCGGCGAGAAAGCCTGGGCGCAGGTGATATCGGCGCTGGCAGGGACTCCAGGGGCTTCGAACCTGGAGCGGGTGGTGATTCTCGAGGATGCAGCTATCCCCCAGGCCACGACTCCCGGCGAAGCCGCGCTCACCCTGGTCGAGGAGACGAACCACCGGCTGGTTATACAGGTCGAGGCGGATGCCCCCGGCTGGTTGTTCGTCGCTGACGTGTGGTATCCGGGCTGGCTGGCCTGGGTAGACGGCGCACCCGCGCCCGTGCTGAAAGCGGATTATCTCTTTCGGGCGGTGGCTGTGCCTGCCGGGATGCACACCGTGACGCTCGCCTACCGGCCAACCTGGTTTTATGTGGGGATGGCAGCCAGCCTGTTGGGGCTGGGGGCGGTGATCAGCCTTTCAGTAAAAAGACGTTCATTGCCAGCCAGAGGATAGACAGGTAGTTCAAAGCCCGGCGCTGGCGATAGCGTGCGGCAAAAAGCAGCCCGGCGAGCAAAAAGCTGCTGAAGAATCGCAGCAGTCCGGCCGGCTCGCGGAAGGTGGAAAACGGCAGGCTGACGATGGTCAGGGCGTTGAGCAGCACCGCCAGTATGAGCGCACCGGTTTCTCTCCGGATTAGCGACCTCACCGAGACCCACAGACCCCATACGGCTGGCGCGACCGTCGTCGGGCCGAAGACCACAACCCAAACCAGTAACATTGTCTGGCTGTAGCCGCCAATGCGCCACAATCCCATGAACGGGATGATTTCAAAAGGAGTCGCCATCGCGCCGCCGGAGGCCAGTCCAATCTGGCCGAAGGTCTGCCACAACCAGCCCTGGAATATGGCCCAGGGCAGCCCGGCGATCAATCCCAACCCGGCGGCGCTTTTCCAATCTTTGCGGAAGATCAACGCCAGCGCCTGCGCGGCGACAAAGATCACGGCGGTTTCTTTGGCGAACAACGCCAAACCGAACAGCGCCCAGGCTGTTTTGGGTTTACCGCGTTCGAGCGCCAGCAGCGCCAAAGCGACGCATCCCAGGGAAAGCGGCTCAGGCAAAGCCAATCGGGCAGCCAGTAAAAACCCGATCCACAGCCCGTAGGTGAGCGCGTACCAGCGGTTTACCCCCCACGCGGCGAGCAGCTCGGCGATTGCCCACGTTCCGACCGTGTGGGCGATGACGCCGAGCGCTAAAAGCGCCCAGGGGATGATCCGTTCACTCCCCAGCGATAGAATGCGGGCGGTCAGCGGCAGGAGAATGCGCTGGTAGCGGTAGGCAGGCACATCGAGGTGGGCCGCGACGGCCGCCGGGCGTGGATCTGTGGCGATAAAGTAGGCGAACTGGCCATCGTAGCCCTCGCTGCCGGCAGGATCGTTTTGGCCGTAGCGGGTTCCCACCTGGATGAGGGCCAATGGATTCCATCCGGCTTGGGCCAGGAATATCCCGTTGAGCAGGGTAACGATCACGAAGGTGATGGCCGCAGGATGCAGCAGACGGCGCAGTGAGCCTGGGTTTTGCATTGGACGCAATTATAATACGGGCGTGAAATCTATCCGAAAAGGTGACAGTAATTCTTATATTGTCCTTGCGAGCGAGCGTTTTAAGCGAGCGAAGCAATCTCTCTGTGACAATCGGGGGTTGCTTCGCTGAAAAACGCTCGCAACGACAATCCGGGACTATTCGGCTCGGTACCAAGGGAGCGACAATGACGACTCGAAAGCTGGTGATTTGTATCACGTTTTTAGCGATTTTCGTCATGGCGGCGCGGGTGACGATGGATACGGATACCTGGTGGCACCTGCGCGCTGGTCAATGGATTGTGGAACACCGGCAAGTACCCCAAACTGACCCATTTTCTTATACGCGTTTCGGCGAAACCTGGCAATATCCCGGCTGGCTGGTCGAAGCCCCGATGTATTGGCTTTACCAGGCACTTGGCCCGGCAGGGTTGAACCTGTGGGCAGCATTGTTCGTAACGCTGACGTTTGCTTTCATCTGGCCTACGCTGACCGGGAACCCGTTTCTGAAGGCTTTCACACTGGTAATTGCGGCGGTCACATCCGGGATTTACTGGGCAGCGCGGCCTTATCTGATCACATTTTTGCTGGCGGGGGTCTTTTTCTGGGTGCTGGAGGATTACCGCTGGCAGCGGGCCAACCGGTTGTGGCTTTTGCCGGTATTGATGGTGATCTGGGCGAACAGCCACGGCGGATTTGCCACGGGGTTCATCCTTTGGGGGGTGTATCTCGTTGGCCGGGTGGAAACGTTGAATCTTCGCCGGATGCGGATCGCCGATTTGTGGGAATTCCTTAAACGACAGGGGCCGCTGCTGCTCGTGGGGTTGACGATGATCCTGGCGGTGTGCATCAACCCCTCCGGGCCAGTCATGCTATTGTATCAATTCAAGACCATCTCGATTGGAACACTGCGCGATTACATCCAGGAGTGGCAATCGCCCAATTTTCACTACTTGAATGTGCAGCCATTTGCGTGGCTGCTGCTGGCGACTTTGGGAGCTGTGGGGTTCTCGCGGCGGCGGCTGGCATTGACGGATTTCATGTTGGCGGCGGGATTTGCCCTGATGGGGCTGCTGGCGGGCCGCAATATACCTTTTTTTGCCCTGACTGCGCCTATGGTATTGACCCGCCATGCCGATCCAGCCTTACGGGCATTCAGCCGCTACCTGGGGGTACACGTCACTTTCACTCTGGATAGCACCCCTCGCCCGCAGCGCGTCATCAATGGGATTTTGTTGGTTGTGCTGATTGCGGCGGTCGCCCTCAAGGTTGGAACGGTGCTCCCGCTAGAGGCGAATTGGAGCAAGTTTGCAGAGACGCTGCCGGTGAAAGCCGTCGAAAATTTGAAGGCTGATCCGCCGGATGGGCGATTGTTTAGCTCCTACAATTGGGGCGGCTATTTATTATGGGCGCTGCCAGAATATCCGGTGTTCGTGGACGGCCGCACAGACTTGTACAATGACGAGATCATCAACCAATGGATCACCGTCATCCGGGGGGAGGAGGGCTGGCAGGAGGTCCTCGACCGGTGGGGGGTGGAGGTGATTATGTTGGAGCCAAACCGAGAGGTGATCAAATTATTGACAGACAACGGGTGGGAGCAGCGATACGAAGACGATGTAGCGGTGATTTTTGTGCGGCGTTGATAAATCACTTGTGGCATTTGGGGGATAGATTTTCAGAAAACAGTTGCGGACAGGCACGCCCTGTCCGCAACTGTTTTCTGATGTACACCTTATCGTTTTGTGTTTATCGCCGAATTATTGGCAAATATACTTTGTTGCTCGCTCCTATGAACAGGGACGCCCCAGTCGGCGGACCGTAAATCCCTTCGCGATCTACGATGGCGACGCGCCAGTAATATGTGGCGTTGCGGGGATAGGTGAGAACAGATGTGAAACGGGTATTGTTTGTCTCAATTGATTCATAGATCGTCGAGTAAAGAGGATCGAGGGACACCTCGAGCTTATAACGCAAGGCGCCATTGACGGGCGTCCAAACGAAAGTTGGCGTCGTTCCAGACGTGCTGCCATTGACAGGGCTGATCAAGGTAGTTGTGGGATACTGTTTGGTAAAGGAAGCGGCTGGGCTGTAGTCGCTCATATGGCCAAAACCATCATACATTGCCACGCGCCAATAATATTTGCCATCCGCATAGCCCCGGGTGGGCGTCCAGCAATTCGACTCGGTATCGGAGAAATCGTATTCTGGCGAGAAGGTGGGGCTGATGCTGACCTGGACCCTATAACGCCATGCAGCCAATACCGCTACGCCATTATGGTAAGAAACCAGCTTATTCCAACAAAGGGTGGGAGCATACTGCACAGGATCCGACCCGGTTGGGTCGTCGGGCGTCAATCCGGTTGGAGCTGGCAGGTTCAGGGTAAAAGATTGCGAGGTGGACCAGTCATTGGCCGAAGTTGTCTCCCGGATGATACGCACGCGCCAATAATATGTGCCATTGGCGAGTGGGTTGAGAGGTGTGTATGACGTTTGTGCAGTCGTTGCCTGGGCATCCAGAGAACCAAAATTCGGATCGCCGTCAACATGGATTTCGTAATATTTCGCCCCCTCAACCATATCCCAGGAGAACGTAGGGGTGGCGAAGGTCGTTGATACATTTAGATTTTGAGGAATGAAACCATTCCGTTCGAAGCTGAATCCCTGACTCCAGGAACCACCAGTTTCCCCACCGGACCAATCATATTGTGGTCTAACTCGCCAATAATAAGTGTTATCCCCGTTCAGGTCCTGAACTCGGGTGAACTCCGTGTAAGCGCCCGGCGAATGGTATGGGAAGTTGCCTGCGTAAAGAGTGTAATCCCGTATCCAGTTACTAAAGCCAGGATCCAACGAAATCATATGACGGAATCCTTCCCATGCGCCACCAAGAGGGTAATCGAAATAAAAAGCTGGAACTGATGGGAAAGTGCTTGGGTCGCCGCCCAATGCGGTTG
>DYIZ01000109.1 GCA_020723385.1 Candidatus Aquidulcis sp.
CACCGGTTCCGCCATTGCCGCCTGCGCCGCCCGCGCCCCCTCCACCGCCAGCGCCGCCCATGCCGCCCACACCGCCAGCGCCGCCCATGCCGCCCACACCGCCTGCCCCCCCGCCGCCGCCATTGCCGGCGATGCTGTCGCGGATAACACAATGATCGAGGGTGAGGCTGCCCGCATTGTAAACGCCGCCGCCGTCGCCGCCAGCGCTGCCGGATGCGCCGAAATCGCCAACGCCGCCGCCGTTACCGTTGCCGCCAGCGCCGCCGGGGTCTCCCGAGCCGCCGGTCTCGCCGGCCGTACCGGATACCCCCGGATCGCCATCGGTTCCTGGATCGCCAGGACCGCCAGGCCAGCCGTCTGAACCTGTCGAGCCGGGATCGCCGCCGTCGCCCGGAATACCATCAGCGCCAGATACGCCATCGTTCCCAGCCTCGCCATTCGATCCTGGCGCTCCATTGACGCCGGTTGCTCCCGCACTGCCGGGCGCGCCGTCGGGCGCGCGCCCGTTGGCAATAGTCATGCCTTGGATGGTCACATTGCCGGAGAGTATATGAAAAACCCGATCTATCCCGCCGCCGTCAACGAGGGTGACATCCGCGCCTGCGCCGACGATGATCACATCATCGGTAATGTCGAGGTCGCCGGTTGCGTTGCCGTCTTCGTTGGCCCCGGTCAGGCTGAGATAATAGGCCGCGGCCTCCAACTGGATGGTTGCTGGCCCGAAGGCAGCATTCGTCTCCGAAAGGGCCGCGCGCAGTGTGCATACCCCATTACCAGTTTCAGTTTCGCAGATGCCGTCACCCGGCGAAACATCGTTGTCATCATCGGTAGAAGTAACCTCGATGGGAGGGGGCACCGCCAATGCCGGGGTTGGCGGCGTTGCAATCAGTTGTACCGCGGTGAGAATTATGATCAGCGCTGCGGAGGAAGTGATGCGCCAGAAACGAGGTATGCTGAAGTAATTCATGGATGGTCTCCTCAGATGGTGGGTCGTTTAGCGTTCTATAATCTCGACGTAATCTTGCGCGACCGCTTCTTCGGGCGGCGCCCCCAGCAATTCGAGCAGGCCGGTAGCCAGCTCGGCTTTGTGCTCGGCGTCGCGGCGGCTCCAGGTGCGGCTTTTGACTTCGATGAAATAGCCCCAATCCGGCTGTTCGACGTGATCGAGGTTGATGAAAAATTCAGTCCCCTGGAACAATACCCGCCAACGCAGCCGGTCTTTCTTGATGGATGCTTCCCCGCTGGGCTTGAAATATTCCCGGTAAAAGCGCAGGCTATGAGTGGCCGGGGCAATGAAGCGGCTGCGCGAGAGCAGCACATCGCTTTCGAAGCGCCGCTCGCGCGCCGGGCCGATATGGGTCAGGCGATAGCGCGCCCCGGAGACCTGGCCGTTCGGCTCGATGAACTCGTCTTCACGGTAACGCAGGTGGCCTTGCTTGGGGTCATCGAAGGAGAAATAGGTGTCATATTCGTGATAGTGCCGGCTGCGCAGGACTTCGATGCCCGGCATTTCGAGCGCGGCCAGCACCGGGGCGGGATCGGCAATGCGCACTTTGACCTGCACCTCGAAGCTCTCCTCCTCCTCGGCGCCGCCGATCGCCACCAATTTAGAAAGCACCGATTGCTCGCGCTCTGCCAGGAACGCGTCAATCTTCCGGGCGTAGACCGCCGCCTGCGAGCGAATCTCAGCCTCGTTCAAGGTCAGCAGCTCTCTCGATTGCATGACCCATTGGCCGTTGACCATCACATCGGTCACATCCGACGATTTCCCGGCGTACACAAGCTGGGCGTAGACGCCCTCCCGGGTGCGGCAGAAGCGCGGGGTGTTGTGCAGACCGGAGAGGTCAACCAAAATCAGGTCGGCGCGCTTGCCCGCTTCCAATGAGCCGGTGAGATGCCCGATGTGCAGCGCATCTGCGCCCATGCGGGTTGCCATGGTCAATGCCTGGGTGGCAGGCAGCGCGGTGGGGTCGTTCGAGGCGGTCTTTGCCAGGAAAGCCGCCAGCCGGATTTCCTCGAACATATCCAGATCGTTGTTCGAGGCGGTGCCATCCGTGCCAATGCCCACCGGCAGGCCCTCGTCGAGCATGGGTTTGACCGGGGCGATACCTGAGGCCAGCTTGAGGTTCGACGAAGGGCAATGGACGACGCCCACCCCGTGGTGCAGCAGCGTGTGGATTTCGCCATCGTCCACGTGGACGCAGTGGGCCGCCAGGACTTTCGCCTCGAAAATGTTCTGCTTTTTGATGTATGGGACGACCGGCATATCGTGAGCGGCGCGATTATTTTCCTGCTCGGAAGCGGTTTCGGCGATGTGGGTGAGCAGGGGGACGTCGAACTCGACCGCCAGGGCCGCGCAAGCCCGCAGGATTTCCTCGGTGCAGGTGTAGGCGGCGTGCGGGGCCACGGAGGGGATGATCAAAGGATGATTCTTCCAGCGAATGATGAACTCCCTCGATGCCGCCAGCGATTCCTCGAAGGATTGCGCGTCGGGGGTGGGGAATTTGAGCACCGTCTCGCCGCAGATAGCGCGCAAACCCACCTCGGCGGTCGTGCGGGCGATGTCTTCCTCGAAGTAGTACATATCCGCGAAGCAGGTGACGCCGGTGCGGATCAGCTCGGCGCAGGCCAACTGAGTGCCCAGGCGGACGAATTCGGGCGAGACGAACTCGCGCTCGACCGGCATCATAAAGCCGAGCAGCCACACATCCAGGCGCAGATCGTCGGCCAGGCCGCGCAGCAGCGTCATCGGGACGTGGGTGTGGGCGTTGATCAGGCCGGGCATGAGCACTTTGCCGCCGCAGTCGAGCGTTGCTTTGGCGGTATATTCGCGACGCATGGCTTCATCCGGCCCGACGGCGAGGATCGAATCGCCGGTCACGGCCACCGCGCCCGGCTCGTACAGGGTGAGTTTTTTGTCCATGGTGAGGACGACGGCGTTGGTGAGAAGGAGATCAGTGGAAGTGGGCATATTATTCCGTCTACTGGTGAGTATGGAGCTGGCGTTATTTGCCTCGTTCACGCAAATGTGGGCCGGATTGGCAATCCGACCTACTGTCGTCACGGCTGGAAGCCGCGTGATGGTGTTGGGGTCAGATTGCCCCCAGCGCTTTCAACACAGCGTAAGGGTTGGCCAGGTGGTTTTCAGCATCCGGCCAGAGCCAGGCGGTCTTCAGCTTGAAATTGGGGAGGGTATTGGAGAAAATCAGCCCATCTACGGGGGCGATCTCGACAAGATTTTCACCGCGCCGTTGGTAGAATTGCGTACCGGCGGGTCCGTAGGGGTCTATCAGCCATAACTCGCGCACGCCCCCTCTGGCGTAGTTTTCCAGCTTGACGCCGCGATCGTGCCGGGCAGTCGTTGGAGAGAGGATTTCGACGATGAGATCAGGGGCTTCGAGCAGCTTTTTTCGGGTGATGATGTGAACGCGGGCTTTGCTGACAAAGAGAAGGTCTGGCTCGTAGGTTTGCTCGTCCGAAATGTAGACCGCCATGCGTGAGCCAAGCACCTCGCCCAGGTCGAAACGGCTTACGAAAAGGCCAATAACCTGGAACAAAAAGCTCTGCAGACGCTCGTGCTCATAAAATGGCGGCGGGGTCATAATCATCTCTCCATTAATTAGCTCGGCTTTCTGGTTGTCGGGTGCAAGCAGCATGAAATCGTCGTGCGTCCAACGCTCGGCGATCTCAGCTTCGAGGCGGTGTACTGGGGGATTAATCAGTGTGTCCATCGAACACCTCCGTAATTCATTGTACTATAGGTTTCGTATCAGGTTCAAGCTCTGGTTCACTGCCCATATCGGCGTGCTGGCGGGCGGGCCGCCGTACGGGCGGGAAAGTTGCTGCGTGCCGTGCGGGGTGATAAGCACGATGAACACATCTTGCTTGCCCTGGGTTGTATCTATGACCACACCCAAGCCCACATCGGCGCCGCGCGATTGGCGGTAATTTTCGGTTAAAGCGGACAATTCCTGCGGGTTGAGCGAGTTCGGCACGACTTCACCCCCCAGGAAAGGCCCCAGCTCGGAGGTCAATTTTTTGATGAGGTTGCCCCCCAGCCCCGATTCGACAACCGCCAGCGTCCAGCGTTGCTTTTTCAAGGCCCCCAGGGCCACTTGCTCGAGGGTTTCCTCGTCAGCTCCGAAGATCCAGTTTCCCAGGCGTTTGTAAATATCGTTTTCGATGGGCTGGATCATAGCATCCGCTTCAGCTTCCGAGTCGGCTTTGGCGGTGATGCGCACATCCACCCGCCCGGAGTGCGCCGCCAGCCCGACGGTGGGGTTGCTGAGCTGCTCCAGGTCGCCGACCAGCTCGTCAATCTGGGATTCTCCGGCTCCGGCGGTGTGCAGCACGCGCGCCTTGATCACGCCATGCAGATCGAAGCGCTTTTTCAGATAGGGGATGACCGCGTTTTGCAGCAGGTATTCCATCTCGCGCGGCACGCCCGGCAAGGAGATAATGGCGTGTTCCGGCGTTTCCACGATAAAACACGGCGCAGTGCCGACGGGATTCTCGATCGGCAGCGACCCTTTCGGGATATAAGCCTGGCGGCGGTTGTTCTCAGTGGGGATGCGCCCGAATCGCTCGAAGCGGCGCTGGATTTGCTCCCAAAGCTCAGGCTGGAATTCGGTCTCGACGCCGATTGCCAGGGCGACCGCGTCGCGGGTGGGATCATCCACTGTCGGCCCCAACCCGCCCGTGGTGATGATGATATTCGAGCGTTCGAGGGCTTGCTGGATGGCCTGGGCGATGCGCTTGGCATTATCGCCGACGGTTGTTTTTCGGTACAGGTCAATTCCCTGATCGCGCAGGGTGCGGGCGAGGTACGGCGCATTGGTATCCGTAATCTCACCCAAAAGAAGCTCAGTTCCAATGGTGATGATTTCAGCAGAAGGCATAGGGGTTCTCGGTTGAAGGTTGAAAGGTGAAAGATGGGAAAGAGATCGAATACGGATTGTCGTCCGAATCTGTAACGATTTTACCACTTTTACTTTTGTTGACAGCACACCCTGCCCCTGATAGAATCTTTCCAACCTTTGCAGGAGGCTCCCAATGACATCTAAACAAAAACTGTTACTCGTCTACGCACTACAATTCATCCCATTACTTATTTTTCCACCCCAGACCCTTCTCAATGGCTGGGCCATTATTCTCGTTGTAATGGTTACTTTTGGGCTGCTTGGGTACGGGTTGTGGCGGGGCCGTTCTTGGGCGCTGTACCTGAGCATGTTCATGCAAGGTTTCAATGTGATCGTGCGCTTGATGATGCTTTTCCCGCACGCGATCAAGAACGAATCGCTAGGGGGTGGTATTGACATTGTCTATCTTGTTACAGGCGTGTTGGCGATCATTTTATCCGGTTGGTTTTTGCTGCGCCTGGATAAACCCGATATTCGGGCGACGATTGTCGGATAAGCCAAAGGCCCGGAGCGATCCGGGCCTTTGATTTTCCTCAATAGAGGCGGGATATACACAGGGAAAGGGTTAATGCCCTCCCAGGTAAGCTTCATGTACCTGGGGATTATCTAATAAAGCGTTGGATGCCCCTTCCAGAACAATTTGCCCGGTCTCCAGCACGTAGCCGCGATGGGCTACCGAAAGCGCCATTTGGGCGTTTTGCTCGACGAGCAGGATGCTCGTGCCTTCTGAGTTGATCTCCTGGATAATATTGAAAATTTCCTCGACCAGGATTGGGGAGAGGCCCATCGAGGGTTCATCGAGCAGGAGCAGGGTGGGTTGGGACATCAGAGCGCGGCCCATAGCCAGCATTTGCTGCTCGCCGCCGGAGAGTGTGCCGCCGAGCTGATTCTGGCGTTCTTTGAGCCGGGGGAAACTCTTGAAAACGCGTTCGATACCGCGGCTGATCTCGCCTCGATCTTTCCGGGTGTAGGCGCCCATTTCCAGGTTTTCCATAACCGTCAGCGGTGCGAAGATTTTCCGACCCTCGGGGGATTGGCAAATCCCGAGACGGACGATCTCTTCGGCAGGCGTCAGTGTGATGTCGTGTCCCCGGAAGGAGACTCCACCGGTGCGGGGGTGCAGAATCCCCGAGATCGTGTTGAGCGAGGTGGATTTCCCTGCGCCATTGGCGCCGATCAGGGTGACGATTTCTCCTTCGTTGACCTGGAAGGAGATACCTTGCAGCGCGTGGATTGCGCCATAATACACGTGGATGTCTTTGACTTCAAGCAACATGGCTGCGCTTCTCGCTTAATTTCTTGGCTAGTTCCGCCGCTCCGCGGCCGAGGTATGCCTCGACAACTTTGGGGTCAGACTGGATTTCCGCCGGGTTCCCACGGGCAATGACTTCACCAAAATCCATCACCGTGATCCATTCGCAAACGCCCATCACCACCCGCATCTGGTGTTCGATGAGAAGAATGGTCAGTTTGAACCGGTCACGGATGAAGTGGATCAGCTCCATCAGGGTGACGACTTCTTTGGAGTTCATCCCCGCCGCAGGCTCATCCAGCAAGAGAAGTTGGGGTTCGGCTGCCAGGGCGCGGGCGATCTCCAACCGGCGCTGTTCGCCATAAGGCAAGTTTTTCGCAATTTCTCCCTGGCGATCTTGTAGATTGAAGACACCCAGGAAATCCTGCGCTCGCTCGGTGAGTTCTTTTTCGTGGTGAAAGAAGCGCGGTGTCCTGACGATGGCATCTAACAGGTTGTAACCTGCATGGGAGTGGTAGGCAATGCGCACATTGTCCAACACAGTCAGGTTCGGAAACAGCCGGATGTTCTGGAAGGTTCGGGCGATACCCGTTCGAGTGATCTCGAACGGTGGTATCCCGACCATGTTTTGATCCTTGAATTTGATTGTGCCAGAGGAAGCCACATAAATACCGGTGATCAGGTTGAAAACAGTCGTCTTTCCAGCTCCGTTTGGGCCAATCAGGCCCACCAACTCGCCTTTATGGATGGAAAGTTCGAAGTTTTTAACTGCCCGCAACCCGCCAAAGTTTTTATTGAGCGCACTGATTTCGAGCAAGAGAGGTTGGTTTTGGTCTGTCATGATCAGTCTCCCTCCGCGATGGTGGGTTTAGGGGTTGTCGCCGCGGACCCCTGGCTTTTCCGCAAGGGAGGCAGAACCTGCCGCAGGAATGGGAATTCGAACGCGCCGAACAAGCCTTTCGGTCGTAACAACATCATGATCAGCAGCAAAACTGGGTAGACCACGAACCGCCAGGTTTCAAAGCCAGTCGGCAGCACCAAACGCAGAACGCCTTCCAAAACGAGGGCCCAGGCGAAGGCGGCCATGACGGTGCCGGTCACGCTGCCTAACCCGCCAAAGACGATGATGATCATGGGGTCGAAAGACTTTATGAAGTTGAAGGTGTTGGGGTGCAAAAACCCATTGATGTGGGCATACAAAGCCCCTGCCAGGCCGGCGAAAAAGCTGCCCAGGACGAACGTCAGGGTTTTCTGCTGCGCGAGATCAATGCCCATCGCTTTGGCGGCGATTTCGTCCTCGCGGACCGAGATCATGGCGCGGCCATTACTGGAGTGGAGCAGATTGCGTGTGACGATCACCACGGCCAGCAGGAACAGCGATACCCATAACCACGAAGTCAACTTAGGGATACCGACCATACCGCGTGCCCCCTTCATCTCCTCGAAACCGAGCAAAACGTCAGAGTTGTCGAGTAAAACCTTCACGATAATGGTGAAACCCAGGGTGGCAATGCCGAAGTAATCTGAGCCGAGCGTTAGCACCGGCATACCGAAGATAAAACTGACCTCTGCGGCCAGAGCGCCGGCCAGTAATACGGCCAGGAAGAATATAATCTGCATCGCGAGACTGGCGGGTAAGATGTTGAACATTGCCGTTACCGGGTTGATGATGAATTGCCCGATTTTGACCGCCAGGAAACCGGCGATGACCACGCCAATCAGGTAGAGGCTGAAAGCTGATAAGGGATCCAACCCTCGAATACGTGACAACATGTACCTGATCAACAAGAAAGAACCGCCGACCAAAAGCACCACCAGGGACACAATGACCAGCCCCGAAGCGCTGTGTTCCTGTGACCAGCGATAGGTCACATCCGCGGCAGTGTAGGCCCCGATGGCGTAGAATCCCCACTGGCCGAGGGAAAATTGCCCGTTGAAACCGTAGATCAGATTCAACCCCAGGCTCACGATTCCCATCACAGCGCCAATGCTGATCAGCGTGGCCCAGAAGGCGCTCAGTACGCCCACACTGATCAAAACCTGGACAAAAACAATGATCAGCAGAGAAACCCCAATAAAGCCGATTGTGCTTCGATTTGCTTTGAGATTCATTGTATTTCACCCTCCCGGGCTAGGCTTTCTCGCGCTCAGGCTCGCCAAAAATACCGGTCGGGCGAACCAATAACACGAGAATTAAAATGGTAAAGGCGATGGCATCGCGCATAGGGGTGGAGATATAACCGGCGCTTAGCACCTCGGCTTGGCCCATAATCAGCGACCCAACCAACGCGCCCGGGATGCTTCCGATACCGCCCAATACCGCTGCCACGAATGCCTTCAAGCCAGGAGTGATACCCATCCAGAATACAACTTGTGGATAGGCTGTCGCATATAGAACACCCGCTGCCCCAGCCAGAGCTGCGCCAATGGCGAACGTGACCGAGATGATCCCGTCAACATTGATGCCCATTAGCCGGGCAGTTGGCTTGTCATACGAGACGGCGCGCATCGCTTTACCAACTTTGGTGCGGCGCACGATAAATTGCAGGCTGGCCAACAGGAGAAGCGATATGATGATGATAATGATGAGAATATTCGAAAAGAGCACGCTTCCTGTGGGTGCTTCAACCCCAGCTTCCAGGTGGTGAATACCGTTTTGGATATACCAGGTTGTCACTTCGAATGGCCGTTTGTAGGTGATGAAGTTCGATGTGAATACGAACGGCAGAGCGCCGAAATACTCCAGGAAGAAAGACACCCCGATGGCAGTAATCAGCGCTGAGATACGCGGTGCATCGCGCAATGGTTTATAAGCAACCCGCTCGATGGTCACCGCCAGAAATCCGCACGTCGCCATAGCCAAGAAAATAACAGAAATGGTCCCAATGACCAGTGAAATTACCGGATTAATTTCTGGTATTACAGCAGAGGGCCAGGCGTGCAATTGAAAATTGGCAATGGCAAAGTAACTCACAAATGCTCCGACCATAAACACGTCGCCATGAGCAAAGTTGATCAGGCGGACGATGCCATAAACCATGGTGTACCCCAAGGCGATCAGGGCGTAGACGAAGCCAAGTTGGAGGCCATTGATGAGCTGTTGAAAGAATAATGCGGGGGACTGTGAGGCTTTAAAGGCGATGCCCACGGTTACGAGAATGCTAATCGCGGCCAGCATGAATTTGCCAATCCAACGCCCTCGAATGATCCTCTGAAAAAACGAAACCGGTGGTGCGGTGGTTGATTTCTCCATAGGTATATCCTGTATTCCCGTGCCGATGATCTAGAATTCAAACTGCTTGACAGGCTGAGCCGTTATACGCGAATTTCTTGATCAGGGGGCGGCATTCAAGCCGCCCCCTGATAATCTCTCACCCGTGAGTTACGGGGCGACAGTCGCTACATATTTGATCTCGCCGTCTTTGACCTGCAAAATGACGGCTGCTTTGATGGGGTTGTGATTCTGGTCAAAGGTGATGCGGCCAGAAACGCCTTCCCAGGTCAGGCCAGCCAGAGCGTCTTTTACCTTTTCGGGGTCGTCAACGCCGGCTTTCTCGATCGCGGCCAGCATCAGATTGGTGGCGTCGTAAGCCAGGGTCGCCAGGGCATCGGGTACCTTCGCTGTGCCGTCGGCTTTCTTGTATTTTTCGCCGTAGTTCTGCAACCAATCCTGAACGATCGGGCGGGTGTCTTGCTCAGAGTAGTGGTTGGTGAAATAACCGCCGTCTGCAGCCGCGCGATCCAAATCGGTCGAGTCCCAGCCGTCGCCGCCCATGAAGGGTGCGGTGATGCCTTTTTCCTTGGCCTGGGCGGTTACCAGGTTGATGATATTGTAGTAGTCGGGCAGGTAAACCATATCGGGATTGGCTTCAGAGACTTTCGCCAGGATGGCTGAGAAGTCGGTATCTTCTTTGACGTAGGTTTCCTTGCCAACGATCTCGCCGCCGCCAGCAGTAAAGGCAGCCTCGAAGGCTTCAGCCAGGCCGCGCACGTAGTCATTGCCCTGGTCGAAGAGAATGAAGGCTTTTTTAGCGCCCAGGTTGCCCAGGGCGAATTTAGCGCCGACTGTTCCCTGGAAGGGGTCAATGAAGCAGGCCCGGAAGGTATATGGCTTGACGCTGCCATCAGCATTCAGGGTAACCTGTGCGTTAGTGGATGTGGGGCTGATCTGGACGACGTGTTTCTCGTTAGCAATCAGGGACATGGGGATGGATGCGCTCGAGCACACCTCGCCAATGATGTAGTGAACCTTGTCCACATCAATGACTTTGTTGGCGGCGTTTACCGCCGGGTCGGCTGAACACTGGCTATCTTCAACCACGGGGACAATTTTGAGCCCGAGGACGCCGCCTTTGGCATTCCACTCGTCAATCGCGAGCAGTGCGCCGTCACGGGTGGATTCACCGAAGGTCGGCACAGCGCCGCTCAACGGGGCTAGAATGGCGATCTTGATCTCGGTCTGCTTCTGCTGGCAGCCGGTCATCATCGAGGCGGCGATTGCCAACAGGGCAATCAGGGTAAATATACGCTTAGACATCTCTTCTTCCTCCAGAAGTTAGAATTTGACGTGTTGAATTGATCCAAAACATGGGTTTGGGTTGGGAGCGTATGAAATCGGGATATCTCACGTCCTCCTTTCTACTGACCCGCATCACCGTAAATTTCCAGATGTCGCCGGATCAATATATGTCGAACTGCTCGCCTATCATTGCATCCCCTCATTTGATAGCCGATTGTACTTAGAAGAAGATTAATGGTCAAGGAAAAGATGAAACTGGTTTTAGCGGCTTCGGGAACCGTATAGCAGCTCCTCGCGCACCAATAAATCGGTATTGCGCAGCTTGAGCGACAGATCCGCAGCCAGGTTATACATTAGGCGGTAACCGAGCTGGGGATAGTCCTCACACAATAAGACCAATTTCTGACGGGGGAGCGCCAACAGCCGGGTGTGATTGGCTGCCGAGCGGGCTGTTGCCGAGCGCAGCCCTTCGTCTACCAGGGCGATTTCTCCGAAGCATTGACCCCGCCTCAGTGTGGCGATCACCGCCGGTTTGTGCTCCCCCGGATGGTCGCTGACCAATGCTGGATTCACCAGGATGTCCACCTCCCCCTGGACGATGACGAACAACTCGTCGGTGTGTTCATTTTCCTGGCAAATCACATCCCCATTGTTGTAATCTTGTTCCTGGCATACGGTGGCGATCATCTCCAATTGGGTTGGCGTTAACCCAAAGAAGATGTCGGCCTGTTTCAGAATATTGATTATTTTGGTCATTGGGTGCACCTCCTCTTCTCCAACGAAAAGTTTAGCACAGAGCCGGTGGATTGCAAAGCCGATTAGTTAATCTATCAACCCCTGGCCGTTGGGGAGGTTGCGTCGCCTTTTCCTGCTCGGCGAGCCTGACCTGGACAAGCCGGAATAAATTAAACACAAAGGGCACGGAAGGGCATCACAAAGGGGAACAAAGGAAAACCGATTGAACCTTCGTATCCTTCGTGAAGCCCTTCGTCGCCTTTGTGTTTCCAAATCTTTGCACAAAAAGCCCAGATTCGATTTGAAAGTTACGATAATAGGCATAGACTCAATTCGAAAGTTACGGACTCTTCCATATCACAGCCATATTCCGCAGCACACCCCACGAATCCAGGAACCGCGCCAGTGGATAGGTGTCATAAGGCGGCGCGCCGTTCAACACCGTCACGCTGTCAGGCCCATAGCCGACAACGATCACCGTATGCTCATAGGGCGCAACCACAGACGTATGCCCGTTAGAGGCGGTATAGAATACCGGGTAACTGCTTGCTACCGCGCCAATGACCCAAGCCTCCACGGGGCGTCCGGCAGCTATCTCTGCGCGTAACTCGTCCCAGCTCATGGACTGTACTGCCGCAGCCGGAAGGCCGTAAGTTCGCAAACGGCTGGCGATCGGCTCGGCGTGGACGCCGTAATCATTGGGCGGGATCTGCCCCCAGGTACCCTCGACATCGCCTACGAATCCTGCATCGGGGTCGTCGGAGACCGGCAGGCCGTAGAAAAAGGTGAATTCATTGATGAATGTCCCGAAGGAAGCCGCCCAATCCACTGCCGAACGCGATTCGCAGTCCAGCGGCAATGCCTGATTTGCGCCGTCTACCCCCTCGATCAGCGCTGAAGATGGCAATGATACTGGCGTCGGGGTAGGGGTGGGGGCGGGCAGCGATGGAACGATGGTCATTTCCAGGCACCATCCGTATAAAGTGCCGGTGTCGTTTTGGTAGAGGTCGGCCGTTTTCAGCGTCCACTCGCCGGAGGCGGGTTGCCCTCGAAAAACGCTCAGGGCCTCGGTGGGGCGGTACCAGCCGCCGATAGCCGGCATCAGCGGGGCCGACTCTGCGGGTTGGATCGCCCCGCACTTGTTTTCCGCATCCCGTTCGGCCTCGTCATCCAGGATGGCGATGAAATTGTCCTTGTCGCAGCCAAAATCTGCGGCCGGGTATCCGGGGCGGTTCAACAGCGTCGAGATTCCACCACTGGGGCCAGAAAGTTGAGCGAAAAGGTCGCCCACCCACGAGTGCCGGATGTTCAAATAGACGTTCACATCCAAAATCACACCCGCTTCGCTTACGGCAATCGAATTGCTGATACCCGTTGGGTCGTTATCCGGGATCGAGCGCGGGGATGACAAACTGCTGCAAAACAGGACTGCCTGCGGGGGAGCGGTAGGTGTGGCCGTGGGTGTCGCCGTCGCTGTGGGCGTTGGGGTAGGAGTAGATGTGGCCGTGGGCTGGCGCAGAATCATGGGCAAGTAAGCCCCTGGCAGTGGCGTAGGTGTGCCGGTCGGCGTGGGGGTTGCTGTCTCCGTGGGCGTGATCGTGACCGAGGGGGTTATGGTGACAGACGGCGTGATCGTCGCCGATGGTGTGATCGTCGCCGAAGGCGTGATTGTCGCCGACGGAGTAATCGTGGTCGTCGCGGTGATCGTCTCGCTGATGAGCAAAGATCGTTGGCCGGCGGGGGCCGGCGTGCCCGATGAGGTCGCGGTGATTGATTGAATCACCGCCCCTTGCAATTCAGGCGCGGCGGCTGTTGGCAGGGCAATTGCGCTGAACATTAAAATGGCGAGCGCCAATGCAATCCACAGAATGATCATTCTGGCAGGTGATGCGGTAGGTTGGGAAGGTGATGTTTTGACATCCATAGTTGCAGCGTTTTGTGATAGTGTTGGCGACCCCCGTGGCCCAGGCTCGTATTTTACCCGAAGTACACGATATTCGACAAATTCTCAGACGAATCAAGCCGGTATGGTAGAATCAACACCGCTTATGGCAGCCAGTGATTCCCCCACAGTTCCTACCCCTCCCGGCCTGATTGCTTCGCTGATGGCCGGTTTTGATGCAATTGCCAACCACGCCGAGTTGATCATCTTTCCTATTGCGCTGGATTTGCTCATCTGGCTGGGGCCTCACTTCCGCTTTGGGCAATTGGCCGAAGCGGCGCTGCGCCAAATGATGAATCTGCCAGGCAGCGAAGATCCCCAAATGGCTGAGATGATGCGCACCAACCTCGAAATGTGGCAGCAAATTGCCGAGCGCGTCAATCTGATGTCGTTGCTGCGATCCTACCCGGTGGGCATTCCCAGCCTGATGTCTGGCCGTCTGCCGATAGCGGTGCCTGGCGGCGCGCCGGCGATTTTCGAAATCACATCAATTTGGAGCATGATCGGCCTGTTATTGGTTTTTACCATTGTTGGGCTGATTTTAGGCGCGTTGTACTATTCACTCGTCGCCCAGGCAGCTATTGGCGGGCAGGTTGACTTGCGTAAAGCATTGATCACTTGGCCGCGTACCTCGCTGCAAGTGCTAACGTTGACGCTGATAATGGGCGTGATTCTCATGGCAGTCTTGCTCCCGGCCACTTGCCTCCTGGCGATGATGACGCTGGTTGGGGCATCTCTCAGCCAGTGCATGTTATTTTTGATCGGCGGGATGTTGATCTGGTTTTCATTCCCCCTGTTGCTCTCCACGCACGGCATTTTCGTGCATGGCAGCAATGTCATCGCTTCGGTGATGAGCAGCATTCGTCTGAGCCGCCACACACTGCCAACTACGGCCATGCTTTTTCTGTCAGTGATGGTCATTAGCCAGGGCCTGAATTTGCTCTGGAATGTACCCCAAGACTCTTCGTGGCTTGTGCTGGTAGGTTTGGCCGGGCATGCCTTCATCACAACCAGCCTGTTGGCTGCCACCTTCGTGTACTATCGCGAAGCTGAAACTTGGGTCAAAGAGATTGCTACCCGCCGCGCTCTGGAAAAGCCGAAATCATCATCCGGAGCGTGAGCGGATTATTGGAGGTATCGAGTGGCTGAGTTTCCACCACAATCGTACGATGCAAAAGATATACAAGTGCTCGAAGGCCTGGAAGCGGTACGCCGCCGTCCGGGCATGTACGTGGGCGGCACCGATATCAAGGCGCTGCACCACCTTGTTTATGAGGTCGTAGACAATTCGATAGACGAAGCGCTCGCGGGAGTATGCGATCGTATTGACGTGGTGATCCATCCCGACCGGAGCGTGACCGTCAAAGACAATGGGCGCGGTATCCCGGTTGATCTCCACCCCCAAATGAAAAAATCGGCCCTGGAGGTCGTGATGACGGTCCTGCACGCCGGGGGCAAGTTCGGCGGCGGGGGATACAAGGTGTCGGGCGGTTTGCATGGTGTCGGCGTTTCGGCAGTCAACGCCCTCTCCGAGTGGTGCGATGTTGTTGTACAACGGGATGGCAAGAAGTACTTTCAGCGTTATGAGCGTGGTTACCCTAAGGGGCCAGTGGAGTCCATCGGCAAGGCGGATTCACCAAAAACGACCGGCACCACAACGACATTCAAGTTCGACCCTGAGATTTTCAAAGGCGATCTCGATTTCAAGTTCGACACCCTCACCCAGCGCTTTCGCGAGATGGCTTTTGTCACGCGGGGGGTGACGATCTTCTTCCTCGACGAGCGCACCGAGCACGAGATGACATTCTACTTTGAGGGCGGCATCACCTCTTTCGTGCGCTACCTCAACCGTAACCGCGTCGTTATCCATCCCGTGGTTCACGCCGAGAAGGAGAGCGACGGCATTACCATTGACGCTGCCATCCAGTTCACCGACGCCTACTCTGATTCGGTCTACGCTTTCGCCAACACCATCAACACCATTGACGGCGGGACACATCTCACGGGGCTGCGCGCCGCCATCACCCGCACCATCAACGATTACGCTCGCAAGAGCAGCCTGCTCAAAGACGCCGATCCCAACTTTACGGGAGAGGATACCCGCGAGGGCCTCACTGCCATCATCAGTGTCAAACACCCCGACCCGCAGTTCGAGAGTCAGACTAAAGTCAAGCTGATGAACCCCGAGGTGCAGACCCTGGCCCAGCAAGTGGTCGGCGAGGCGTTTGGCACGTTTTTGGAGGAGAACCCATCCAGCGCGAAGGCTATCGTGCAGAAGTGTCTCACCTCAGCGCGGGCGCGTGACGCCGCCAAAAAAGCACGCGACCTGGTCATCCGTAAATCAGCCCTCGAAAGCCTCACCCTGCCCGGCAAGCTCGCCGATTGCTCCGAGCGCGACTCGCAAAAGACAGAGTTGTATCTGGTCGAGGGCGACTCCGCGGGAGGAAGCGCCAAACAAGGCCGCGACCGCCATTTCCAGGCTATCCTCCCTCTGCGTGGGAAAATCCTCAACACTGAACGCGCCCGCCTGGATAAAATCCTTGCCAACGAAGAAATCAAAGCCTTGATTTCGGCGCTCGGTACCGGCATTGGGGAAGGTTTCGACCTAACCGGACTGCGCTATGGACGCGTCGTTCTGATGACCGACGCTGACGTAGACGGCAGCCATATCCGCACGCTGTTGCTGACCTTTTTCTTCCGCTATATGCAGGCATTGATCGAAGAAGGCCACCTGTATATTGCACAACCACCCCTATATCGAATTGCGTATAAAAATCAGGTGCGCTATACTTATACTGAACAGGAAAAGGACCTTGTCCTGAAAGAAATGGGCGCGGGCGCCGAGAAGGCCTCGCTTCAACGGTATAAAGGTCTTGGCGAGATGAATCCCCAGCAGTTGTGGGAGACAACCATGGATCCTAACAACCGCACCTTGCTGCTGGTCACGATTGACGACGCCGCCGAAGCTGACCGCACATTCGATATGTTGATGGGATCCGCAGTGCCGCCGCGACGAAGGTTCATCCAGACGCACGCAAAAGATGTGAGGAATCTGGATATTTAGTCAGAATGGCATGTTGAGCACAGTCGAATCAAGCCTGTAGAGCGCACTTCGACTGCGCTCAGGGTGCTCCATGAATTAGATTTAGTTGTCTTAAGGAGAATCCAGCATGAACCCACCCACTCCCCCCCAGAAACCCCCTCAAAAGCCCCCGCAGAAAAGCGGCCCGATGCAGCCGCAGCGGCCTCAGCCTATGCCGCCGAAGCCGATGCAGCCCCGCCCCCAGGCGATGCCGCCCAAGCCAGCCCAGCCTACGCCGCCGCGCCCGCAGGTTGTTCCCCCAAAGCCGCCGCAGCCCGCTCCGCCGCGTCCACAGGCTGTCCCGTTCAAGCCAGCGCCTGCGCCGGCGGTAAAGCCCCCGGCGATGCCGCAAAAACTCACTCCCGCTGCGCCCCGCCCGATTGCCGCGCCGCCCCGCCCGCAAATGGCTGGCCGCCTCACCCCGCCTGCTCGCCCGGTCGCTCCGCCGCAGCGCATCATGCCGTCACGCCCTGTGGCGGTGAAGCCGCCTGCGCCCAACATCAAGCAGGCCCTTGCCGGCCATCAGCCTATGCCGGTCAGACCAGGAGTACCCTCTCGACCGCAGCAAGCAGCCGCCTGGGGAGCTGGCGCGGCCGCCGTCGCTGGGCTGGTGGCGCTCAATACAGCCTCTGCTCACCAGGAAATTTCGTCTGACGTCTCCTCGCTTAATTGGGACCTCCAACGGCTGCACGAACGCTCGACATTCACCAACGTCGCAAACAGCCTGACCAATCTCGACACCACCTTGCGGGATTTGGCTGACTTGATCGAGAGCGCCCGCAGCAAGGGTTATAGCTTCGAGGGCAACCTCGACAACGATATCTACCAGTTGCAGTCCCAATGGGATGCTGCCCGCCCCCAGGTTTACGATCAGCTTCAACAGCAATCTTACGGGATGCAAAGCCAGCTATCAACGCTCAACCCGTATATCCAGCAATTGAACATGACCATGGGCAACCCAATGACAGCCCGCAATGTATTGCAAACTGCTCGCTCGCAAGTCAGTGCGATGACCAGTCATGTAGACCAGGTGGAGCGCAATTTGCAGAGCGGCTTTTCCAGCATCGAGAGCGAAGCTGGCAGGCTCAAGTCTCATTTGAGCAGCATTCATTGGGCAATGGATCAGCTCGTAGAGGCGACTTTCAAGCTCAACCAGGGTGAAGCCCTGGTCATGGCGGTCAAGGCACGCTGGGACAAGGAAGGTAAGGAAGACCCGGAAGGTATCTTGTTCCTCACCGACAAACGGCTGATCTTCGAGCGCAAAGAGAAGGTTGCCACCAAAAAGGTGTTGTTCATTACCACGGCTTCCGAGATGGTGCAGGAAGTCCTCATCAATCAACCCTTTGCCGGCATCCGCAGCATCAAGCCCGAGAACAAGGGGTTGTTCGGCCACCAGGATTTTCTCATGGTCGAATTCAACGACCCCAAGCTGGGCGCAGTGGCCCTGCACATTGACGGGCAAAATGCGAAAGATTGGGTGGTCCTGGTCGAGAAGTGCCGTTCCGGGCAGATCGAGCAGGAACGCACCGGCCAGGCCGGCATCTCCATGTCTGACCTCACTCGCCCGCTCACTCCGGCAGATATCGTTTCCCTGCAAAGCGACATTACCCAATTACAGGATGATATGATGCTCAAAGGGGTGCGCGAAGAGATGGTGCGTATCGAAAACGAGGTCGGTGGGCTGGGTCGCCAACTGACCAACCTGCGCGCCAAGGGCTACGCGATGGAAAAAGATCTCGAAGCGAATGTGATGATCCTCTCCACCCAATGGGATCGCATCAAGGCCAATACCGACCGCCTCACCGAGCAGCAAACCCAGCTCCTCAGCGGACAGATGACCTCTATCCAGCAGACCATGGCGCAATTGGTCGGGATGTCTGGCAACCTGACCCAGGCCAAACCCATCTACATGCAGCTCAAATCGGCCATGGCCTCTGCCAAAGCACAGGCTGATGCTGCCTATGCCACGGTCGCATCGCAGTACAATCTGTATGGCAATGAGGTGGATACCTTGAGCGCCCGGTTCGATTGGATTGACTGGATGCTCGACGCTCTGGCGACCGCCTCCTTCAAGCTGCTGGCGACCGAGAGTGGTATAGCCGCTACCGAGGCAGCCCTGCTCACCGCCGATTGGGAAATCCAGGAAAACGGCGTGCTCTTCCTCACTGATCAGCGCCTCTTGTGGGAAGACCGCGTCGGCGACTACGAGCTGAAAGTCAACGTGGCATTTCAGGATATACAGAAGGTCGAGCATTCCAGCGCGGCTGCCGAAGATGGGACCGAATCTCATTACCTCAGCTTCGACCTTGGCACGAAGGGGCCTTATCCCACCACACGTTTCCTCATGTCAATGCCGGTCGAAGAAGACTGGTACAAGATGGTAGGCCGCGCCCGCTCTGGCGAATACGCCTCCGGCCGCGCCGTTCAGATTGACCCCGCCGAGATCGAGCGCATCAAGAACGCGCCTCAGCAATGCCCCAAGTGCGGCGGCGCTTTCACCGCCCCACTCCTCCACGGACAGACTGAAATCACCTGCGAATATTGCGGATTGGCAACCAGATTCTAACCCGATCAGGGCGTATTCCGGCTATAATACGGAATACGCCCTCTTTTCATCCATCACACCATCCATTAACCATCACAGGCACGCACGACTTCGCTCATGACTCTCGAACGCGGCTCATTGCTCAATAACCGATACCGGATCGTCGAGATTCTCGGCCAGGGGGGAATGGCAGCGGTCTATAAAGCCGTGGATCAAAACCTGGGCGTCGAAGTTGCTGTCAAAGAAAACCTGTTCACCACAGACGAATACGCCCGCCAATTCCGCCGCGAAGCCGTCATCCTTGCCAACCTGCGCCACACCAACCTGCCGCGCGTCACCGATCATTTCGTCATCGAATTGCAGGGCCAGTACCTTGTGATGGATTTCATCGAGGGGGAAGATTTGCGCCAGCGGCTCGACCGCATCGGCCCACTGCCCGATGAGCAGGTTATCATCATCGGCGCGGCGATTTGCGATGCCCTGTCGTATATGCACAACTGCCGCCCGGCGGTGCTGCATCGCGATATCAAGCCTGGCAACGTCAAGATCACTCCCGAAGGTAATATCTATCTCGTTGATTTTGGCCTGGCCAAAGTTGTTCAAAGCGGACAGGCCACCACCACCGGGGCGCGCGCGATGACCCCCGGTTACTCGCCTCCCGAGCAATATGGCACAGCCCACACCGACTCGCGCACCGATATCTACTCGTTGGGCGCGACGTTGTATTCCGGTTTAACCGATACCATCCCCGAAGATGGGCTGGCGCGGGCGATGGACCAGGCCGAGCTGACTTCCTTGCGGAAGCGCAATCAGCGTGTCTCGCGGAGATTAGCGGCCGTCATTGAAAAGGCGCTGGCGGTTTTACCCGATGACCGCTACCAAACTGCCGAAGAATTCAAACGTGATCTGCTGCGCGCCCGCGGGATTACGCAACAACGTTCACCTTTGGAGATAACTGTCTCGCCCGCGCCGCTGGCGGAACCGACCGATAGTAGCGCCGCTGATGGGATTGCTGCCCCCAATGGCGGTGAACCGCCCTCGGCTCCGGCTGGGGGAGTCGCCTCCTCGGAAACACCATCTCAGGAGGTGACCTTCAGGCCGCCTTCTCGTCCCAAACGCCGCTCGCGATGGGGAATCTGGGCCGTGTCGCTGCTCTTCCTGTTAATCGTCGCGGGGATGGCGCTGTTTGCTGTCAATCCTGGCCTGCCGAGGCAGTTGATCGCCAGTTTCCGCCCAACGCCAACCCGTGGCCCGACGCATACCTCAACTCCCACATCAATCGTCATCATTCCTGCAACGCCTACGCCCTCGCCAACCGAAACGCCTGCCCCGACGCATACTGCAACTCCCACGCACACCCCCCAGCCGACTGCGACCTCGACTTCTACGATAATCCCGGTAATCTTGCCAACGTCCACTTCGGTGGGCGGCGCAGGACAGATTGCGTTCGCCTCAGACCGGAGCGGAGCGCCCGAAATTTGGCTGATGAATGAGGACGGTAGCGGCCTGAAGCAGTTGACAGACATTCCTGAAGGCGCCTGCCAGCCCGATTGGTCGCCAGATGGTGAGAAATTGGTTTTCATCTCACCCTGCCAAAGAGATCAGGATACGTATCCGAATTCCGGTTTGTTCGTGATCAATGCTGATGGAACCAACATGATGCCGCTGCCGGCTATGCCTGGCGGTGATTTCGATCCTGCGTGGTCGCCGGACGGCAATTTCATTGCCTTTACCACTTTGCGGCGTGGTTATCCGCTGCGCATTGGCATTTTGAACTTAGAGAATAACGTGGTGGTGATCCTGGATGATCCATCCGGAGAGAACAACGCACAGCCGACATGGTCGCCGGATAGCAAACGGCTGGCTTTCATCGGCCAGCGCTATCAGCTTTACACCATGACCCCGGATGGTGAAGGACGGCGGCTGCTGGTGCGTGGTCTGATGTACGTCGAGGCAGACCCGGATTGGTCGCCGGATGGACAGGTCATCGTCGCGACTGTTCGGGATTCTACGTTGACCGGCTCTCCCATGTTGGGAACAATCCAGTTTTTGAATGACATTTCCGCGCCCAATATTATCGCCTTCGACGCGCCGATGAATGAACCGGATTATTCTCCCGATGGTTTCTGGCTGGTTTTCCGCAGCAATCCAGAAGGAACCAACCATGAGATTTTCATGATGACCCCCAACGGTGTCAACCGCCAGCAGATTACCCACGATCCGGCATTCGATTTCGACCCGGTTTGGCGGCCGCGCTGATGGAGAGGAGAATCCAAAAAACGGGTGTTTTGGGCAGCTCCGCTGCCCAAAACACCCGTTTTTTGGTACTCTACTCATTGTTGGTTGTTTCTGCCAAGTACTTCTCCCGATTGGCGTTACGCGCCGTTTTCCCGCTGCTCGTCTTCAACAACCAGCCCCGTTCCACCAGCTTGACTTGCCGCAAAGCGATGTCTGAGCCGCGTGTCACCCGCTGGCGAATCTCGTCAGCGATTCGGTAGGTGTCCGCTTCAGTGGCAGCCGCGCCATCCTCGATTTCGGCGACGATCACCACGCTTTCGGTGCCCATCTCTTCATCGAACACGCCGAAAGCCGCCACCCGCCCCGGATGCACACCCGCCACTTCATTCGCCAGCGCCTCCAAATCTTGCGGGTAGACGTTTTTCCCCCCCACGATGATCAAATCTTTCTTGCGGCCGGTAACATACACTTCACCATCGGCCATGTAGCCGATATCGCCGGTGAGATACCAGCCATCGTGGAAGGCCTTGGCGGTCAGATCGGGGCGCTCGTAGTAGCCGGTGAGCATACAGTCGCTTTGCAGGGCGATCTCGCCGAGGATGCGCTCCGGCAGTTCGCGGCGCTGATCGTCGAGCACGCACACGCGGGTATTGCGGATGGGCTGGCCGCAGGAGAGCAGTTTCATCGTGAGTTCGTCGCCCTCCGGGGGACGCGCCACCCGCTCGACGAAGAATCCCCTTTGGCTGATGGGGTCTACCGTCACCGGGGATTCGACGCCTCCCTGGGTGACGGCGAATACGTTTTCAGCCATCGCATAGCAGGTCGCCAGCGCCTCTGGCCGCAGTCCATAGGGTCGGAAGCGATCCAGGAACATCTGGTGGCTTTTGAAAACCACCGGCTCGGAGCAGTTGCTGATCGCCCGCCAGCTCGACAAATCTACGCCCTCCAGATCGCGCTCGCGGATTTTCTGGGCGCAAAAGTTGTAGGCGAAATTTGGCAGCCAGGAGAGGGTGCCGCGATAGCGGGAGACAGCCTGCATCAGCCGGTAGGGGGCGCGTACCCAGTCGAAGGGCGACATGAGCACGAGCGGGATGCGAGCCAGGATGGGCATGAGAAATCCGGCGATCAATCCCATATCGTGGTACAGCGGCAGCCAGCTCACGATAACGTCTTCGGGTGTAAGGTGCAGGGCTTCGGCGTAGCTGTCGAGCTGGTTGAAAACGGCCTCGTGCGACAGGGCGACGCCCTTTTGCAGCCCGGTGGTGCCGGAGGAGTGTTGGAGCAGGACGATGTCTTCGGGATTGCGCTCGAAGCCGCGCAAGGCAGCAAAATCCACTGACTCGACGGGGGCAATCTGCTCGGCAAGCAGGACGGCCCGCAGTGAATCGTTGGGCTGGCGCGCGGCCTGCATTTCGGGCAGGAAGTCGGCGTAGGTGATCACTGCGGCTGGCGCGGAAATCTCGAACAGCGCGGCCAGCGAGCGACGGTAGGTGTCGGGGGCCAGCTTTTCGGTGAGGAACGGCATGATCGAGGGGATCGCGCCGTGCAGGATCGCGCCGAAGAAAGCGTGTATCAGCGCCTCGCCGTGCTGCAAAATGAGGATGACGACCTCGCCCGGTTGGATGCCGGCTTGCGCCAAAGACTGCGCGTAGCCAGCGGAGCCGTGGATCAATTCCCGGTAAGTCATTGCCCGGTCGGGCTGGCGGTTGAACAGCAGATGGATGGCAGCCTGATCGGCGGCGGTTTCGTAGGAATGGCGGAGGTTGTGGGGGAAGGTGTTCATGGATGATGGATCAGTGAATAGTGATCAGTAATCAGTGAACAGTGAACGGTGAACAGGGATCAGTCATTTCATCGAGAAACTGATAACTGATGACTGATCACTGTCTTTCATGTATCAGCTCAGCCAACTGATTCAACGTATCGAACGTATCCGCGTTCAACTCGGTGTCTTCGATACGCACGCCGAAGGTGTCCTCGATGAAGAGGGACAAATCAACCAGGTTGAAGGAATCGATCAGCCCTGAGGAGAGCAGCTTCTCATCGAGCGCCAGCACACGCTTGGGTTGTTTTAGAATTTTGGTGACGATGTATTGTGAGAGAGTGGGGATGATTTCGAGAGCCATGGGGTTTTATCCTGTTTGGAAATTTAATCGCAAAGTCAGCAAAGGTATTCACAAAATGCACAAATAGTGTTTTAAAACAGTAGCGGCAAAAGTGACATACAAAGCTGTCTGACAACTTATGGATTTA